>JBBIQR010000074.1:7161-18681 GCA_037442245.1 Candidatus Solibacter sp. | reverse complement strand
CACGGCGGTGGCGGGCGGCGTTGCGGGCGCCGCTGCCGGCGGCACGGCCTGCGCCTGCGGAACCGGAACGGGCGCGGGCGGGACCGCTGCCGCGGGAGTGTCGGCGGAGCGCCGTCCGTAAGTCACGTGAACCGTCTGGGCGTTGCCGACCGCGATGCCGCGCAGATTTTCCGCGCTGAACTCGGGGCGGCGCACGATGTGGGGCACCAGCGCGATGAGCAGTTCCTGGCGCTCGCGGTCCACGCTTTCTCCGGTGAACAGGCGGCGCAGGACCGGAATGGAGTTGAGGCCGGGGATACCGGTGACGGTTTTGGTGTCCTGCACGCGGGTGAGGCCGCCGAGGAGGGTGGGCTGGCCGTCGTGCACGCGGATTTCCTGCGAGACCTTGCGCTGCCCGATGATGGGCTGGTTGATGCCGCCGAGATTGACCTGGCCGGTGACGCTGGAGATGTCGAGATCGAGGTGCAGGTACACGTCGTCGTTATCGAACACGCGGGTCTGCATTTCGACGTTGACGCCGACATCGATGTAGGTGAACTGGGTGTTGACCAGCGGGTTGATGCCGACGCCGCCGATGCCGGGCTGGAAGCTGCCGGAGGCGGTAGGCTCGCGGTCGCCGATTTTGAGCGATGCCTTGACGTTGTCGACGGTGCGCAGTTGCGGGGACTGCATGACCTTGGTGCGGGCGTCGCTGAGCACGGCCTGCAGCAGCGCGTCGGGGACGACGGTGGCCCAATCGGCCTCGGTGAGTTTGCCGATGTTGGCCAGGGGAATCTGGTTGGTGCCGGTGCCGGTCGTAGTCGTCGTGCCGGTGCCGGTGATTCCGGTGACGCCGGTGGTGGTGGTGCCGGTGGTGGTGGTCCCGGTGGTGGTGATGCCGGTGGGGGTGGTCCCGGTGTTGGCGTTGGTGACCACCATCAGGCCGGAGCGGGGGGTGAAGCTGACCGGGAGATTGAGTCCGGCGCTGGCCAGCGCGCTGGTCAACTGGCGGGTGTAAATCGTGCTGGCCTCCATCACGATGATATCGACGACCACTTCGTTCTTGGGCTTATCGAGGTCGTGGAGGATTTTGCCGGCCAGGGCGATCTGATCGGCGCTGCCCTTGGCGATGATGGCGTTCTGCGAATTGTAGGGGAAGAAGCGCTGGATATCGGCGACGCTGCGCACGGCGTTGACGATTTCCTGGAGTTCCTGCGGGCCGTTGACGTTTTGCAGGTAGAAGACCTTGGCGACCTGCTCTTCGTAGTCGCGGCGCTTGTTGGGGTTGTCGATGGTGATGAAGATGGTGTTGGAAGAAAGCGGCTTCCAATAGGACTTGGTGAGCACCGCGGTATAGTCGAGGGCTTCTTCGAGAGTGGCGTTTTCGAACTCGACGCTGACGTTGCCGCGCACTTGCGGCTGGTATTCGGGGTCCCAGATGACGTTGAGGCCGGCCAGTTTGGCGACGGTCTCAAACAGCAGTTTGGGCGAGCCGTTCATCCGCAGACGGATGGGGTCCTGGTTGAGGGGTTTCAGTTCGGGGACGGGCAGGATGCTGGCGAGTTTCTCGTTGTTCTGGCGGCGGGCGAGTTCGCCGGGGGTGAGCGCACGCACTTCGGCCGGCGACTCCTTGCCGGTTTCCAGAACGCGGCGGCGCTCGAGTTCGATCATGTCCTTGGTGCGCCGCATCTCCTGGTTGGCGGCGGCGTTGCCGGGGCTGATGGCGAAGGCGCGCTGGAATTCGGCGAGGGCATCGCCGAGGCGTCCATCGCCGCGCAGGTTCATGCCCTGTTCCACGTGAAACTGGGAGGCCTGGAAGCGGGTCTTATCCACGGCCATCTGGTAGAGGATGTCGCTGGGGTCCTCGGCGAGGGCCGCCTGGTAGGAGGCCAGCGCCTGGTCCCACTCCTTTTTCTGCTCATGGGAGCGGCCGTCGGAGAAGAACTTGTCGCTCTTCTTGCTTTTGGCCTCGAGGGGGACCACCGGCGCGGCCAGCATCACAGCCGCCACGATCGCCGTTAAACGTTTGAAAAATTGCATAGTTAGTGCGCTCTGTCAGGCCCCGGCGAGGGCCATGCTAAGATGAACTGCGGACCCGGGCAGCGGGACTCATCTCTAAAGTTGTTGACGCGATTAGGCTTCCGCGCGTTGAGGTCATTTTGGCCGACAAGAAAGACACCCCCTTCAAAGTTCTCAGCGACAACCGCACCGCCGGCCACAACTATTTCCTGCTGGACCGGTACGAAGCCGGGATGGTGCTGACCGGCACCGAGGTTAAGGCAGCCAAGGACGGGCAGATTCAGCTCAAGGACGCCTACGCCGATGTGGTCAACGACGAGGCTTGGCTGGTCAACGCGCACATCAGCCAATATTCGCACGGCAACCGCGAGAACCACCTGCCGGTGCATAACCGCAAGCTGCTGCTGCACCGCAGGGAGATCGATAAACTGCGGGCCATCCGGCAGGAGAAGGGGCTGTCGCTGATCCCGACCAAGGTTTATATCAAGAACGGCAAGATCAAGTGCGAGTTCGCGGTGGCCCGCGGCAAGAAGTTCCACGACAAGCGCGAGGCGGAGCGCACCCGTACCGCGGAGGCGGAGGCGCGCGCGGAGATGCGGCGCCGGGTGAAGACCTAGGCGCGAACCGGCGGGCGCTGGCTTACAATGTGACTCTATCCCGGAAAGGAGTCACACGATGGAGCAGAGAGCGAAGAACCGGCGCGGATTCCTGCACGGAATGCTGGCGGCGGGAGCGGCAGGCGCGGCGGCGTCCACCGAGGCGCAGGCGCAGGGCGGAGGGGCGGCGGCAGGCGCGGCGGTGCTGCCGTTTTATGCGCGCGCGCAGCACTACAAGAGCCTGAAGCAGGGCAGTTGGGACCGCACCGGCGGCAATGCGGACCGCTGGCAGATTCCGGCCGGCGGGGTGCAGGAGATCTTCCGCGCCACCGGACCGGGCGCAATCACACACATCTGGGTCACCATCGCCAGCGGCAGCGCGGATCACTTGAAGGAACTCATCCTGCGCGCCTATTGGGACGGGAACGAGAAGCCAAGCGTGGAAGCGCCGGTCGGCGACTTCTTCGGGCTGAACCTGGGCGCCTACCAGGTTTATCAGTCCGAGTACCTGGCATGTTCGCCGGGGCGCTCGCTGAACTGTTACTTCACGATGCCCTACCAGCGCGGCGCGCGGCTCACCGTGACCAACGAAGGGGCGTCGCAGGTGGGCGCGTATTACTCGAACATCGACTATGTGGCGGCGGCCATGCCGGAGGATATCGTCTACTTCCACGCACAGTACCGGCAGGCGGCTCCGTGCGTGCCGGTGACGGGGTTGAATCCCAAGGTCAACCTGGACGGCCGGCAGAACTACGTGTACATGGAATCGCGCGGCAAGGGACACCTGATGGGGGTCACGCTCGGGGTGCTGCAGAACGCCAACGGCTGGTGGGGCGAGGGCGACGAGATGATCTTCATCGACGACGAGTCCAAACCCGCCATCACCGGCACCGGAAGCGAGGATTATTTTCTGGGGAGCTGGGATTTCGGCGGGCTGTACAACGCGCAGCCGTTCGCGCACGCGCAGTACGGCGCGCCCATCATCACGTTCGCCGAGCGCTACGGGGGGCGTTACTGCTGCTACCGCTTCCACGGCGATAACCCGGTCACGTTCGAGCGGTATTTGAAGCACACCATGGAGCACGGACACGCCAACGACCGCGGGGACAATTTCTATTCCTGCGCCTACTGGTATCAGGCCGCGCCGTACACCGACTTCCCCGCGCTGCCGCCGCTCGCGCAGCGGATTCCGCGCCAGGGGTGAGGCGGGCAGGCCGGGAGGCCTGCGCTACTATACTTGCATGCGTGTCTCGGAGATCGATACCCCCGCGCTGGTTGTGGACCTGGACGTGATGGAGCGGAACCTGGCCCGGGTGGCATCCTATGCGAAGGAGAACGGGCTGCGGTTGCGGCCGCACACCAAGACGCACAAGAGCGTGCGGATCGGCAAGCGGCAACTGGCGTTGGGCGCGGCGGGGCTGACGGTGGCCAAGGTCTCCGAAGCCGAAGTCATGGCGGGGGCGGACCCGGAAAGCCTGCTGATCGCCTACCCGATCATCGGGCACGCGAAGCTGGAGCGGCTCACGGCGCTGGCACGGCGGACGCCGGTGACGGTGGCGGTGGACGGCGTCTTCGCCGCGCACCAGATTTCCGAAGCGGCGCGCGCCGCGCAGGTGGAGATCGGGATTCTGGCCGAAGTCGATGTGGGGCTGGGACGCGTGGGAGTGGCGCCCACGGAACTGGTCCACCTGGCGCAGGCGATCGAAAAGATGCCGCACGTGAAACTGGAAGGCATCACGTTTTATCCGGGGCACATCAAGGCCATGAATGAAGCCGGCATGGCGGCGCTGGCGGCGCTGAATGTGCTGCTGGGCGAGATTCTGGAGCACCTGCGGGCGGCGGGTATCGAGCCGGGGATCGTGAGCGGCGGATCCACGCCGGCGCTGTTTCACTCGCATGAGATCGCCGGACTCACGGAGATTCGTCCGGGCACGTACGTGTTCAACGACATCAATACGGTGCGGTGCGGTGCGTGCGCGCTGGAGGATTGCGCGGCGGCGATCCACGCGACGGTGGTCTCGACAGCGGTTCCGGGGCAGATGATTATCGACGGCGGCTCGAAGACGTTTTCGAGCGACCGGCTGAGCACGGGGGCGGAGGTCACGTTCGGGCATGTGGTGGAAGCGCCGGGCGCGCGCTTCCACAAGATGAACGAGGAGCACGGCTACGTGGATGTGACCAAAGCGGGCGCTATGTTCCGCGAGGGCGACCGGGTGCGGGTGATTCCCAACCACGTGTGCGTGGCGGTGAATCTGCACGAGCAGGTGTACGGCGTCCGCGGCGGCACCGTGGAAGAGGTGTGGCGCGTGGACGCCCGCGGCAAGCTGCAGTAGCGGCTACTTCTTCTTGGCCGGCGGCGTGGCGCTACCGGCGTCGGGAGGCGTGGTGGGGGCAGTCGAGGTGCTCTTGCCATCCTCGACGACGTTGCCGAAGCGGATGGTCGACGAACCTTCGTACCGCTTGTAGTCCTGGTATTTGACGACCATGCGGATGCGCTGGTTTTCGCCGCTCTTGAAGTGCAGGGTATCGTCGGCGCGGGTGTAGGTGGGGAACCAGTATTTGCCGTCGATCTGCTCGCGGTAGGTTTCGAAGCGCGGGAACTGGTTGTCGGAGCTTCGCTTGATGACGCCGACGCCTTTGCCGTAGGTTTTGACGATCTGCAGGTCGCGGTCGTCGACCCAGATCTGCCCTTCGAAGTAGCGCTTGCCGCTGACGAGTTTCTTCGGCTTGACGGCGAAGACGTAGCAGCCGATTTCGTCCACTTTTTCGCGTCCCAGGTAATTGATGTCGTACTCGGAGATTTCGTTGGTGGTGAGGACGAAGGGCTGGACGTCGCGCAGGTCGCGCTCATCCTCGGGGGTGAGGATGATGTTCTGCAGGCTGACGACGGGCGCGTAGACCACTTTGGACATGCGCTTGCCTTCGGGGGTGAAGATGATGTCCTCGACGAGTTCCCACTTGCCGCCGGTGGGGTTGCCGCTGGGGTCCAACTCTTCGAGCTTGACGGTCTGGCGGTAGGTGTAATTGTTGCGGGCGTCCTGGAACTCGAGTTCCTTGGCCGCGAACTTGCGGATGATATCGTCCGGATTGATGTTGTCGGCCGCCCAAAGCGGCATCAGGAGCGCCGCCATGGCGGCGGAAGCGGTAATCGCGCGCATCTTGCCCTCATTGGAGAGACGAGCTTAACGTCCCAGCAGTTTCTTGGCGATCGTCAAAAGCTGAATATTGCTCGTTCCCTCGTAGATCCGGCCGATCTTGGCGTCGCGGTAGAGCTTTTCGACGGGGTAGTCTCTGGTGATCCCGACCCCGCCGTGGATCTCGATGGCCAGCGACGCCACGCGTTCGGCGATCTCGGAACTATAATACTTCGCCATGGCGGCCTCCGTCAGGAAGGGGCGGCCGGCATCGCGCAGGCGCGCCGCGTTGTAGACCAGCAGGCGGGCGGCTTCGAGTTCGATCGCCATCTTGGCGAGGTCGAATTGTACGGCTTGAAATTCGGCGATGGTGCGGCCGAACTGCTTGCGCTCGCGGGCGTAGGCGATTGCGGCATCGAGCGCGCCGCGGGCGAGCCCGATCATCTGGGCGCCGATGGCGATGCGGCCTTCGTTGAGGGTTTCGATCGCGATCTTGTAGCCCTGGCCGGCTTCGCCCATCAGGTTTTCGCGCGGCACCCGGCAATTGTCCAGGATCAATTCGCAGGTCGAGGAAGCGCGCAGCCCGATCTTGTCTTCCTTCTTACCGACCGCGAAGCCGGGAAATTCGCGCTCGACGAGGAAGGCGGTGACGCCGCGGTATCCGGCGGCGGGATTGGCGTTCGCGAAGAGCAGGAACAATCCGGCTTCGGCGGCGTTGGTGATCCACAGCTTGCGCCCGTTGAGGAGGAAATGATCGCCGTGGTCCTCGGCGCGGGTGGCCATGGCGAAGGCGTCGGAGCCGGAGCCGGCTTCGCTGAGCGCGTAACTGGCCACGGTATCGGCGGCGAGGCGCGGCAGATATTTCGCCTGCTGGGCGGGGCTGGCCCATCGCAGCAGGGCATTGTTGCAGATGGTGTTCTGCACGTCGACGACGATGCCGGCGGAGGGATCGACGGCGGAGAGTTCCTCGACCGCGAGAATCGCCTGGAAGAAGGTGCCGCCCTGGCCGCCGTGCTGCTCGGGGATTTCGATGCCCATCAGCCCCATTTCGAAGAACTGGCGGATGAGGTCTTTGCGGAAGACCCCGGCTTCATCCATTTCGCGGACGTGGGGGCGGACCTGCTCGCGCGCGAAACGGCGCACGGTGTCCTGGAACATCCGCTCCTCCTCGGTCAGGGAGGTGAGGGGCGGGATCGCGGCGGCGTCGGGTAGCGGCATGGCAGCAAGCTTACTCCAGGCTGGCGAAGTTGCGCCACTGGCGGCCCTGCGACTCGGCGACTCCGCGGTAGGTAATGAGTCCCTTGTAGGTGTTGACGCCTTCGCGGAGCGCGCCGTGGCGCTGGCAGGCGGTTTCGAGGCCGTGATTGGCCAGTTCCGTGAGGTAAGGCAGGGTGGCGTTGTTGAGCGCAAACGTAGAGGTGTGGGGCACGGCGGCGGGCATATTGCTCACGCAGTAGTGCAGGACGCCGTCGACGAAGTAGGTCGGTTCGGTGTGGGTGGTGGCGTGGGAGGTTTCGAAGCAGCCGCCCTGATCGATGGCCACGTCCACGACGACGGCGCCGCGTTTCATGCTGGCGATCAAGTCGCGCCTGACCAGACGCGGGGCGCTGGCGCCGGGGATGAGGACGCCGCCGATGACCAGGTCCGCGGTCTTGAGGTTCTCGCTGATGGTCCAGGCGTTGGACGCCAGGGTGACCACGTTGCCGTTGAAGATATCGTCGAGTTCGCGCAGGCGGGGCAGGGAGCGGTCGATGATGATGACGTGCGCGCCCATACCCAGCGCGATTTTGGCGGCGTTGGTCCCGACCACGCCGCCGCCCAGGATGACCACGTTGGCCGGGGCCACGCCGGGCACGCCGCCGAGCAGGATGCCGCGTCCGCCGTTGGGGCGCTCGAGGTATTGCGCGCCCACCTGGACGCTCATGCGTCCGGCGACTTCGCTCATCGGCGTCAACAGGGGCAGGGAGCCGTCGCGTTCCCGGATGGTTTCGTAAGCCACGCCGCTGACGTGGGCATCGAGGAGTTTTTGCGTCAGTTCGGGCAGAGGGGCGAGGTGCAGGTAGGTGAAGAGGATCAAACCGGGGCGGAAAAAGGGGTACTCGGCGGGCTGCGGCTCCTTCACTTTTACTACCAGGTCCGCCCGTTTCCAGACTTCCGCCGCCGTGCCGAGGATGGTTGCGCCGGCTTGCCGGTACTCCTCGTCGGTGAGGGAACTGGCCTGGCCGGCCTGAGTTTCGACCAGCACCTCGTGGCCGGCTTCGCGCAGCGCGCTGATACCGTGGGGCACCAGCCCCACCCGTGTTTCGTGATCTTTGATCTCTTTGGGAACGCCGATGATCATGCGCCTGTCTTCTCCGAGACTCAGCATAACACCACACATGCGGGGTGAATGGAATGTAGGCGTGCGGCGTACGATAATGGCTGCCATGACACCCGACCTGCCCGGCCGGCGGCAATTCCTGGCCACGCTGGGGATGGGAGCGGCGGCGGCGATGCTGCCCGCGCAAGCTCGCCGACTGCCTAACGTGCTGTTCATCCTGGCCGACGACCTCGGCTACGGCGACCTGGACTGCTACAACCCGGACTCGAAGGCGCCCACCCCGCATCTGGACGGCTTCGCCAAGCAGGGCGTGCGATTCACCGACGCGCACTCGCCCTCGGCGGTATGCACGCCGACGCGGTACGGCATCCTCACGGGGCGCTACTGCTGGCGGTCCCGGCTGAAGAAGGGCGTGCTGAACGGCTATTCGCCGATGCTGATTGAGCCGGGGCGGCTGACGGTGCCGGGGATGCTGAAGGCGCGCGGCTATCGGACGGCGGGTTTCGGCAAGTGGCACCTCGGGCTGGGCGACGCGGAGAAGACGGATTACAGCCGCCCGCTGCATCCGGGTCCGGTGGACCGGGGGTTTGATTCCTACTTCGGGATTCCGGCGTCGCTCGACATGGACCCGTACCTGTACATCGAGGACGACCACGCCACGGCGCAGCCCACCGGGCACATCGACGGGATCCGGGAGGATCGAGGGGTGTTCTGGCGCGGCGGGGCGATCGCGCCGGGGTTCCGGCATATCGACGTGCTGCCGGAGATCACCTCGCGGGCGGCGCGCTGGCTTCGCGACTATCCGGGCGAACATGCCGCGCAGCCGTTCTTCGTGTATGTGGCGCTGACCGCGCCGCACACTCCGTGGCTGCCCACGGAGGCATTCCGCGGCAAGGCCAGGGCCGGCGAATACGGCGATTTCGTCACCATGGTGGACGATGCGGCGGGGCAGGTTCTGGCCGCGCTGGACGCCTCCGGGACGGCCCGCGACACGCTGGTGATCGTGACCAGCGACAACGGCGCCCACTGGCTGCCGGAGGAGATCGCCCGCTGGGGACATCGCGCCAACGATTCGCTGCGCGGCCAGAAGGCGGACATCTGGGACGGCGGGCACCGCATCCCGTTCCTGGCGCGCTGGCCGGGCCATATCCGCCCGGACAGCACCAGCGGGGAACTGGTCTGCCTGACGGACCTGATGGGCACGCTGGCCGAGATCACCGGCTACCGCCTGCCGCGGGACGCCGGGGAGGACAGCTACTCGATTCTGCCGGCGCTGACCGGGCCCCAGCCGGCGCACCCGATCCGCGAGGCGATCGTGCATCACTCGATGCAGGGGCATTTTTCCATCCGGCAGGGTGAGTGGAAACTCAACATCGGGCGCGGTTCCGGCGGGTTTACGAAGCCGGTGGAGTACCAGCCGGCGCCGGGCGAGCCGGCGGGCGAGTTGTTTGATATGGTACGGGATCCGGGAGAGACGGCGAACCGGTACGGGGACCACCCGGAGATCGTGGCACGGCTCACGGCTTTGCTAGAAAGGTACCGGGAGCAGGGCTACAGCCGTCCCATGTAAAATTCCGTAACCTGGGGTGGCCGGCGGACGTTACACATGTGGGCTTCCGATACAGCCATTCGGGCGTATAGTGTAGCTATAGAGGACTTCGGACCATGAGACTTCCATTGAGGGCGCTAGCGGCAACGGCGGCGGGACTCAGTCTGCTTTCCCTCGGCGCGTTCGCCGGGGACAAGAAGAAGAACGACCCCGACGCTATCGGCGATCGGGATGTCGGCAAGGGCGTGAACTTCTACTCGTATGAGAAGGAGATCGCCCTCGGCAAACAATTGGCGCAGGAGGTCGAGCGGCAGGCCAAGATCATCGACGACCCGATCATCGCGGAGTACGTGAACCGCGTCGGGCAGAACCTGGTGCGCAACTCCGACGCGAAGGTGCCGTTCACCATCAAGGTGCTGGACACGGAGGAAGTCAACGCGTTCGCGCTGCCGGGCGGATTCTTCTTCGTCAACTCCGGGCTGATTTTGAAGGCGGACAACGAAGCGGAACTGGCGGGCGTGATGGCGCACGAGATCGCGCACGTGGCGGCGCGGCACGGCACCAAGCAGGCGACGAAGGGGCAACTGATCAACTTCGCCACCATCCCGCTGATCTTCATGGGCGGCTGGACGGGGTACGCGATTCAGCAGGGCGCGAGCGTGGCGATCCCGCTGGGCTTTTTGAAGTTCAGCCAGACCATGGAGACGGAAGCCGATTTCCTGGGCCTGCAGTACATGTACAAGACCGGCTACGACCCCACGGCGTTCGTGGATTTCTTTGAAAAGATCGAGACCCTGGATAAGAAGAAGCCGGGGACGCTTTCGAAGATTTTCTCGAGCCACCCGCCGACCGAGGACCGTATCAAGAAGTCGCAGCAGGAGATTCAGCGGATTCTCAAGGCCAAGCCGGAATACGTGGTGAACACCAGCGAGTTCAACGACGTGAAGGCGCGGCTGTCGATGCTGCACAATCGCCGCAAGGTGGATACGGAAGATCCGAGCCGTCCGCGTCTGCGCCGCGCTCCGGGCAGCACGACGGGTCCGGTGGATCCGGACGAGAACGGCAATACGCCGAAGAGCGATTCCGACGAACGGCCGACGCTGAAGCGCCGCGACGGATAACGCGGCGGCCGCAGACTGGATTCGAATGAAGGGCGCCGCCGGCCGCGGCGCCCTTTTTTCCTGGAGGCAGTATGCGAGACCCCGAGATCATCGAAACCGAGTTGATGGAAATCAGCGCGATTGCCGAGGACGGCGTCAAGCTGGAGCGCATCATCGCCTGGTGCGCGGCGCATCCGGACGAGGTGCCGTTTGCGCTGCACCAACTGATGAACTGGCGGGACCGGCGCGCGTCGAAGAGGGCGTGAGCCGGGGCGAGTCGGCTACACTCGTGGGTTGCGGGACCTTACCCTACGCACGCTGACCGCGTTCGCCGCAATCGCGGTATTGCTCACCGAACTGCTGGGCGCGATGGGCGCGCTGCGTCCGCTGCCGCTGGCTGGGGCATGGGTGCTGATCGCCGCCGGGGCGGCATGGGGCATCGGGCGGCGGGTCTTCCCCGCCCCGCGGCGGCTGAGCGCGGAGGAATGGATCGCCGCGGCGGTGTGCGCCGCCATCGTTGGCACGACCGCGCTCACCGCGGTGCTGAGTCCGCCGAATTCGGCCGACGCCATGGCGTACCACCTGCCGCGCGTCGTCTACTGGGCGCAGGCGGGCAGCGTGGGTTTCTTCCCGACACCGTATTTCAACCAGGTGATGCTCGCGCCCGCCGCCGAGTACCTGATGCTGCACACGTATCTGCTCACCGGGGGAGACCGGCTGGTGAACCTGATCGCGTGCGGCGCGTTCGCGGGGTGCATCGCGGGGGTTTCCGCCATCGGCCGCGAGATGGGACTTTCGACGCGCGCGCAGGCGCTGGCGGCGG
>JBBIQR010000074.1:0-7151 GCA_037442245.1 Candidatus Solibacter sp. | reverse complement strand
CCTCCGGCGCGAAGAACGATTTGCCGCTCTCGCTGTGGATCGTGTGCGCGGTGTACTTCGCGCTGCGGCGTGACGCGGTGTGGCTGGGGCTTGCCGCCGGACTCGCGATCGCGACCAAGGCGACGGCGTTTCTCTTCCTGCCGCCGCTGTTGCTGGCCGCGGGCGTGCGCCGGCGCCGCGAGATCGCCTGGATCGCGGGCGGCGTGCTGCTGCTCAACGCGCCGCAGTTCGCGCGCAACATCCGGCTCAGCGGATCGGCGCTGGGCTACGATTCGGCGCAGGGCGACGGACGCTTCCGCTGGCGCAACGAGCATCCCGGATGGCGCTCGCTGGCATCCAACGCGGTGCGCAACATCAGCGAGCAACTGGGGTCGAGGAGCGCCGCGTGGAATCAGGCGGTGTACGGCGCGGCGCTCGGGGTTCACCGCGCGCTTTGGCTCGATCCGGACGATCCGGCGGCCACGTGGCCGGGCGCGCACTTCGACCCGCCGCGCAACGCCAATCACGAGGCGAACGCGAATAACCGCTGGCACCTGGCGCTGTTCGCCGCCGCGGCGGTGTGGGCCGCGGTGCGGCGCGAGCGGCGCATGGCCGCGTGGGCGGCGGGTCTGGCGGGAGGGTTCCTGCTGTTTTGCCTGTACCTGAAATGGCAGCCGTTTCTGGGGCGGCTGGAGTTGCCGTTATTCGTCGCGGCCGTCCCGCTGGGCGCGTGGTTGGCCGATCGGTGGCGCCCGGCATGTTTCGCCGCGGCGCTCGCGCTGTTTCTGCTCAGCGGCGCCCGCCTGCCGCTGGTGGACAACTGGACGCGCCCGCTCACCGGTCCGCGGAGCCTGTGGCATTCTCGCCGCGACGACGATTACTTCCGCGACATGGGGCAGTGGCACAACCAGGCGTCTTACATGGAGGCGGTAGACCGCCTGGCCGGAGCGCACTGCCTGCTGGTAGGGATCGATATCAGCGAGAATCAGCTCGAGTATCCTTTTCAGGCGCTGCTGCGCGAGCGCACCCCCGCGGTGCGCTTCTTCCACGCCGGGGTTTCCGGCGCGCCGCCGCCCGCCGCGCCTTGCGCCGTGCTTTGTCCGGACTGCATCGGGAGCCAGGAGAAGATCGGGCTGTACCGGCGGGTGGGCGCCCCGGCTGAGATCGGGCGGTTTCTGCTCTTCCAACCGGGCGGCGAAGGGAGGGCGGGGCGGTGAGGGAGGTGGCCCCGTCTCCGCGCACGCGGCTGTGGAGCGCGATCGCGCGCTTCGACGCGACGCAACTGGCGCCGTGGCTGGCGGTGCGCAATACGCTCGGGGTCGGGCTCGCGCTGGCCGCGGGACTGGCGCTGCACAACCTGGGCGGCGGGGTGCTGGCGGCAACGGGGGCGCTCGATACCGCGTTCAGCGACGGCACCGATCCCTATCCGCGGCGCGCCCGGCGCATGATCGCCGCCTCGGCCTTCGTCGCGCTGGCGGTGTTTCTGGGACGCGTCGCGGGCGCCAACCACACTCTGGCGGTTACGCTCGAAGCCGCCTGCGGATTTGCCGCCGGCATGATGGTGGCGGTGGGGGAGACCGCGGGCAACATCGGCTCGATCGCGCTGGTCACGCTGATCGTATATTCGGCGCAGGCGGCGAGCCCCGGCAAGGCGCTATCTTCCGGCGCGCTGGTGCTGGCCGGAGGGCTGCTGCAAACGCTGCTTTCGGTGGCGTTCTGGCCGGTGCGCCGCTTCCGGCCGGAGGCGCGCGCGCTCGGGGTGCTGTATGGCGAACTGGCGCGCATCGCCCAAGCTCCGGCGCGGGCGACGGAAGCGCCGCCCGCCACGGAACCGATCCTGGCGGCGCGGCAGGCGGTGGCCGGGTTGAGCACGCTGCACAACGTGGAAAGCGAACGCTACCTGGCGCTGTTCAGCCAGGCGGAACGGATTCGTCTCGCCCTGCTCACGCTGCTGCGGCTGCGCGCGCGCCTGGAGCGCGAGCCCAACGGCACGGAAGATGCCGCACTGCTGGGCCGCTGCCTCGCGCTCGCCGCCGGGATGCTCGCTTCGGTGGCCGGATCGCTCGATGCGGGCACGCGGGGCGAGGCGCACCCGGAGCGCCTCGCGGAATTGAGCGATCTGGCCCGGCGGTTGCGCGGCCCCGGCGCGACGGCCGATGTCACGGCGCTGCGCTCGGACGCGCGCCGGCAGGTGGACGCGCTGGCCGGGCAGTTGCGTATCGCCACCGAACTGGCGGCGCACGCCAGTCCCGCCGGGCTCGAAGAATTTCTGCGGGAGGAATCGGGGCAGCCCTGGCAACTGCGGCTTGCCGGGACCGTGGCTGTGGTGCGCGCCAACCTGAGCCTGCGGTCGGCGGTGTTCCGCCACGCCGTGCGCCTGGCGGCGTGCGCCGGCGTCTGCGACCTGCTGGCGCGCGGCCTGCATTGGGAGCGCACCTACTGGGCGCCGATGACGGCGGTGATCGTGCTCCGCCCGGACTTCATCACGACGCTGAGCCGCGGCGTGCTGCGGCTGGCGGGCACGTTCCTCGGTCTGGCGCTGACGACGGCGCTATTCGCCCTGCTGGCGCCGGCGCCGGCGGCGCAGATCCTGTTCGTCGCCGCCTTCATGTTTGCGATGCGCTGGGCGGGAGGCGCCAACTACGGGCTCTTCGTGGTGCCGCTGACCAGCCTGGTGGTGCTGCTGTTCGCCCTTTCCGGCGTGACTCCGGAGCACGTGATTGTGCCGCGCGGGCTGAATACGCTGGCCGGAGGGTTCGTCGCGCTGGCGGCGAACCGGTTGTGGCCGACGTGGGAGCGCACCCTGATTCACGAAAGCCTGGCCGGGATGCTGGACCATTACCGGGAGTATTTTCAGACGGTGCGCGACGCCTACCTGCATCCCGGGTTGGAGGGCGAAACCGCCTTCGCCGAACGGCTGGACCGCGTACGGCAGGGGGGGCGGCTGGCGCGCACCAACGCCACCGCGAGCGCGGCGCGCTACCGCATGGAGGGCGGGGTGCCCAGCGGACGGCTCACCGCGCTCGAGGCCATCCTGGCCAACTCGCACCGCTTCATCCACGCCGTGATGGCGCTCGAAGCCGGTCTCTACCGCAGCCGTCCGGCGCCGGCGCGCGAGGGATTCCGCGAATTCGCCAATGCCGCCGACACGACCCTCTACTTCCTGGCAGCGTACCTGCGCGGCGCGGCGGCGGGCGGCTCCGACCTGCCCGACCTGCGGGAACTCCAGCAGGTGCTGGCCTCTACCGGCGACGCCCGCGAGCAGCGCTACGCACTGGTCAACGTGGAAACCGACCGCATCACCAACAGCCTGAACACGCTGGCGGTAGAAATCGCGCAATGGCTGGGCGATCCGGCATATATTCGATAACGAACTAAAACAGTGACTCCCCGCACGTTATCGGTTATACTTGCCTGACTATTTATTTGAAGCGGGGACCACTATGAAGTGCCGCGCGCTGCTGTTGACGCTCTTCGCCGCCCTGATCGTCGCGGCCTTCTTCGCCACCCGGACACAGGCCGACCCGAACCAGGTGCGCTACATCGCGCCGGGCGTGTGGTTCCGCGAGGGCGACCCCGACGGCGCCGGCTATTGTAACAACGTCATCATCGAGATGAAGGACTACCTGATCGTGGTGGACGCCAACTTCCCCGGCGGCGCCGCGCAAGTGCTGGCCGATTGCCAGCGCATCTCCACCAAGCCCGTGAAATACGTGTTCGACACGCACCACCACGGGGACCACGCCTACGGCAACGCATTCTGGTCGAAGAACGGCGCCACCACGATGGCATTTTCCGGAGTCGCCGACGAAATGCAGCGCTACGAGCCGGCGCGCTGGAAAGAAGCCGCGAAGAAGCGCGCCGATGTTGCCGGTACCGGGTTGGACGCGCCGGAACCGCCTCACGACCTGATCTCGAAGAGCCCGTACGTGATGAAGGATGGCACGCGCGAAGTCCGCTTCTACCACTTTGGATGGGCGCACACGCGCGGCGACGGCTTCGTCTACCTGCCCAAGGAGAGAATCCTGTGCACGGGCGACGCGGTGGTGAACGGCCCGTACAACTACACCGGCGACGGCGATCTGGGCAACTGGCCCAAGGTGATCCATGCGGCGCAGCAGTTACCGGCCGACTTCGTGCTGCCCGGCCACGGCGTCGCGGGCGGCAAGGAATTACTCGAAGGACAGGCGCGCTTCCTGCTGGACCTCTATAAAGCCGTCGAGAACGAAGTTTCCAACGGGCACAAGATCGAGGAACTCGTCACCGCGGACGGCAAGGGCACGAGCATCAAGCTGCCCGACCGCGTGAAGAACTGGGCCGGACCATCGCTGCCCGCGCAGGTGCGCGACGCCTACGAGGAAATCGTGGGCAAGAAGCCGCACGGCGACCTGCCGCATTAAGGCGCCGCGCGGAGGACCCGCACGGGACCGAGTAAGCCCGAGGGCAGCAGGCGCGCGTTGGCACGGTAAAACCGCATCGGCGTGTACGTGTACTTCTGGGTGACGCCGGGCTGTTGATCGCCGATGAGGCGGTTGACCCAGAGGTTGGTCACTTTGATCTGCAGGGCGTTGGCGCCAGGCTTGAGGGCGCCGGTCACGTCGGCGCGGAACGGCGGCTTCCAGAGGATGCCAAGGTCCTTGCCGTTGACCGACACTTCGGCCAGGTTCTTCACGCCGCCGAGATCCAGTAAGATACGCGCTCCGGGCTGGAACCACTGGGCGGGAGCATCCAGGTTCTTCGTATAAGTCGCGGTGCCGGAGAAATATTTCACGCCGGGATCGGAGTTATCGCTCCAGGAGGCGAGTTGCTCCAGCGCGAGCGACGCCGGCGCGCCGCGTTCCGGCTGGAAGCCGACCTCCCACGCTCCTTCGACGGTGGCGACGGCGGTCTCTTCCGGATGGGGCACGGTACGGGAGGGCGCGCGAGCGGCGCGGCGGAACACGACAAACAGCGCGTCGTTCGGATCCAGATCGAGCGGCACCACGGTGCGCCCGTTCTCGCTGCGATACCCGGCGGACTCGGTCTTTCCGGTGTCCGGATGCCAGAGTTCGGCTTCCTTTCCGGCGGTGCGGAAGGTGGCGTCGAGCCGTTCCCGCCGGTTCTGGCGGTTGTTGACCCAGTAGATCTCGCCGTCCGGCAAGCGGCGGTGGACGAAGAGGACCGCGGTATCGGCCTGCGGGCGTGTATATTCGAAATCGGGCGCAATATGCAGCGCGGCCAGGGCACCCCCCGCCTTCATCGCGGCGTAGACGCGCCCCTTGCCGGTGGTCCGTTCTCCTTCGCCGGCGCCCCAGAGTTGATCGGCGATGGCCTGGACCTCGCGCTGATCCTCGGCCAGGCTCGGGCTGCCGGTGGGTTTCGGACCGGCGACCACGGCTCCCTGCCGGACCAGGTCGCGAATTTTGCGCAGCACGGCAAGCGGCATCTGGCGCGCGTTGGCGTCCAGCGCCAGCACCGCGTAGCTCATGCCGCTGGCGGTAGTAAGGCGTCCATTGGCGATGGTAAGGCGGTGGAGCACCACGTCGGAATTGGCGTAATCGAAGTTATACCCTTCCGGTATGTCGGGCGGCGCGGCGCCGAACAGAGCGGTAATATTCGAATCTTCTCCGTAGTAATACAGCACGTCGGCGGCGAACTTACCCTGCTGGAGCAGGTAACTGCTGCGCGCGAGGTAAGTCGTCCAGGGGCGGGCCAGTTCGCCCCACGTTTCCAGGCGCGTGAACCATTGTCCGAAGGGGCCAAGCCCCAGTCCGGGCCGCTTATCCGTCAGCGGCTGGTGCACGGAGGTATGGATCACGAAGCGGTTGAGCCCCTGGGAAAGCTCGGCGTCGGCTGTCGGCTTGAGGGTCTCGGGCGAGAAACTGTAGGCGCCACCGGCCGCGGTGAGGGACTCGGCGGCGGCCAGGTTCTGGCCGTAAATGTGCGCCACCGACGCCGATTCCCGGATATCGGCGGCATAGCCCGGCGGCACGCCGCGGGGTCCGCCGCGGCCGGTCCACATGGCGCTCATGGGCACGTCGGCGGTGCGTTTCACGGCCATGCCGTCGGCGATGAGCGCGCGCCCGCTTTCGTGCGACTCGCTGTAGCGGCCCATCCCGCGCGCATGCAGCAGGGTGGTGAGCTGATCGTAGTGGTTCTCCTCGGTGAGGCTGGCGATGGTCTTGCGGAAGTCCCACAGGAAGCGGTCGCTGGCTTCGGCGCCGGCCACCACGTGCCCGGCGAGCGCGGGCAGCCAGGGCTTCATGTCGTAGCCGCGGCGCCGGGCGAATTCGGCGAACATGTTGCCGGTCCAGTTTTCGGCGCCCGCCTCCCAGCTATCGGTGATGACATAGCCCAGCCCGCGCTTGCCCATGAGGCCGCCCGACGCCGACTGGTATTGGCCCAGATAATTCTCGAAGTAGGCGCGGACGGCGGCGGCATCGAGTTTGTCCACTTCCGGTCCGGTAGCTTCGGGCGATGCCGGGTGATTGGTGATGCCCAGCAGCGAGTAGCCGAAGCGGAGCACGGTCCATTTGCCGGGAGGGGGCGTCCAGTCGAGCGTCCCGTCCGGGCGCATGCGCGCGGTCAGGTCGATGACCCCGTCCCTGGCGATGGCGTCCTCCGGCGCGACCGGCGGCGTGGCCATGGCGGCGAGCCCGGCGGTGGGCGCAAACGCGGCCTTATCCTCGAAGCGATTGACCCGCGGGATGGAGTGGAGCACGAGTTCGGCGATGGTGTGCTCGGTGAACGGCCGGTTCAACGCGCGCAGGTCGAAGAACTCGGAGAAGTCGACGTCGCCCATCCCGGGAAGCCCGGTCATGGGAGGAGGGGTGGTGAAGGCGACGCGGAAGAAGCGGGCGCGCACCGGCGGGAAGGTTACGGTGTGCTGGGGCGGTCCGCCGGTCGGGGTTTTGAGGATCGAGCGGAACTGCGCCCCATCGGCGGAAGCGAGCAGTTCGGGCCCGTTATCGCCGCCGGGCATAAACGCGGCGAAGGGGTTCTGGGGACCGCCCATGGCCAGGGTGATGCCGTGGATCTCGCGCTCCTCGCGGAAATCGAAATCGATCCAGGCCTGCTTGCCGGCGGGCGCGGCAGGGAGCGCGGCGGTGGTGAGCAGATTTCCGTCGGAGAGGACGGCGGGGTCAAGCGAGCCGGCGCTGGGGGTGATCTTCGGGTCGAGTTCGAGCATGGAG
>JBBIQR010000073.1:0-19286 GCA_037442245.1 Candidatus Solibacter sp. | reverse complement strand
CACCCTCTATCTCACCGGCGCCGGAAACGCGGCCAACCTCGCCTCCCTTAAGGTAACGATCGGAGGGGTGCCCGCCGCCGTCAGGTACGCCGGCATCCCATCCTGGTCCGCCGGCGTCGTGCAGGTGAATTATCAACTCGCGGCCGCCACCCCAACCGGGGTCCAGCCGGTCGTCGTTACCATTGCCGGAATCGCCAGCCAGGCGGTAAACCTTTCGGTACAGTGAACGCCTCTGCCACGTTGGTTTATACTGCCAACATGAAGCAGTTGGCGATCCTTCCTCTATTCCTCTTTCTGGCGGCATGTGCCCGGCAGACCCCTGCCCCGGCCGCGGCCGACCTGCCTCACGCCACCGTCGTCCTGCGGGACGGCGCCCGCGTTTCCGGCGGCGTCGCGTCCTCCACCCCCACCGACATCACTATCAATACCGACGATGGCGGCAGCCGCACGATTCCCATGAAAGACGTCCGCCGCGTGGATTACGGCGAGGCCCCCACCACCGCCAGGTCCGCCCCGCCCGCTACGGCTCCCGGTGGTTCCGCCGGTGCGCCCGCCGGCTCGCCCGAACCCTCCGCGCCCTTCGACTCCCACCCGGACCACGAGCACGCTACCGCCGCCGAGGTCACCAGCGTCACCCACGTCCTCGATATCGGCACCGAGATCCCCGTCCGCACCGAGGAAACCATCGACTCCTCCCGCGCGGTCGAGGGCCAGGTCTTCGCCGCCGAAATCGCCCGCGACGTCAGGGACTCGACCGGCGCGGTCGTGGTCCCGCACGGTTCCAACGCCCAAATCGTCATCAAGTCCGCCAGCAAGGGCGGCAAAATCCGCGGCGCATCCGACCTCGTGGTGGACATGAAATCCGTCTCCATCGACGGCCAGGAATACCGCCTCGATACCGCCGCCATCGGGCAGAAGGGCCGCGAAGGCGTCGGCGCCAATAAGCGCACCGGAGAATTCGCCGGCGGCGGCGCGGCCATCGGCGCCATCATCGGCGCTATCGCGGGCGGAGGCAAGGGCGCGGCCATCGGCGCCGGAGCCGGAGCCGGGGCGGGCGCGCTCGGTCAGGTCCTGACCCGCGGCACCATCAAAATCCCCGCTGAAACGATTTTGACATTCAAGCTCGACGGCCCCCTCAGGGTCGTCCAGGCCCAGTAGAGCCGGGAAGCGTACACCACGGCGAGGGATTTCCCCCACAAGCTCTAGTACTGTTTCGTAGAATCGGCTCCAGTTTGATACTTAACGAACTTCCGGACCTCTGCTAACATCACTCCTGTATCTTCAACTGTAGAGGAAACATACGCCATGCGTAGATTCTGGGGATTCTCCCTGCTTTCAGCCGCGTTCGCCATCGCGGCGCACGCCGGGGCCATCAGCCTCACCAACGATTTCAGCATCGCCAACGGCAATCCCAACGGCCAGTGGAGATACCAGGACAACGCCACCAACCTAGCCCTGCAAACTCCGCTGAACAACGGGAACCCGCTGTACCCCGCCCTACAGACCGGCTATTGGGGCACCGGGAACGATCTCGGCATCAACACCCCAGACTTCTTCAAGGCCCTGGTCAATGGCAGCGCCGCCGGCGAAACGAACGGAGACTTCCTGGCGGGCGACATCGTCGGACACTCTCCCAACGACGGCACCACTCTCTACCTGAGATGGACCGCCCCCTCCGCCGGGACCATTAGCGGCCTTTTGCTGGATGTCTGGTACGCCCACTCCGTAGTGACCCGCTCCAACGATATCGCGCTCTACGATAACGCGACTCAAATGGGCACCACGCTCGTCACCAGCACCCTGTCCAACTCCAACCGCAGTATCCCCGGCTTCCTCTCCGAACCCAGCTTCAGCGTCGCCGGCGGGGACGTCATCTCCCTGGGAATCACCAAGACCGCGGGGCAGCAATACGGCTCCCTCACTGGCATGTCGCTGGACTTTACGTTTACCTCCACGGCGCCCAGCGTGCCCGAGCCCGCGACGACCGCGTTAATCGGTCTCGGACTCACCCTGTTCGCGCTGAAGCTCCGCCGGTAGAGCGGGGCTTTTAGTCCTTACAGAATCCGTCGCAGCAGCGCGACTCCGTCCGCGATATCGCGCAGCCGCTCGTCGTGATTCTCCGCCTCCCGCTCCACGTTCAGCGGTCCCGGGAAGCCGATCTCTTTCAAGACCGCCACGAACCGATCGATCCCCACCGACCCCTTGCCCAGGGGCCGCTCCTTCCCGAGCGCTCCCGGCTTCTCCGGCGGCGGCGGATCTCCGTCCTTGCAATGCACGCTCGCCACCAGCCCCGCCACCTTGCGTAGCGCCGCAATCGGCTCGTCCGTGCCGTATAGAATCAGGTTCGCCGGATCGAAGTTGATCCGCAGATTCGCCCGGTCCACCGACTGGATAAACCCGAGCAGCACCTCCGCCCGCTCCTGCCCGGTTTCGAGCGCGAACGTCTGCCCGTTCTTCGCCGCGTGATCGCAGATCCGCCGCACCACGTCGCGCACCGCCGCGTAATCGGCTTCGCCCGTGTCCTCCGGCACAAACCCCACGTGGCAGGCGATGCTTTTCACCCCCAGGCGCGCCGCGAAATCGCTCACCTCCAGCGTGCGCCTCTCGCGGGCATCCCGGGTCGCGCGCGGAATGAACCCCACCGTCCGCTCCACCGTGGGAATGTCCGCGTAATCCTCCCCATCGTACGCCGCCACCACCGTGACTACGGTGAATTGCGCCGCATCCAGCGCCGCTTTCCAGTGCGCCGCCGCTTCTTCGTTCACCGTCATCCCGCCGGATACGCCCAACTGCCCGGTGCGCACTCCGAATCCGCGAATCGTGGCGAGATCGTCGCGATCTCCCCAGAACATTACCCCTGGTTCCCACATAGGACCTTTTCTCCATTCCGCGCGCGTGCATCCAGCAACCCGCGCATCAACTCCACCGCCTGCGCCGATTCTTCCGGCGGACACCGCAGGGGCGCTTTCCCTTGCGTGCAGCACTCCACGAAGTAGGCAACCTCCGCCGCGTACCCGTCCGCCGCCGCCACCGCCAGCTTCTCTTCCTTCTCCGCGAAGACGACCGGCGCCGTGCCCCCCGAACTGAACTCGATTGTCCCGCGGTCCATGGTCACGCGGTACTCCATGCGGAACGGATACGCCGGCGAATCCTGCCAGCCGCCTTCCACCCCCACGGTGAAGCCGTCGTAGTACAACTGCCCGTCCACCCAGTTGCCCGACCCCGTGGCCGAAACCGCACGCGGCATCCCGAACAGCCACAGGCAGGCGTCGATATCGTGGATCATCAAATCGAAGACGCCGCCGCCGCTCTTGGTGGCGTCCTTCAGCCATCCGCCCCATCCGGGCTGCGCGCACCGCCGCCCGAACGAGGCCGACCGCACCGCGCCGCGCCCCGCCATCGCCTCCTTCAGCGCCGCGTACTCCGGCAGAAACCGCAGCACCTGCGCGCACATCAGCAACCGCCCAGCGTCGCGCGCCGCCGCGATCATGCGGCGCGCCCCGGCGCCGTCCAACGCCATCGGCTTCTCTACCAGCACATGCTTGCCCGCGCGCAGCGCCGCCACCGCCGCTTCCTCATGGAGGAATGTCGGCAGGCAGATGTCCACCGCCTCCACTTCCGTGTCCGCGAGCAAATCGGCGATGTGACGATACGGTTTCACTCCCGTGAAATCGAAGCGCTGCCCCGGTCCTCCCAGGTTTCCCTGCACCGAGCTCAGGTCGCCGGTAAGCTGTTTTTCGTCATCGGCGCATACCGCCACGAGCTGCGCGTTCGCCATCTGTGTGATCGCGCGCACATGCATGCTGCCCATGAATCCCAGTCCTAGTACGCCAAGTTTCATAGTGAATCCCTGATCTTATCAGCGAAATGCCGCCCATAGAAATTTTAGATTGGACCCCCCATCGAAGCCCTCTAAACTGGAAGTGTGCCTGTCATGGAAGGTAAGTCCCAAATCGAATTGCTGCATCAGATCAGCAACATCGTCAGCTCGAACCAGACGTTGGAGAAAATGCTTCAGCAGTTGATCGGACTGGCCGTGGAAGTCACCTCCTGCGATGCCTGCCTGGTCTACCTGCTGGACCGCCACCGCAAGGAAATCGTCCTGCGCGGCTCGCAACTGCCGCACGCCAGGGAAATCGGCCACATCCGCATGAAGATGGGGGAAGGCGTCACCGGTTGGGTCGCGCAGAACAAGAGCATCGTCGCGCTCGGCGCCAACGCCGCATCCGACGGCCGCTTCAAGAGTTTCCAGAAGCTGCAGGAAGACACCTACGAGGCCTTCCTCTCCGTGCCGCTGGTCAGCGACGGCGAACTCGTCGGCGTCATCAACATCCACCACAAGGCGCCCCACGCGCACTCGCAGGAAGAGGTCGCGCTCGTCGCCTTCCTAGGCGAACAGATGGGCGGCGCTATCGGCAAGGCTTCTCTCGCCGAACGCGGCGAGCGCGCCGCCAAGCGTATGGAAGCCATCGCCGGACTCGCCGGGCAGATCAACGAAAAGAACTACCTCGACCGGATTCTGCAGACCATCGCGGAAATGCTCGCCGACAAGCTCGATTCCCCCGTCTGCAGCATCATGCTGGTCGACGAGGACCGCAAGGAATTGATCGTTTCCGCCGCCCGGTGCTCGAGTGAGGACTACATGCACCGGCTGCCCATCAAGGTCGACGATTCCCTGATCGGCCGCGTGGTGCGCGAAGGCGCGCCCATCATCATCCCCAACGTGCTCGAGGAGAAGCAGTACCGCTACCCCGAACTCGCCCGCAAGACGGGACTCGCCTCCCTGCTCAGCGTCCCCATGACCACCCGTGACACGGTCATCGGGACCATCAACATCTACACCCGCGAAGTCCACGAGTTCAGCGAAGACGAGATCGGCTTCGTCAAGGTTGTGGCCAGCCAGGCGGCGATCGCCATCGATAACGCCCGCCTCATGACCGAGACCCTCGAGGCCAAGCGCGCTCTGGAAATCCGCAAGGTCGTCGAGCGCGCCAAGGGCATCCTCCAGGCCAAGTATTCGATCACCGAGGAGGACGCCTATCTGAAACTGCGCAACGAAAGCCGCCGCCTCCGCCGCCCCATGCGCGACCTCGCCGAGGCCATCATCCTCGCCGACGAACTCGAAAAGCAGCGCCCCACTCCTGAGTAGCCGGTTTGTTATCAGACGCAAAAAAGGGGCGGGTCCCGCGGGACCCGCCCCTTTCTCGTCTCCTTTAAAAGAACAACCTGACCCCCAACTGCATCATCCGCGCGAAGTTCACCTGCGACGTAATCCGCCCGAACGCCCCCGACCCGTACGACACATTCGGCGCCGCGAACATCGGCGTATTCAACGCATTCAGCGCTTCCGCCCGGAACTGCCCGTGAAACTTCTCCGCGATGGCGAAGCTTTTGAACAGCGACAGGTCCCAGTTCGCCTGTCCCGGACCCCGCATCCCCAGCGTGCGCGAGATGTTTCCGAATCCGTACCGCGGAGTCGTCGTGAACGCTGCCGGGTTGATGTAGGCGCTCAGCCGCTGCTCGAGCGAACCGCTCGTCGCCGCGGAAACTCCCGTCGCCGTGGGGCGCTGGCTTGCGTACCCGAACACGGAGTTGTTATTCGTCGCCTGCGTGATCTGCAGCGGGAACCCCGATTGATACACCGAAATCGCGTTCACGCTCCACCCGCCGGCTACCAGGTCCATCGCCTTCCCGGTGAGCATCTTCTTCCCCTTGCCGAACGGCAGATCGTAGGTCAGTCCGGTCGACCACCGCATCGGCGAATCCACGTTCGCCAGGCTGTACTCGCTCGCCATGTCGTAGGGATTCTGCGGACCCGCCGCGCCGCCGTTCAGGAAGTTCCCGGCGCCCCCGGAGCTTGCGTCGTAATTCCGCGACCAGGTGAACGTCGATAGCAGCGTCAGCCCCGCGCTCATCCGCTTCTGCGCCTTCGCCACCAGCGAGTCGTACCGCGCGTGGCTCTGATCGCTGAAGATGTCGTTGATCGCGCCGAACGCCGGGTACGGCAGCAGCAACTGCGCCTGGCTCACCGTCGCCCCGCCGATCACTCCCGCGCCGCCGTGCCCGTAAAACGGGTTCGCCACCGTCGCGGTCAGCGCCGCACCCTGCCCGAGCAGCGCCGGGTTCAGCGCGTTGACGTTGATCGCCGCCGTCGCCTGCGTCAGGTGCGAGGAGTGCGACCCGACGTACCCCACCTCGATCGCTACGCCGTACGGCAACTGCCTCTGCACGTCGATCGAATACTGGTGGACGCGCGGCGACCGCGAGTTCGGATCGATGATCGTTAACGCCTGTCCGATGCCCGTCAAATCGCCCAGCGTGTTCCCCGTCGGACGCGCCACTCCGCCCGGAAACGGATTGGTTAGCGAGTTCGCCGGCGTCGCGTTGCCGTCGTTCGATGCCACGTACGACGAGGTCGCCGTGTACCCCGGAGGCGTGTAGGGCGCGCCGAGAGCGAACTGCGGCGCCCAGTACAGCCCGTATCCGCCGCGAATCGTCATATTCGGCGTCGCCTGCCACGCCACGCCCACCCGCGGTGCGAACTTATTCTGGTTCGGGTTGCTCACGTGAATCCCGTTCCCGTTGAGGCCGGCGAACTCCACCACGCCCTTCGGCAGAATCCCGCTCACGCCCGCTGCCAGCGGATTCACCGCCTGCGTATCAAACCCGGTCACCAGGTGGTTGTTCGCCTCCTGCAAGCCGTATTCCCGCTCCCAGCGCATCCCCAGGTTCACCGTCACGTTGTGCGTGATCCGTATGTCGTCCTGGAAATACGCGCCGTAGTAATCGGCGAACTCGTAGAGTTTCGTCGGCAGATAGCCCGTACCCGCCGCCGGCGTCCCCAGCAGCATGTCCGCCAGGTCCGCGCCGCTGTTCCCCGCCGAGCTCAGGGGGTTCGACCGCGTGAACACTCCGTTGAATGTGAACGCCCCCGCGGAATTCGAGAAGTCGTTGCCGTCGGTGTGAATCCGCCGGTAATCGAAGCCGCCTTTCAGGCTGTGCCGCCCCTGGTACTTCGAGATCCCCGCCGACAGGTTCTTCGAATCGTGCACGTAAAACGAGTTGCTGTTCGTCCCCAGGCTGTACGCCGACGTCATGCTCACGTTCGGAAACGTCGGCGACGCCACGCTCGCGATGAAGCCCGGGTCGAATCCCAGCCCCGTCAGGTTGTACCCCTGGCTCACCTGATAACTGTAGTTCGGGAACCGGTTGAACCCGTAACGCACCGTCATCACGGTGGTCGGCGAAAGCGTCACGATGTTGTTCACCTGGGTCGCGTCCACCCGCCGCTGCAGGCGCCATTGATCGGGCGACGAGACCGTCGGGAACCACGTGTTCCCCGGCTCCAGCGAGAAGTACCGTACGTAGCTCAGGCTCGACCGCCAGAAGCGCGTGAATTCGTGGTCCAGCTTCGCCGTCTTCTGCGACGCCCGCGACGCCAGCTTCGCCGCCGTCGTCAGGTTCGGCGCGCCATAATACGCCGCCGTGGTCTGCGGCAGCACGTAGGTCGCCGCCATCGCCGCGCCCACTCGGTTAATACGCGCCGCCGGGATCACGTTCCCCGCGAACGGCTGCCGCGTGCACGTCCCGCCCGAGCACACCGTCGTCAGCGGATCGTAGATCACGTTCAGCCCGCCGCCCTTGGCCATGCTCTGCGAAAAGTTGCCGGTGCGCTCCAGGGCCGTCGGCGTGCTGAACTGGCTCGAATTCGACTGCGTGTCGTCGTACCCTTCCCATGCCAGCCAGAAGAACGTCTTGTTTTTGCCGTTGTACAGCTTCGGCACCCGCACCGCGCCGCCGAAGCTCGCGCCGAACGTGCGGTTCGGCTGGTCGGGCAGCGCGATGCCCGCCGCGTTATTGAAGAAATTGTTCGCCGCCCAACTGGTCTGCCGCATGCTCCCGAAGAGGCTGCCGTGATACTCGTTCGTCCCCGATTTCAGGAGGGTGTTGAACATGCCGCCGCCGGTGCGCGCCATCTCGGCGTCGTACGTGTTGGACTGCACCTTCACTTCCTCGACCGCTTCCAGCGTCGGTATGATCATCGGACGGTTCAGCGCGTCGGTGATCGGAATCCCGTCCAGCAGATAGTTGTTCCCGCGCACCGGACCGCCGGCGATCGTCACCTGCGACGATCCGCTCTGATCCTGCATGCGGTTGTAGTGCGGATCGCCCACCGGCGTCACGTTCTGCGCCAGCTTCGCCATCATGAACGGATTCCGCCCCAGGTTCGGCAGGTCGATCAATTGCTGCCGGTCCAGCACCTGCCCCTGCGAGGCGTTCGTCGCTTCGATCAGCGGCACCTCCTCGGTCACCTGCACGCTTTCGCTCACCGCCCCCACTTCCATCTTCAGATCCACCGAGACGAACTGTTGCGTGCCCACGATCACGTGCTCGCGATCGACCCGCTTGAAGCCAGGCGCCTCCACCGAAATCGTGTACGTCGCCGGCACCACCTGCGCAAAGCTGTATGCGCCCTCCGAATTGGACAACGTCGAGCGGACGGCGCCGCCCGCTTCATCCGTCAGCGATACCTTCGCGGTAGTGATCGCGGCGCCGCCGGGATCCACCACCGATCCCCGGACGCCGCCCAGATACGACTGTGCCCACCCGGGCGATGCCGTCAGAAACACTACCCCTATAGCGATGTGCAGCTTCATATATGACTCCTCTAAAGTGAAATGTCCCCGACCCCCGGGGTGCCCCGTTACGGAACCTGCAAATCCGGAATGCGCTGCTCCGGACGGATCCAGCGGACCCACGCATGGCGCGCCGCGTACACCGAACATCCGATCCCCACCGCGAGCACGGCGTTCACCGCCATCACCCCGCACGCGGTCGCCAGAAACGCGACTGCGTCCGCGCGGCTCATCTTCGCCAGCCGGCGCCACGCGCTCCAGTCGAGCAGGCACAGCCCCATCCATGCCGTAACTCCCGCCAGCGCCGCCAGCGGAACCCGCGCCACCGCTCCGGCGCCGAACCACAGCATCGCCGCCAGAAAGACCGCGTGCAGGATGTTCGCCGCCCGCGTGGTGCCTCCGCACCGCACCACCGCCAGGCTGCGCGCCGGAATCCCGACGCTCAGGGGCGCTCCGAACATGCCCGCGACCACGTTGGCGATTCCATACGCCCCGAGTTCCGCATCCGCGTCGGAGGTGCGCATGCGGCGATGCCGTCCGCGGAAATGCTCCACCACGCGCGACGTGATCAGAATATTCACGCTCGAAACAAACGCCAGCCCGAAGGCGCCCGGCAGTACCGTGAGAACATCCTGCGGCCGCCACGCAAATCCCACGAACGGCGGTAGCGCCGCCCGCAATTGTCCGATCTCCCGTTCGTGCATCCCGGCCAGTTGCGCGATCGCCGCCGCCGCCACAACCCCGAGCAGCGGAGCCGGAGCCTTGGGCGACCAGCGCGCCGCCAGCGACGCCACCACGATCACCGTCAGCCCCAGCGCCACCGGCTCCGCCCGTATCGCGCCGGCGCGCTCCATCACCGCCGCCAGTTGCCCCAGCGCCGATCCCGCCGCCCGCGTCGCCGGCGATTCCACCCCCAGAATCACGTCGAGTTGCGAGATCAGCATCATCCCCCCGATGCCGCACGAAAACCCCGTCACCACAGCGTGTGGCACGCGCGCGATGTGCCGGCCCAGCCGGATCACGCAGAACCCCATCATGATCACCGCGGCCACAATCGACACCTTCGCCGCGCCGCCCACTCCCTGCCCCCTCACCGCCAGCGCGATGAATGGAACCGTCGCGCTCGCCGTCCCTCCGATCAACACCGGGTTGCGCCCTAACAGTGCGATCACCGGCGCGGTCAGGATGGACGTGAACACGCCCAGCACCGGCGGCAGGCCCATCAGCGACGCCATCGCCAGACCGTAGGGCAGCGCGATCAGTGCCGCGATCGCGCCGCCCGAACAGTCCCCAACCAGGCCGGCCCACCCATACCCGGCCCCTCTCCGTATCAGTTTGCGCGCGGCAGGCGTCAAGCCATCACCTTGAGAAACGCGGCCTTGAACTTGTTCATCTCCTCCTGCGTGCCGATCGAAACGCGCACGTGAGTCGGCCAGCTCGGCCACACGCGCCCGATGTAGACCTTCTCCTTCTGCATCGCCTCGATCACTTCTTTACCGGGCCGCTTCACATCCACCATGAACTTGTTCGAAACGCTCGGCACATACTCGAACCGGTGCGAGTCCAGGAAGCTGAACACGTCCGCCCTCACGTCCGCGATGATCTTGCGCCGCTCCGCGACCACGCCCTTCGCCTTCAGGCTCGCGGACGCCCCTGCCATGCCGGTCGAGGGCAGCGCCCCCGCCGTGTAGTGCGAAATCTTCTTGAGCAGGTCCGGACGCCCGATCGCCGCGCCCGCCCGCAACCCCGCCATCCCGTAAATCTTCGAGAACGTGCGCAGCACGACAATGTCCTGGTCCTGCGCCACCAGGTCGGTACACATCGGCGCTCCCGCGATGTGAATGTAGGCTTCGTCCAGCAGCAGGATGCTGCCCGCCGGCTTGTTCTTCAGCAGCCACTCGATGTCCGCGCGCGGCGTCAGCGTGCCCGTGGGGTTGTTCGGATTGCACACGTAGATCAGCCCCGCGTCCGGACTCGCCGCCGCCATGGCCTTCACGTCGTGCGCGTACGTCCTGGTCAGCGGGACCCGCATCACCTTCGACCCGATGAACTGCGCCGCGCGCTCTCCCGCCTCGTACCCCGGGTCCGCCGTCACGAACGGTTTCGCCGGAGATGTGAACGCCAGTACCGCCTGGTGCAGCGGCGCGCTCGACCCCGCCCACGGCTGCACGTACGCCGGCTTGAGCCCCTCCTGCTCCGCCAGAATCTCCTGCATCCCGAACGTTTCCTCGTACAGGTACCGCCCGCCCTTGGCCGCCACGGCGTGAATCGCTTCGAGCGCCTCCGGACACGGTCCCAGCGGGTTTTCGTTCGCGTTGATCTTCACCGCGTCCGGCGGCATGTTCCGCACCGCCGATAGCTGCGCCATCGCCGGTTCGTTGTAAAACGGAAGCGCCGCGCCGGCGCCCAGCATGGCGGCGATGCGTCCGAAGGACCGGCGCGAAAATCCGCGCGCGGCCAGATCCTGTTTCAAATGCTCGTTGAGCTGGAAGTCCATACACCCCTCTCGCGATTACCAGATTTCGGATTTGTGGAAGTTGTGAGTTCGTTCGCCCGGCGCCAGGGCCGTGTGGATGGTGTGCCGTACAACGGCACTGCTCTTCACCGGGAGCGAACGCCGCGCCAGGATGCGCGGTGGAAGGTTGTCACGAGAAGTGTAGCAGGAGGGCGATAACCAGTCGAATCGATTTTCTTTATCGGCGGTATGCTCTGTGCTCGGCCGGCACATGAGCCGCGGGACCGTGCTTCGCGGCCGCCCGCCCGCTACCTGAGGCGAACACCACCGGTCAACTCCGCGAACCGCGGTCGAAGACGGCGCGAGCGGCTTCCACGGTTTCGATGTTCGCCTCCGCCCATCCGCAGATGCCCGCCACCAGGCCGCAGAGCGACCGGCCGAGGTCCGTCAGCGAATACTCCACCCGTGGCGGAACGCTTGCGTAAATGCGGCGCGTGACCAACCCGTCGCGCTCCAACCCCCGCAGAGTGTTGGTCAAAACCTTCTGGGAGATCCCGCCCACCGAGCGGCGGATCTCGGCAAACCGCATCGTGCCGCCGGACAGGCGCCGGACCACCAGCACCGTCCACTTATCCGCAATCCGGTCCAGCACCTGCCGCGTGGGGCAGCGGCTGTCGAAGACATCCCTGGGTAACCTGGTTTCCACCTGGTAACTATCACTCATGAAAGTGCCTACTTGCCAGAATGCACCAAGTATCCAAGAATCGTTCCTGGAGGTCAACTGTGAAGGAAACGATTCTGATTACGGGCGCCACCGGCGTGCTTGGCCGGGCCATCGTCGAGGCGGCCCTGAAGTCCGGGATGGGCGTGCGGCTGGGAGTGCGCGATCCCCAAAAAGCGCGGCCCGATGCCGCGGCGGTCCGGTTGGACTACGCCGACCCGGCTTCGATTCCAGGTGCGATGGCGGGCGTTTCGGGCCTGGTGTTGATTGCGCCCCCGCTCGACCCGAATGCCGCGGCGCTCCTGGCTCCGGTGGTCGCCGCGGCGAAGACGGCGGGCGTCCGCCACGTCGTTTTCATCTCGGCTTTCGGCGCGAACCATAACGAGCAAGCGCCTTTGCGTGTGATCGAGCACATGGTGATGGATTCCGGGATCGCCTGCACCATCCTGCGGCCGAACTTCTTCATGGAGAACTTCTCCGAAGGCTTTCTGGCGGAAGGCATCAAGACGCAGGGCGCCATTTTCCTGGCCGCGGGCGACGCCAGAACCAGTTTCATTTCGGTGCGCGATATCGCCGCGGCGGCTGTGGCCGCGTTCGAACGGCCACTGCCGGGGCGGGAGTTCGACCTCACCGGCCCCGAAGCGCTCGACCATGCAGAAGCCGCGCGGCTCATCGCCGAAGCGTCCGGGCGGCCGGTCGTGTATCACGCCCTGACCGAGGAGCAAATGATCGCCGGGGTACGCGCGCTGGGCATGCCGGAAACTGCGATCGCTTACCTGGCCGTGCTCTACGCCGCGGTCCGCGCGGGTCACGCGGCGGCGATTACCGATGGCGTCGCGAAGATCACCGGGCGCCGCGCGCTGAGTTTCCGCGAATTCGCACAGGCCGCGGCTGGATCATTTACGCCTCGCGCTTAGCAGTCAGCGTGCGGCGGCCCAGGCGAGACCGTCGGCGCCCTTGCCGGCATCGATCAGTTTCTCTGCCTTCCAATCGCCGATCGTGATGGCCGCGACCTGATGGCTGGAGTCGCAGGACACATACGCCACCCGCTGGTCGGGGCGGATCAGCACTTCCTGCGGAGCCTTGGGCACGTCCACCGTCGCGGTGACTTTCATCGCGCGCAGATCCACCACCGCGACCTGATTGGCCTTGGGCACGGCGACCAGCAGCCAGCGGCCATCTTTGGTCGCGGCCGTGCCGTATCCGGGGGCGGGCAGCGTCACGCGCGTCTTCACCGTGTTGGTGGCGGTGTCGATGACGACCAGATCCGGCGCGGTCTGGTCCGAGGTGAAGACCATCCGGTCGTCCGGGGAGATCGAGATGCGCTGCGTCTCGCGCGAGATGGGGATGACGGTGACGGTCTTGCGCGCGTCGAGATCGAGGACCGAGACGGTGCCCGCGCCGACGTTGGCCGTATAACCGCGATGCCCGTCGTGCGAGAGAACGAGCATGTGCGATTCCTTCTGGCCGGTGGGAATTGTGCCGACGATCTTGAGCGTTTTCGGATCGATAACCGAAACCGTCTGGTCCAGTTCCGTGGTGACGTAGAGCAGGCCGTTCTTCGGTCCGAACAGGGGGCAGTGCGGGCGCACGCCGCGGCCGAAATCAAGCTCGCCCGTGACCTTACGTTCCGCAAGGTCGATCACCACGAGCTTGCTGCCGTCGGTGCCGGGGTGGCCGACGCCGCTATTGCCGTAAATCGGCGCGTAGACCAGGCGCCCGTCGGGCGAAGCGATCACTTCGTGGGCCGTGATGCCGCCCTCGGGCACGGCGGCGACTTGCGTCCCGGAGGCGGGGTCGACGATACCGACCGTGCGGTCGCCCTTATTGGCGACGATTAACCATCCGTTGGGCGCCGCGGCGGCGGCGAGTGTGACGAAAGAAGCGATCAGAACGAATCTCAGCATGGAGCATCCCTCTCTTTTAAACGTGCAACCATGATACCGCTACAGGACCGGCGGGCAAGGGTCGCTCCGCCGCCCCGAATCGGGCAGAATACCTCTGGAGGTAAACCATGAAGCGCAGCGAGTTCCTGGCGCGGGTAGCGGGAGGGACGTTGGCGGTCACGGCGGCCGGCGCGACGCCGCAGGATGGCCCGTTCGCCGCGACGGAAGTGGAAATCGAGCGCGCGCGCCCCGGCAAGCCGCGCGCCGGCAAGGTGCTGGCGGCGATCCAGCCGCACGCCGACGATATTCCGCTGTTCGCCGGCGGCCTCGTGCTCAAGTTGATCGAGGAAGGCTGCACCGGGTATCTCATCCGCACGACTAACGACGATCACACCGGTCCCGGCACCGTCGGCGAGGGCGTGCTGGCCAACGAACGCGACAATCAGGCGGTGGCCGCTGCACTGGGGCTCAAGAAAACCTTCGACCTCTACTACCGCAACCACATGCTGGACGCCGTTTCCCCGCTCGAACTACGCCTGCGGTTGATCTTCCTGTTCCGCCTGCTCAAGGTCGATACCGTGATCTGCTACGACCCGTGGGGGCACTACGAGGAAAACCCGGACCACTACGCGACCGCCAGCGCCGTGGAGGCGGCGTGCTGGATGGCAGGCATGGCGAAGGACTATCCGGAACATTTCGAAGCCGGGCTTACTCCTCACTTAGTAAGTGAAAAGTATTATTTCGCGCGCGGCCCGCAGTACGTGAACCGCGTCGTCGATACCGGCGATTTCATGGAGCGGAAGATCGCGGTAAATACGCTGAACGTGGCGCAGGGACCCAGCGGCCAGCGCGGCGCGCAGTTGCGGCGTCAACTGGCGGCGCGCGGCATGCGCCTGCCCCTGCTGGGCGGGGACGACGCCACGGCCAACCGCGAGTACACCCGGCACTTCGTGCTGGACCGCGATGCCGAGACCGGCAAGCGGTACGGGTTGGTGTACGCCGAGCCCTACCACTACATCGGGCCGCCTGCCTCCAAGGTGGACGAGTACGTGGCGAAGAACGCGGTGAAACTCTAGCCCGGGTGCGGCACGCCGAGCACGCAGCGGACGGTATCGCGCGCGATCAGCAGTTCCTCGTCCGTCGGAATCACGTGCGCGTGCAGCGTGGAATCGTTCGTCGTGATGCGGCCTTCTCTGGCGATGGTCTGGCGGTTCAGGTCCGGATCGAGCCGCAGGCCGGCCCATTCGAGTCCCGCGCAGATCCGTGCGCGGATCGACGGCGAATTCTCGCCGATGCCACCGGTGAACACGACGGCGTCGGCGCCGCCCACGCTGGCAAGCAGTCCCCCGATGTATTTCCGGGCGCGGTAGCAGAAGATCTCGATGGCGAGCCGCACCCGCCGGTCGTCGTGCTCGTTCAGTTCGGCTTCCAGCACCTTCATGTCGTTGGTGAGTCCAGAGATGCCCAGCAGCCCGGACTGGCTGTTGAGCAGCGCCTCCACCTCGTGGGTGGAGAGCCCCTCCTTCACCGCAATCAGGTTGACGATCGCCGGGTCGAGGTCCCCGGAGCGCGTGCCCATGACCAGCCCTTCGAGCGGGGTCATCCCCATTGAAGTTTCGAGAGATCGGCCGGCGCGGACGGCGGTCGCGGAACAGCCGTTGCCGAGGTGCAGCGTGATCAGGTTGGTCTGTTCGCGGGTGATTTCGTGGATGGTGCGGTAGCGGTAGGCCACGTACCGGTTCGAAGTGCCGTGGAAGCCGTACCGGCGGATGCGGTGCCGGCGGTACAGATGATAGGGCAAGGCGTACAAGTATGCGTGTTCGGGAATCGACGTGTGGAAAGAGGTGTCGAACACGGCCACCTGCGGGATCTTCTGGCCGAAGATTTCGCGCACCGCGCGGATGCCCTTGATGTTGTTCGGATTGTGCAGCGGGGCCAGATCGATGCAGTCTTCGATGCCTTTCAGCACCTCATCGGTGACGATGGCGGACTCCTTAAACAACTCGCCGCCGTGGACGACGCGGTGGCCCACCGCGTGAATGTCGGCCAGGCTCCCGATTTCGTCGATGCCCGCGCGGTCGCTGGCCAGCCACCGCAGCACGTAGTCGAGCGCGGCGGCGATATCGCGGATCGGAGCGGCCAGTTTCTGCCGCGGACCGTTGCGATTCTGCACCGTGATGATGGCCTCGCCGCCGATGCGCTCGACCATGCCGCGGCACAGGCGCTCATCGGCATTCTGTTTGATACGGTCGAGATCGGTGGCGATGACCTGGAACTTGAGACTGGAACTGCCGGAATTGAGAATCAGGACGTTCATCGGGACTCCGCGTGCGCAATTGCGGCCAGTATAACTCGCTTGCGCGCGCCCGGCCGCGATTTTGCCTGTCACCGCAAGTTGGCGTCGAACAGCTTGAGGATGCGCTTGTATTCGTCGGCCCAACTGGATGGCTGCACGAAGCCGTGGTCCTCCACAGGGTAGGGAGCCACGGACCAGTTCTCCTTATGCAGTTCGATGAGGCGCTGGATCAGCCGGACCGTGTCCTGGAACTCGACGTTGGTATCGACCATGCCGTGGCAGATGAGCAGCGCGCCCTGGAGTCCTTCCGCGAAAAAGATCGGGCTGCTCTGGCGGTAGGCCTCGGCGTCCGCCTGCGGGGTGTTGAGGATGTCGCTGGTGTAGCCGTGGTTGTAAGTGGCCCAATCGGTGACGGGGCGGAGCGCGGCTCCAGCGGCGAAGGTGCCGGGCGCGGTGAACATGGCCATGAGGGTGAGGAAGCCGCCGTAGCTGCCGCCGTACACGCCGATTCGCCTCGGGCTCGCGCCGTATGCGGAGACCGCGTATTTGGCCGCGTCCACGATATCGTCGAGGTCCTTGCCGCCCATATGGCGGTAAATGGCGGTGCGCCAGTCGCGGCCGTAGCCGGCGCTGCCCCGGTAATCCACGTCCAGCACGAGATAGCCGCGGGATTCCAGCAGGTGGTGGAACAGATACTCGCGGTAATAAGTGGACGACCACTTATGGTCCACATTCTGTAAGTAGCCCGCGCCGTGGATGAAGACTACGGCGGGTCCGCCCGTGCGGTAGTCCGCGGGCTTGAACACGTGCGCCGGAACCCTGGCGCCGTCGCGCGCCGGGATCATGACAATGGGAGGATCCTGCCACGGATACTGCGCGAACTCGGGGTTGGGCGACGTGGTGAGGCGAGCGAGTGCGGCCAGGGGCCGGTTTTCCTGCACGTAGAGCTCGGGCGGCCGGTTGGTGTAGGAGTAGATGTCCGCGATCCACTTCTCGTCGGGCGAGAGGACTGCCGTGTGCTTGCCGGGCGGCTGGGAAATGCGGGTCAGCGGCCCGCCGGCGCCGGGCATTTCGTAAACGTATTGGTCGGACGGGCCTTCCGCGTTGGCGGTGAGATAGAACTTCGACTTATCGCGGGACTGGCGGATGCCGAGCACTTCCCAGTCGCCGCTGGTGAGCGCGCGCGGTTCGCCGCCTTCGAAGGGCACGGCGTAAAGGTGAGCATAGCCCGTCTTCTCGCTGACAAAGTAGACTTCGCGATCGCTCTTCATCCAGCCGAGGATGCCGGGCGTGCCCTGCGGCCCCCCGACCCACGCGTCGTCGTGGATGCCGGCGAGCACGGTGAGCTTGGCGGAGGCGGGATCGAGGGCGAAAATCCAGCGATCCTTGTTGTCGGCGGAGCGGCCGCTGACCACCGCCATGGTGCCGGCTTCGTTCCACACCGGCATGCCGAGCGAGACCTCTTTCTTCTGGCCGGCGTCGGCCCACTTCGCTTCGCCGGTGACGGTATTGAGGATTGCGAGACGAGCGTTGCCCTGGCTGTCGCCGGCGTTGGTGCGGCCCGGAATGTCCTCGGTGTAGCCGGAGTCGGAAACGAAGTTGGGGATGACGGTGTTGCGCGCGGGCGTGCCGGGGGATTCGAAAACGAGGGCGGCGACGTACTTTTCGTCGGGTGAAAGCTGAAGTTGTCCGGCGGTCTGCCGGGCTTGGAGCGTGAACGGTTTGCGCGTCTGCTCCTGCTCGCGTTTCTTGCGCTCCGCGTCGCGCAGTTCGACCCGGTCGCGCACCACGCCGAGCAGTTCGCTCTGCTCCTTCTTGAGGTATTCCTGGCTGGGTGTGCCGCGCGGTTCCGGCGCGATGGATGGAGGAGGTGCGCCGCGCCCCCCGCGTCCGCCGGAAGGGACCGCGGGGACCGGTGGAGCACCCGCCGGGCGTATATCGGTAAGCTGCACAAGAGAACCGCCATCGAGCGCCATCACGAAGAGGTTGCCGCCGCGAGTGAAGGAGACGCGCGCGCCGTCGGAGGTGAACCGGGGGTTGGTCTCGGCGTCCGTGGTGTCGGTGAGGCGGCGGGTCTTGCCGGTGGTTTGGTCGTAGACGTAGAGGTCGCCCGAGTTGGAGTAGACGGTCAGGCGCTGGTCGCGCGAGGTGTCGCCGGAAGCGGGCGGAAGAAGTTTGATCTCGGCGTCCGTGAGTTTGCGCAGATTCGCGCTGTCGCGATCGACCGCGTAGGTATCCATGGGGGCCAGGATCTTGTCCGAATAGCGCTTCCACTGGAAATAGAGCGTGCGGCTGTCGAAAGACCATCGCACCGCGGAGGGCTCGTAGCCCACGAGCGCGGGTCCGCGCATGATGCTGTCGATGGTCAGTTCGAACGGGTTGGCGGGCCGGGCGGGCAGGACCAGAACCAGCAAAAGAAGGGGGAGACCGGATTTGGGCATTTAGCTGGAATGATAACTCCGGGCGGGACACGCGGTCAGCGGACGATGCGCAGGCCGACTTCGTCGAGGTGGTCGAGCAGGTCCGCCGGATCCTGGTAGACGCGGTAGGCCCCGGCGCGGCCGAGTTCCTCGGCGCCGTACCCGCCGCTCATCACCCCCACCCCGATGGCGCGGGCGCGCTGCGCGGCCAGCAGGTCCCAGACGCTATCGCCCACCACGACGGAATCGTGAATCGACACTCCGAGCGCGCCGGCCGCGGCCAGAAAGAGATCGGGATCGGGCTTGGCGTAGCGCACCTGGTCGCGGGTGATGACCACGAGATCGTCCGGTACGCCGAGCATCGCCAGCGAGCGCGCGGCGCTCTCCCGCCGTCCGCTGGTCGCGATGGCGTGCGGCACGCCGTTCTCGCGGAGATAGGCGAGCAGTTCGCGTGCGCCGGGCAGCGGACGCACTTGCGCGACATACTTCACGTAGGCCTCGGCGTGCCATTGGATGAGTTGTTCGGCTTCGCCCGGGGCGACCTCGCCGCCGGTCTCGCGCGCCAGCGCGTTCACCAGCAGGCCGCCGCTCATTCCGATGCGCCGGTGGATCTGCCACACCGCGAGGCGGCGTCCGCCGCGCTCGAGCGCCTCGCGCCAGGCCAGCACGTGCTGATAGACGCTGTCGATCAGGGTGCCGTCGAGATCGAAGAGAAACGCCGGGGTCGCGGTCGAATCGGCCATTCAAAATACCTTTCGGAACGTGAGGTTGTAACGCAGGGCGCCGGTCAGCGGATGCTCGCCGTACTTGAGAGGCGAAACACCATGGTAGACGAAGCGCGCGGGTCCGCCCCACACCACCACGTCGCCGCT
>JBBIQR010000072.1:0-19332 GCA_037442245.1 Candidatus Solibacter sp. | reverse complement strand
CCGGCGGCTGCCGCGCCCGTGGCCCCGCCGCCGGCCGCCGCGCCGGTGGTGGAACCGGCTGTGCCGCATCCCTCGCCGTTCGTCCCGGCGCGGGCGGCGGCCAAGCCGGGCCGGACTCGTCCCAGGCAGGAGGCGGCGGCGCCCGCGCCGGCTCCGGTCGAAGTGGCTGCGGCTCAACCCGCCGCGGAGCCCGCGCAACCGGCGACGGCCGCGCCGTCCCCGGAGCCTGTCGCACCGGTTGCACCGGCGGTTGTGGCCGCGGCTGCGGCTCCTGCTCCGCCGCCGGCTCCACCGCAACCTCGCATGGTCACGCTGAACGCGGGGACACTGCTGCAGGTGCGGCTGGTCGACGGTTTGACCACGGAACGCAACGTAGCCGGGGATACCTTCACCGGTACGCTGGATCAAGAGCTGGTGGCGGACGGATTCATCATCGCGGAGCGGGGAGCGCGGGTGGAAGGGCGGGTGGTAACGAGCGACCGCGCGGGACGGGTGCGCGGCGTGGCGTCGCTGACGGTGGAGTTGACGCGCGTGCGCCTGAGCGACGGCCAATGGGTCAGGCTTGCGACCGACCCGTTCGAGCGCCGCGCGGAAGCCACCCATCGCGACGACGCGATGAAGGTCGGGGCGGGCGCGGCTCTGGGTGCGATCATCGGCGCCATCGCGGGCGGCGGGAAGGGCGCGGCCATCGGCGCCGGAGCCGGCACCGCGGCAGGCGCGGGCACGGTCATCGCAACGCGCGGCAAGCCCGCGACGCTGCCGTCGGAGACGCGCCTCACCTTCCGGCTGCGCAACGCGGTCACAGTCACCGAACGCCAGGGATAGCAGGCGGCGCGTTGTGTCGCGCCGCTGAAACACAACTGCGCGATAATCGCTTGCGTGAGACTCTCCGGACTCCTGTTGACGCTGGCGTTGGCCCTGCCCGGTGCGGCGGCCGATAAAGTCATCGGCGGACCCTACGTGGTCAACGTGGGTCCGCGCTCGGCGACCGTGATGTGGGTGGTGCAATCGGGCGAGGTCACGGTGGGCGCGGCTCCAGGGAAGGCCGATAAAACGGCGCCCGTGCTGCGCGCCGAACGAGTCGCGCTCACCGGGTTGAGCGCGGGCAAGACGTACTACTACGACTCCTTCGGCGGCGACGCGGGCAAGGGCTCATTCGAGACGCCGCCCACCGGTCCCGCCGCCTTTGAGTTCGTGGTCTACGGCGACACGCGCACCCGGCACGACGTCCACCGCAAAGTGATCGAGGGGATTCTGCGGTACGCCCATCCGGATTTCGCGATGCACACCGGAGACCTGGTCGCCGACGCCACCGACAATTCGCTGTGGCCGGTGTTCTTCGATATCGAACGCGAGCTGCTGCGCAAGGTGGCGTTCTATCCCGCGCTGGGAAATCACGACCGCAATGCGAAGAACTACTTCGACTTCATGAACGCCGCGCCCTACTACTCGTTCGACTGGGGCAGCGCGCACTTCAGCGTGATCAACACCGATATCGGCAACGCGGGGCGCACGGAGGCCGAGCGGCAGGCGTTCTGGATGGAGCAGACGCGCTGGCTGGAGACGGATCTCGCGGCCAGCCAGAAAGCCGATTTCCGCTTCCTGTTCGGACACCATCCGCCGATGACCGCGGTCAAATCCCGGCAGGGAGACAACCCGCAGATGATGGCGCTGGAACTGATGCTTCAGCGCTACCGGCTTTCGGCGGGCTTTTTCGGACACGACCACAATTATCAGCACTACCTGAAAAACGGAATCCATTACTTCGTCACCGGCGGCGGCGGCGCACCGCTGTACCCGGTGGACGCTCCCCCGCCCGGCATCACGCAAAAGGTGGAGAGCACGGAGAACTTCGTCGTAGTGCGGGTGGATGGCGGGCGCGCGCGCGTCGAGGCGCGGCGGCCGGACGGCAGCGTGATCGACAGCGCCGTCCTGGCCGCGAAGTAACCGGGCCGGCTATTGGCGGGCCGGTGGAGGCTGGGGCGGGCGCGGCGCCGCGGGTGGCGGCGGGGGACCGACGAGGCCCAGACGGCGGGCGTCACGCGCGGCCTCGGGCAGATTGGCCGCGTCCTGGACGGCTTTGAATTTGGTGCGCTGCTCCGGCGTCAGCACGTTGAGTTCGCTGGTCCGGACGGCTTCGCGCGCCTGGCGGATCTGTTTTTCCAGGCCGTGGACCTCGAGCATGGCGCGGCCCACGGCGGCCGGGTCCGGGTTCGCGGTATCGAGCAGGTTGGCGAGTGCCAGGTGCTTCTGCTCGATCTCTGGACGCAGAGACTTTTCCTTGTCGCCGGCTTCGCGGAGCGCCTTCTCGCGCGCCTGCTCCATGTCGCGGATCTGGGTGTCGGAGAGGTTCAGGTACTCCTTGAGGGCGCGGTAGTCGGGTGGCTGCATCGCGGCGAACGGGCGCGGACCGGGTTGGCCGGCGAACATCGGCCGTCCCATCATGGGACCGCCTTGCATCATGCCTGGACCGCGCATCGGCCGGCCCTGCATGGGAGGACCGGGGCGGAAGGACTGCGGGGGACCGGGAGGGTTCGGGGCATCGGGCGGGTTGGGCTGATCCTGCGCGAGCAGGGCGAGAGGCAACAACATGTAAAGGGCAATACGCTTCATGTCCGAAGCTTACAACCTGGAAGGCGCGACCGGCGCGGCGCCACGGGTTAAGATAGGTAAAAACTGGGTAACCACGGTTAAAAGGAGTCTTATGACCGCCCGGACCCTGATGGCGGCGCTGGCAGTGCCGCTGGCGTTCGCGATGGCGCAAACCGCGCGCGAAACGCCGCCCGACCAAAGCGCGTACCAAGCTGCATCGCGTACCGCCGATCCGGCGCAGAAGATCGCGGCTCTCGAGAAATTCCAGCAGGATTTTCCCAAGAGTAATTACGGGCAGATGGCGGACAGCACCATCCTGAGCACGTTGCTCAAGAGTATGCCGGATGAGAAGGCGCGGATCGGCAAGCTTGCCACAGCGATCTACAGGAGCGCCGCTGCCCGGGACAAGGAAGTGTCGCGCAGCGGAGTGGCCACCACGCGCAACCGCGAGTCCGCGGCGCAGCGAATCGCCGAGCAGTTTCTCTCCGCCAACTTGTATTTGAAGGATGCCGAGGGGTGGGCGCGGCGCAGCATCGATCCGATGCGCCGGAATGTCTGGCTAAGCGAACAGCGCGAAGCCGCCGCGAAGCGCCAACAGCCGATTCCGCCGCAGGAGGAATTGGTAAAGCGCTTCAACGAACTGCGGGCCGCGCGCCAGGGCGTGCTGGGACGCATCGAATGGAAACTGGGGCGCGAGGCGGATGCCAGGAAGTTGCTCGAAGGAGCCTACGCGGTCAACGCGGGCAACGTGGAGGCCGCCGCCGCGCTGGGCGAGATCGCGCGCAAGGATGGCGACGATGCCAAGGCGCTGGACTACCTGATCCCGGCCCGGCTCAGCGGGCACGCGCCGAAGAGCGCCAACGAAGCGTTGGAGAGCCTCTACAGCAAGACGCACAACGGCTCGCTCGCCGGTTTGGAAACGATGCTCGACGGGGAATACCGCAAGCGCTTCCCGAACCCGATCCATGCGGAGGCTTACCAGCCGGACGCGAAGCGCAGCGGCCGCGTGGTGTTGGGCGAAGTCTTCACCGGAAGCGGATGCCCGCCTTGCGCCGGAGCGGACCTGGCATTCGACGCGGCCATGGAACGCTTCCCGCACGCCGATTTCGCGGTGGTCATGTACCACCAGCACATCCCGCGGCCCGACCCGATGACCACGCTGGAGACGACCGCGCGGGCCAAGTTCTACGAAGTCCGCGGCGTGCCGACCTTCGCCATCGACGGCAAGGATACCGTGGGCGGCGGGTCGCGCGAGATGGCCAAAGATGTGTACGACCGTTTCGTGAAGGATGTGGAGCAGGACCTGGACAGCCCGGCGGAGGCGCGGGTGCGGCTGACCGCCGAACGCACCGCGGCGGGCGTGCATGCCGCGGTCGCGGTGGAAGGAGTGAAAAGCGATTCCAAGGAACTGCGCGTACAGATTCTGCTGGTGGAGAAAGAAATCCGGTACAACGGCGAAAACGGCATCCGCTTTCATCCGATGGTGGTGCGGGCGTTCGGCGGCGGCTCGGCGGACGGCTACCAACTGGCCGGCGACGGCGGGAACTTCGAAGCCTCCTTCGATCTCGACGCCGTGAGCAAGGCGATCCATCAGCACCTGGACGAATACGAAGCCAAGGGCCATCGCGGCGAAAGCTTCCAGTTCAGCGAAAAGAAGTACCAGATCGACCCCAACGATCTGGCGGTGGTGGCGTTCGTGCAGGACGCCAAATCGCGCCACGTGCTGCAGGCGGCGTGGGCCGATCTGGCCGCTGCGCCGGCGCACACGACGACCGAATCCGGCACAGGAATGCTTCCATGAAGACCCTCATTTGCGCGGCCGTCCTGGCCGCTACCGCGTGGGCTGCGCCGCCCGACCCCGTGACCTGGAAACTCGCGCCTCCGGCGAAGCCGGTGAAAGCCGGCGCCGTGTTTCAGGCGATCCTGACCGCGTCTATCGAGCCGGGCTGGCACCTCTATTCGCTCAAGCCAATGGCGGACGGACCCATTCCGACGCGCATCTGGGTCGCGGAAGGCCAGCCCTTCCAACTCGCCGGACCGGTGGGCGCCGAGGAACCCCTCACGGTGCAGGATTCCGCGCTGGGAATGGAAGTGGAGATGTACGAGGGGCGGGTCGCGTTCACACTCCCGCTGCAGGCGGCGGGATCGGCGGGCGCGCGGAAACTGGTGGTGAACGCAGCGTATCAATCGTGCAACAACAAACTCTGCCTGCCGCCGAAAACCGTGAAGGTGGAACTGCCGCTGACGGTCGAGTAGCGGCTGCGCCTGACGGTTCACGGGTCACTCGCAGCGGAGCGCTTCGAGCGGGTCGGAGCGGGAGCCGCGGCTGGCCGGTACGAGCATGGCGAGCGCGGCGGCGGCGGCGAGCAGCGCCACTGGGGCAAGGTAGACCAGCGGATCGCTCGAATCGATGCGCAGCACCGAGCCGCGCAGGTTCTCGCGCAGGCTGGCGGCCATCGCGACGCTCATCCAGGAGCCGAGGAGCAGGCCGCGCAGGACGGGGCGTCCGCCCATCAGCAGCACGTCGCGGAAGACATCCAGGCGGCTGGCGCCGAGCGCGACCCGGATACCGAGATCGCGCATCCGCTGGTTGACCGCGAACGACACTGCGCCGTAGATGCCCGCGGTGGCAAGCGCGGTCGCCACGATTCCGAGGATCACGATCAGGGTCACCATGTTCCACATCTCCTCGGTCACCAGGTCGATCCACTGTTGCAGGTTGCGCGCGACGACCACGAGGTTGGGCTCGACTTCGGCGACGGCGGCGCGCACGGTGGGAGCGCTGGCGAGCGCGGGCGCGGAGAAGCGCACGGAGAGGAAGGTGCGCGCGGGGTGGGAGTTTTCGTTGATCCACACCGGCGGGTTTTCGCTGGCGCCGATGCGCAGGGGCGACACATCGCGGGCCACCGCGACGATGGGCACGGCGGCATCGGGGAACTGGAGCGTGCGTCCGACCGGATTCTCGCGGCGGAAGAAGGCGCGCGCGAGGCTCTCCGAAATGATGACGCCGCGCGGATCGGAGGGTTGGAAGTCGTGGCCGCGCAGGAGCGGGACGCCGAGCGTCGCCATGAAGCCGGGCGACGCGGAGAACACGTCGATCGGCTGAATGGCGTCGGGGCGTCCCGGCGGGCGCACTTCGACGGTGTAGTGGTCGATCATGGGCACATCCTCGGAAAACGCCACGCTGCGTGCGCCGGGCAGGGTCCGCAGCCGCGCGGCCACCCGATCGAAGCGCGCGCGGGCGGCGGCGGGAGCGATGGTATCGGGGAGGCGGAGCGGCGCGACCACCACGTGGCGCGGGAGGTAGCCGGGGTCGGCGTGGAGGTTGCGGTCCTCGCTTTTGCCGAGCATCGCGGCTTCCACCAGCAGCACCATGCTTACCGCGACCTGCGCGGTGACGAGCCAGCCGCGGGCGCGACTGCCTCCGGCGCCGCGGGCAGAGCCGCCGCCCACTCCCTTGAGCGAATTGGCCAGGTCGACTTTCACGCTTTCGAGCGCGGGGACCAGTCCGCTGGCGATGCCCGTGAGCAGAACCACCACCGCGACGTACGCGAAGATGCGCCAGTCGGGGGGCAGGGGAATCCGGGGCGAGCGCGGCGAAATGAAGTGCCACAAAGGCTGCGGCACGCGGTACAGCAGCCAGATGCTGGCCGCTCCGGCGATGGCGGAGAGCAGCACGGCTTCGGTGACCAGCATGCGGACCAGACGGATGCGCGGCGCCCCGAGCGAAAGCCGCACGGCGATTTCGCGGCGCCGCGAGATCGCGCGCGAAAGCAGCAGCGTCGCCACGTTGGCGCAGGCGATGAACAGCACCAGGTGGAAGGCGCCGATGAAGAACGTCATCAGGAACAACTGGCGCGCGGAGGCGATCATCTCGAAGTTTTCGAGCCAGGAGCCGTCCGTGGTATCGACCACGGTCCGCCGCCCTGGGGTTAAATCGTCGAGTTGCCGGACCAGGCCGGAGAACTCCGCCCGGACGCGCTGCCGCGTGTAGCCGGGCGCGAGCCGTCCGGCCAGTTGCAGCCAGAGAAACTCCTCGCGAAAGAAGTTGCGGTCGCCGTCGAACCAGGGCTGCGCCGTGTAGGGGACCCAGATGCCGTTGGACTGCGCCCACAGCGAAGTCCGTGCCGGGACCACTCCGACGATGGGGACGTTGCGGCCATTGATGCGCGCGGTGCGGGAGAGGATCCGGGGATCGGAAGAGAAGCGTGTACGCCAAACCGTATCGCTGATGAGGGCGACCGGTTCCTGTCCGGGCGCGCGGCAATCGCCGGCGTCGAAGAGACGGCCGAGAATCGGACGATCGAGGCCTTCCACGAGGAAGAAGTTGCAGGAGACGGCGAGGCCGGGGGTGCCGATAGCGTCGTCGTCGCCGATGAGCGCGGGAAACGGGCGGAAGGCGGCGAGTTGGCCGAGCGAGTGGTTGCGGTCGCGCAGCGCGGTGTATTCGCTGTAGGAGAAGTAGCGGATGCGTTCGTCGCGCTGCGACTCCGCCCAGATGCGCACGAAGCTCTCGGGACGGCGCGAAACGTGCGGCGTGAGCGCGGCGCCGGTGAAGACGGTGAAGATGCTGGCGTTGATGCCGATGCCGATCGTGAGGGTGAGGACCACGACGACGGAAAGCAGCGGCGTGCGGCGGATGACGCGCGCGCCGTAGCGCACGTCCTCGCACAGCGTCCCCCACAGGACGCGCGAGCGGCGCTCGGTCGAGACCTCCTCGCTCCAGGCGAGCGGGAGGAAGCCGCGGGAGGCGACCAGGTGCTCGCCGAAATCGCGGGGGGCGGGACGGGCGGCGCCGAAAGAGATGGGAGCGTCGTCGTCCTTGGCGCGTCCGAGGTCGAGGGCTTCGAAGGGCGGGGGCGGGAGTTCGTCCCAGAGCATGGTGCAGGCGGCCCATTCGCGGCGGCGCAGGGCGCGCCAGCGGAGCCACAGCGCCGCCAGGGCGGTCGCGGCGGCGATGAAGGAAGTGGCTTCCGCACTGGCCCAGAGGAAGAGTTGCCCCAGGGGCAGCAGGATGGTGGAGGCCAGAAAGACGCGGAAGATCTGCATCCACACAGTCTGCTGTCCGGGAAGGTAGGAGCAGGCGAAGGGCAGTTTGCGCCACTCGCGGAAATAGCGTTCGAAGAAGAGGAGCGCGGCGCCGAGCCCGAGCGCGATCGCGGCGAATCCGCGGAACGGCCCGAGGACGGCCGCGGCGGCGGGCAATCCGGCGGCGAACACGGGCGCGATCCCGGCCCACAGGACAAACTTTTCGATGGCCGCGTGCCACGCCGGGCGGTCCCCGGTTTCCACCGCCTGGAACACCCAGTTCGCGCGCTGCGCGACCGGCAGGGCGAAGAGGTAACGCAGTCCGGTGACGATGAGGATCGCCATGGCGATGGGCGCAAGCACCACGGTGAGGCCGTAGAGCCCTTCATCGCGCAGGTTGACCGGCGGGGCTTCCACCAGGCCCTTGGCCGTCCAGCCGAGCGCGATGCCCGAGTAGGCGAGCAGCAGCAGGCGATGGCTGCGGCTGCGGAACAGCGTCTTGGCGATGAAGGAGAACGCGGCCTGTTCGCGCGGGTCCGGGAGCATGCGTTCGAGGAGGCGCGCGCCGAGTCCGGACCAGCGGGCGGAGGCGCGTCCCGGCTGCGCTTCGAGCAGCATGCGGCGGTAGCGGTGATAGCTGGCCAGGTACGCGGCGAGCGAGATCGCCGCCGGCGCCGCGATGGCGAAGATGGCGGGCCGCGCCGCGGAGGCGGGTCCGATGACGATCGACTCCCACAGCCGCACGAACCACACCGGAGGCCACCACGCCGCGGCCGCCGGTTGGCTGCCGATGAGGGGAACAGCCGCCACCGTGACAATGAACAGGAGCGCCTGCACGCCGAGGGAGACTCGCGCGAAGATGCGCGCGGGGAAGAGTTGCAGCATCACCCCTTGCAGCGCGAGCAGGGTAAAGAAGACGAAGCAGCAGCCTCCGGCGAAGGCGGCGAAATCGGCCCACACCGTAACCCACATATCGGGGTTTTCGTGCTGGCGCAGGTTGGTGAGGATGGCAAACAGCACCGACGGCACCGCGGTCATGGCGAGCACGAAGATCGTGAAGACGATCAGCAGCGCGCCGGACTTGGCGGCGAAGACCTCGCGCGGGCGGATGGGCAGCCCGGCGAGCGCGAGCAGGTCGCGCAGGCTGGGAAAGAGGCTCTGCCATTGCAGGATGGTGAGCAGCGCCGTTACCGCCATGGCGAGCGCGATGAACGTGATGAGGTCGTCGCGGACGCCTTGCCGGTACACCGCGAAGGAGGCTTCGTGCAGCAGGCGGTAGCGGGTCCAGTAGACGCTCAGCGCGGCGAGTCCGACCGAGACCAGCGAAGCGAAGAGGCCGATCGCGACCTTCTGCCATTCGCCGGGGACGGACACCATCTCGTTATCGAAGAAGCGGCCCAGAAAGTGGCGCAGCAGTTCGACGCCGGTTCCGTGGGTTTCGCCGAACCAGTCGCGGAGGCGCGCGGTCATACGGCTACCACGTCGAGGATGCGGCGGGCGATGGCGTCCGTGTCCTCCGGTTGCGTGAGTTGCGCGAAGACGCCCTCCAGCGTGGACTTGGACATCATTTCGCGCAGACGCGCGACGGAATCGTGCGCCACCACCTTTCCTTTGCGGAGGATGAGGACGGTGTGGCAGACCTTCTCGACGACTTCGAGCACGTGCGAGCTGTAGAGGATCATTTTGCCGCGGGCGGCCAGCGATCCCAGCAGGCTGCGCAGGATCATGGAGGCGTTGACGTCGAGACCGCTGAAGGGCTCGTCGAGGATGAGCAGATCGGGGTCGTGCAGCAGAGCGGCCAGGAGCAGGACCTTCTGCCGCATGCCCTTGGAATAGGACGCCAGCGGCGAGTGGCGGTCTTCCCAGAGAGCGACGAGGCGCAGCAGTTCGTCCATTTTGTGCTCCAGAGTGAGGCGGGGCATGCCGCGCAGGCGGCCGCAAAGCTGGAGGTATTCGCGTCCGGAGAGGTGCGGGTAGAGGTGCGGCTCCTCAGGCACGTAGCCGATGCGGCGCTGAAAGCCTTTGAGGTCGCGCCGGATGTCCTCACCGTGAAAGAGGATATGGCCGGAGGTGGGCTCGAGCAATCCGGTAAGCATCTTCACTGTGGTGCTTTTTCCCGCGCCGTTGGGTCCGAGGTAGCCCAGAATTTCGCCGGGACGGATGGTGAAGGCGACGCGGTCGACCGCCGCAACGCCGGTGTAGAGCCTGGTAAGTGCGCGGACTTCCAACATGGCAGTTGGACGCCGTGCGGAGGTGGGGAGTTCCCGGTCCCTGGCCCGTAAGGGTCATTGTTACGGCGCAAATCTTCGGGGATAATACGCGGGACGTTGCGAGGGGCTCGCGGCAAATCTCGATTGCATTGGCGGGAAAGATGCGCAAGAGCATTTTCATCGGCCTGACGTGGTTCGCGTTGGGCGTCTGGGCGCAGGCGCCCAAGATCACCGGCTTCACGACCGGCGTTCCGGGTGACACCACCTACGGGCCGGGGACGTTTCTGATTATCTTCGGAACCTTCGCCCACCCTTCCGCGGGGCGGGATTACACGATCACAGCCGGGGGACAGACCTCCGGCATCAACGTTGCGGCCAACGCGGTATTCATCGCGGCGAACATCCCGTCGAACGCGGCTCCGGGCCCAACCAACCTGGTGATCACGTATCTGGGGCAGGCCTCCAATCCGCTACCCATCACCATCGCGCCGGTTGCGCCGGCGATTCAAGGCGTGTCCTATACGGTCGGCGGCGCCACGGATCCACCGGGCATCACGTTCGTCCCGTTCCGGGACGCTGCCAACTACCAGGCGGCCGTGACTCCGGCATCGCCGGCGGCGATCGGCCAGGCGCTGCAGATCCACGTGACAGGACTCGGGTCTAACCTGGCGCCGGCGGTGGCGCCCCAGGTCACGGTCGCGGGGCAGAACGCCACGATTCTTCAGGCTGACCCAGGTACAGGCACGGGTACAGGCAACGAGACCATCTACTTTACGGTTCCCCGAACCGCTCCCAACGGCATCGATCCGGTGGTGGTGACGGTGGCGGGGACCCCCAGCATGCCGTACAGCCTGCCGGTCGGAACCGGGCCGGCCGTGGGACAGGTGCTGAACGGGGCCAGTTTCGGCTCGGCGGGAGTGGTCGCACCGGGGGCGATCGTCTCGGTCTTCGGGGCGGGGTTCGGTTCGCAGAACAACCTGTCCGCCTTCCCCAATACCTCGGTGAACGGAGTCAGCGTCCTTTTCGGCGCCACGGCCGCGCCCATCTTCGCGCTGGCCGGGCCGGGCGGACAGATCAACGTCCTGGTACCGACCGAACTGCCGTCCACCGGCACGGTGGACCTCTCGGTGCAGACTCCCGGCGGAGCGTCCGCGCCGCAGACACTGACGCTGGCGCCGGCGGCTCCGGGCATCTTCTATTACGGTGATCCGCTGGTGCCCTCGCGCCGCAACGCGGTCGCAGTGACCGCCAATACGGCGTGGATCGCGATGCCGCTCTCGCTGGCGGCAAGCCTCGGCGTGCCCGCCACCTGCGGCGGCCCGGCGGTGCTGTGCGCGCAGCCGGCCAAGCGCGGCGGCTACCTGCAGATCTACGTCACCGGCCTCGGCAAGGCTACGCCCAACGGCGATCCCAACGGCGCGGCGCTGGCGACCGGATCGGTTGCGCCCGCCGGCGGCAGTCCGCTGTACCAGACCGTGGCCGCCCCGGTGGTCCTGATCGGCGGCCAGAACGCTCCGGTCCTGTTCTCCGGCGTGGCTCCCGGTTACAACGGCCTCTACCAGGTGGACGTGCAGATACCGGCGAACATCGCGGCGGGCGACGATGTTCCGCTCCAGCTTTCGATCGCGGGAGTCTCGGATTCGGCGACGCTCGCGATCCAGTAGCAGCGTCCGCCGCGTCTTCGGGCCGCCTCCGCGTACACTGGAGACAAATGGCGAACGAAACAATCGGGCTGGCGGTGACCGCGGCGGGGCGTACGGGTGTGCTGCACCAGTTGACCGGAGTCATCGCGCGGCATGACGGCGACATCACTTCGGTCTCGATCCTGGGCAACTGGCCGGAGGAGGCGCGGACATACTTCGAGGTGGTGCTACCGGGATCCCCGGACCTGCTGGTGGAGGATCTGCGCAAGCTGGCGATCGTGCGCGAGGTCGAGGTGGTGAAGACACTGCAGACGATCTACGGCAAGCGCATCATCATCATGGGCGGCGGCGCGCAGGTGGGGCAGGTGGCGATCGGCGCCGTCTCGGAAGCGGACCGCCACAACATCCGCGGCGAGCACATTTCGGTGGACACCATCCCGCTGGTGGGCGAGCAGAAACTCGCCGACGCGGTGCGCGGCGTGGCGCGCCTGCCGCGCGCGCGGGCGCTGGTGCTGGCGGGGTCGCTGATGGGCGGCGAAATCGAGACCGCCGTCCGCGAAGTGCGGGCGCGCGGCCTGATCGTGATCAGCCTGAATATGGCGGGCAGCGTGCCGGACGCCGCGGACCTGGTGGTGACCGACCCGGTGCAGGCGGGCGTGATGGCGGTGATGGCGGTGGCGGATACCGCGAAGTTCACGCTGGAGCGCCTGCACCGGCGCGTATTCTGACGCCGGCCAGGGGCCGTGGCCAGAGCCGTGCCGCCAGCTTCTGTCCGGCCTGAATCATGGGATGCTCGATCCCGTGATACATCGCAACGGGGACGAGCGCAGCAAGCGGAATGAAAATGGCGCACCTTGCGGCTAGCGGAGCGGAAGTCCAAAGCACCACGAAATCACAGCAACGTGGGACAGGTAGATCCCATAGCTGTATTTGGCGACGACGTGTGCGGCCGCGCTCAGTGGCCGAAAGCGGATCTCCTGAAAGTGCGGTATCGCGAGTCCCAACGCCAGGCAGAAGACCCAGCGATAGTACATGTCGTGTTCGTGAGTCGCGAAGAGGAACAATGGCCAGGTTGCCATGAAAGCCCCCGGCCAAAGCCAGCCAGGGAAGCGGCGCGGAGCGCGGAGCGACAACTTCCAGGCGATAACGCCGGCGATAAAACATGGAGCGTAGCCCAGCACGCTCAACCGCCCGCTGACGTGCAACTGGAGGATCGCCAGCGGGACCGACGCCATCCAGATCGCGAAGAGCAATCCTGCCGAACGGACACGTCCCAGGAGAAAGAGGAAGGGCAGAGTCAGGTACATCTGCACTTCCAGCGGCAGAGTCCAAAGCCCGCCGACCATGGTATCCGTGTAGGTGAGATTGACCGTCAACGCCATGTTGGAGAGATAGTCCCGCCAAGTGAACAAGTAAGCGGGCGCATGGTAGCCGCTGCGGTTCAGGAACATGGCTACCGTCACGCAGAACATGCTCAGCGGATACAGGCGGAAGAAGCGGCGCAGGTAGAACGCGGCGAAAAGCGCCTTGCCTTCGATTTTGGTCCGCTCCATGGAGAGCATGAGTACCAGGCTGGTGTGTACGAAGAAGGTCAGCACCCCCATCTGCGCGAAATGCCACCCCAATAGAGCGTGACCGCCGGTGTTGATGTCGTAGAGGTGCGCGAAGAATACGGACAGCACCGCGACGGCGCGGATCAGGTCCAGATTTCCGCTGTCCGACCGGAAGGACGAGCGCCCCTGTGGCGAGGCGCCTGGCTCGGACGCGATGACGTGTGAAGGCTTGGGAGATTCTGACAGCACAGCGAGCCGATCGTAGCACACCGGACCTTGTGCGCTGCCAGGTGCGCCATTCCCGCGGCACAGGGCCGGCCGGGAGACGCCGTGATGCCAAGGGGATGCGTCAAGGCCTCCTTTCGCGCGAGCGGCGGCGGTCATAGAATAGGTCGCATGGGCAGAGTCACTGAACTGCACGTGAACGGCTCCATGCGGCGGATCGATGCCGATCCGGACCGCACCCTCCTCAGCGTCCTGCGCGACGACCTGGACCTGACCGGCACGAAGTTCGGCTGCGGCGAAGGACAGTGCGCCGCATGTACCGTGCTGGTGGACGGCGTGGCGACCCGCAGTTGCCTGACCCGGGTGGGGACGGTGGCGGGCAAGCGGATTCTCACCATCGAAGGGCTGGCCGGCGCCGGCGGACTGCATCCGGTGCAGCAGGCGTTCCTCGATCAGGACGCGATGCAATGCGGCTACTGCACGCCGGGGATGATTCTGGGGGCGGTCTCGCTGCTGGGCAGGAACCCGCATCCGTCCGACGCCGAAATCGCTACCGGAATGAACGGACACATCTGCCGGTGCGGAACGTATCCGCGGGTGGCCGCGGCGATTCGCGAGGCGGCGCAGAAAGGAGGCCGCGGATGATCACAAGGCGCGATTTCTTCGCGGCGGTGGGCGGCGGCATCGTGGTGCTGATCGCCGAAGACGACCTGCTGGCGCAGGAGACCGGAGGACGGCTGCGCGGCCGCAATACGATGCCCGAAGAGGTGAGCGCGTGGCTGCACGTGGGCGAGGACGGCGCGGTCACCGCGTACACCGGCAAGGTGGAAGTGGGGCAGAACGCGCGGACGTCGCTGACGCAGGCGGTGGCCGAGGAACTGCGCGCGCCGGTGGACGCGATCACGATGGTGATGGGCGATACCGCGCTCACACCATTCGATCAAGGGACGGTGGGCAGCCAGACCACGCCGCGCATGTGGCCGCAGATGCGGCGCGCCGCGGCGGAGGCGCGCGAGATGCTGCTGGATCTCGCGGCGAAGAAGTGGAACGCGGACCGCGCGGCGCTGCACATCGCCGGCGGACGCGTGACCGCGGGGGCGCGCAGCGCGGGTTTCGGCGAGTTGACGCGCGGCGAAAAGCTCACCAGGACGATTCCCGCCAGCGTGGCGCTCACGGCGGCGGTGGAATGGAAGGTTGCGGGCACATCCGTGCCCAAGGTGAACGGGCGCGCGATCGTCACCGGCGCGCACAAGTACGCCTACGATGTGACGCGTCCGGGGATGTTGTGGGCCAAGGTGCTGTATCCCCCGCAGTTCGGAGCAAGCCTGAAATCGCTGGATGCCGCGGCGGCGGAGGCGATGGCGGGCGTGAAGGTGATGCACGACGGCGACTTCGTCGCGGTGGCGGCGCCGGCGCCCGATCTCGCGGAAAGAGCGCTGGCCGCGCTCCGGGCGGAATGGAATCCGGCGCCGGCGGAGACCGACAGCCGCAATGTCTACGACTACTTCAAGCGCAACGCGCGCGACGCGGCGGCCAATCCCGCGCTGGTGCCGTACCACATCGCCTACATCGCGCACGTCCCGCTGGAACCGCGCGCGGCGGTGGCGGAATGGCAGGACGGCAAGCTCACGGTGTGGACCGGAACGCAGCGCCCGTTCGGCGTGCGCGACGAACTCGCCGCGCTATTCGGGATCGGCGGGGAGGACGTGCACGTCATCATGCCGGACACCGGTAGCGGCTACGGCGGCAAGCATCAGGGCGATGCCGCGGTGGAGGCGGCGCGCGTCGCCAAGGCCCTGGGCAAGCCGGTGAAACGCAACTGGACGCGACAGGAAGAGATGACGTGGGCGTACTTCCGTCCCGGCGGGCTGATCGAGGTGGCGGGCAAGACCGCGCCCGACGGCACCGTTACTGAATGGGAGTTCCACAACTACAATTCGGGACCCTCCGCGCTGGCGTCGCCGTACGCCATCGCGTCCAGGAAGGAGCAGTTCCACGCGGTCCGCTCGCCGCTGAGGCAGGGATCCTACCGCGGGCTCGCGGCTACGGCGAACCACTTCGTGCGCGAATCCTACATGGACGAGCTCGCGCAGTCGATCGCGATGGACCCGCTCGAATTCCGGCTCAGGAACGCGAAGGAGGAGCGGCTGCGTGCCGTGATTTTGGCGGCGTCGGACAAGTTTGGCTGGAAGGGGCGGCGGAAGACGGCGAATCACGGCTTCGGGATCGCCGCCGGCTTCGAGAAGGGCAGCTATGTGGCGACGTGCGCGGAGGTATCGGTGGAGCCGGCGAGCGGCGCGACGAAGGTACTGCGCGCGGTGATCGCGTTCGAGTGCGGCGCCATCGTCAATCCGGAGCACCTGCGCAATCAGGTGGAGGGGGCGGTGGCGCAGGGGATCGGCGGAGCGCTCTTCGAGCAGATCGAGTTCGCCGGCGGCAAGATCACCAACAACCGCCTGGCGCGCTACCGCGTGCCGCGGTTCGCAGACATGCCGGCGATCGAAAGCGTGCTGCTGGACCGCAAGGATATCGTCAGCATCGGCGCCGGCGAGACGCCGATCGTGGGGATCGCGCCGGCCATCGGGAACGCCATCTTCGACGCTACCGGCAAGCGCATTCGGCGGATGCCGCTGCAGGCGTGAGCGGGCCGGTCAGGAGTACGGGAACCAGCAGGGCTGGATGCTCGCGTCCAAGCCGCTGGATTCCTTGACGCGCTCGATCATACGTTTGCGGAGTTCCTGCGCGACGTCGCGGTACGGGACGCGTCCGGCGAGGTTCACCTGCTGCGCGGGATCGGCGTAGTTGTCGTATAGAACGTACTCAACGTACTGATCGGCGTGCGGGGCGGCGCGCCAGCCGGGCTGCTTGGGGGCCATCGCCGCATAAGTGTATTGCGGCGTGCGCAGTCCGCGCCCGGTGACGAATTCGCTCATCTCGAAGTAGATTTCGTTGCGCCAACCCTCAGTCTTGCGGTCGAGGAGCGGAAGGAAACTGTGCCCCTGCACGGAAGACGGGGCGGAGAGACCGCACGCCGCGAGCAGGCTGGGCGCGTAGTCCACCTGGCTGACGAGTTCGCCGATCGACATGCCGCGATTGAACCCGGGGCCTTCGATCACCAGCGGAATGTGGATGGAGCTTTCGTGCGGGCTGCGCTTGTACTCGGCGTTGCGCGTGCGGAAGTGGCAGGCGTGGTCCGCGGTGAATACCAGGATGGTGTTGCGGTCGAGCGCGAGTTCGCTCAGCAGCGAGCGGATGCGGCCCACGCAATCGTCCATCGCGGTCACGCAGCCGTAGTAATCGGCAAGCTGGCTGGGCCACGTACCGGGCAGCGGACGCAGGTCGGGCGGGATGTACGGGTTCTTGTAGCGGCCCACGTACGCCTTGGGCGGGTCGAAGGTGTCCTTATCGTTCTGGTGGTGGACTTCGAGGTAGGAGACGTAGAGCAGGAACGGCGAGCGCGCCGCCTGCGAGCGCAGGAAGCGCTCCACGCGCCCGGTCATGAACTCGGCGCGGTACTCGTTTTCGAAGTGGATCGGCTTGCCGTCGTTATCGTAGAGGTCGCCTTCGTAGGCGTGCGACGTCCACTCGAGTTCATTGGCGGCTTCCCACAATCCGTTGAAGCCGCCGCGATGCTGCGGCAGCACGGGACCGCGGGTGGCGAGCGACCTGGGTTCGCCCGACGGAGGGCCGAGATGCCATTTCCCGATGTAGTTGCACGAGTATCCGGCGCGGCCCATTTCGGTGGCGATGGTGGTGGCGTCCTCGCGGATGCCGATGCCGTTGCGCCACACGCCGTGCCGCGCAGGGTACTGCCCGGTGATGATGCTGGCGCGCGCCGGCGCGCACACCGGCTGGGCGGAGAAGGCATGACGGAAGAGCGTACCGCGCTGCGCCATGCGGTCGATATTCGGCGTCAGGTTCATGGGGTTCAGCCCCATGGCGCCGATGCAATCCCAGCGGAACTGGTCCGAGTTGACGATGATGATGTTGGGCCGGGGCGCCGCGGGTTCGCCCTGACTCCGGGCGGCGACGGCGGCGGCGGGCAGCGCGCCCAGCAGCGCGCGGCGGGTCGGCGGATTGTTTTCCACGCGGCGAGTGTATCACTACTCGCCGCGCCCCGTTCAGACCTTCCGCAGTTTGGTGACGCGTCCGACTTCCACCCACTCGACCACGAACAGGTTGCCCTTGTGATCGAAGCAGGCGCCGTGCGGACAGACGAACTTTCCGGGCTGGAAGTGGTCGCGGGTCAGCTTCCGGGTCTCGCGCCAGTTGCTGGCCGAGTCGTCGCCTAATTGCTCGATGACGCGGTTGTTTTTGTCCATGAGGGTGACGCGCGCACCCAGGTCGGGCACCACCATGTCGCCGTTCTTGTAGAAGTAGAAGTGGCAGGGCATCTTGGTTCCGTCGACGAAATCGACGTGCTTGCCGTCCAGCGTGAAGCGCTGGATGCGCGCGTTGCCGCGGTCGGCGACGGTGAGGATGGGGTCGCCGTGGCGGCGGTCGATGGTGATGCCGTGCGGACAATCGAGTTGGCCCGCCTCCTTGCCCTTGCCGCCGAAGGTGCGGATGAACTCGCCCTTGCTGTTGTACTGATTGATGTAGCTGGAGCCGTAGCCGTCGCCCACGTAGAGATCGCCGTTGGGGGCGACGGCGAGATTCGTCGGACTGTACTTGGGCTTCTTGCCATCGGCGCCGGGCTTGTAGGCCTCGCTTGGATCGGGGTAGCCGATGGTGTACACGGTTTCGCCGTCGAGCGTGGCTTTCACCACGATGCCGCGCTTGGTGTCGCACAGGTAGAGGAACTCCGTGGAGCCTTCCTTCTGGATGTGCAGCCCGTGCGCGCCGCCCTTGAACTCCTTGCCCCAGCTTTTGATGAATTTGCCCTTGTCGTCGAAGACCACCATCGAGTCGGGGATCTCGCTGGTGGCCCAGCCCGTGTGGTGCACGTAGATCCGTCCCTGCGAATCCTCGACCACCCCATGGGTATTGCCGTATTGGAGGCCCGCCGGCAGTTCACCCCAATCGTGAATGGCCTCGTAGGTGTGGTTGCCGCTGCCCAGCACGGGAAGTTTGGTGCCGGCCTTGTCCGTCGCCCTCAGGATTGCCGGGGCCAAGGCTCCGGCCGCCTGCAAAAATCTCCGCCTCGAAGTGCTCATGAGGGGGAGTATATAACAACGGGCCTGGCGCTACCGGGTGAGGACCGTGCAGACGCTGGCGCAGATCGGCCCGCCGATGTTGAAGGTGGCGGCTGCACGCGGATTCTTCACCTGCGTCTCCGCCGGCGCCTTGCCGAGCAGTTGCAGCGCCGCCCATCCGATCATGGCGATCCCGGTCGCGCCGATGGGGTGGCCCTTGGCGATCAGCCCGCCGGAGGTGTTGATGCCGCACTCGCCGTCCGGCGCCGCCTTGCCTTCGACCCAGTAGCGCGCGCCGGCGCCCGGAGCCGCTTTGCCGATCACCTCGGTGCCGATCGCGCCCATGACGGTGAAGCAGTCGTGCACCTCGGCGACATTCACATCCGCCGGCGCGACTCCGGCCATGGCGTAGGCCTGGTTCATCGCGCGATAAGCGCCCGCGGGACGCAGCACGTCGCGGCCGTCCTTGCGGATCGGGTCGGTGGCCTGCGCCCATCCGGCGATGCGGACGCACGCGGATTGCGCCACCCCGAGTTTCGCGAGGCCCTCTTCGGTGGCCAGGATCAGGGCCGCGTAGCCGTCGGTGATCTGCGAGCAATCGTACGTCTTGAGCGGCAGTCCCTCGACCACGTAGCGGTTGAAGCCCTCGATGGCCATGGCCTGGTCCAGCGTGATCTGCACCTTGTTCATCTGCGCGCAGGAGTTGTACCTGGCGTTGGCGTACTCCTGCACCGCGATGGCGGCCAGATCGCGCTCGCTCGCACCCCATTGGCCGATGTAGTCGCGCATCACCTCGGCGAAGATGTGGGGGAAGACGAAGACCTTGCCCGCGCGTTCGTCGGGGTGCGAGAAGTAGCCCAGCACCTCGCCGATGAGCTTGCCGTCCATTTTGCCTTCGGCGTCGCGCATCTTCTCGTAGCCGAGTGCGATGCCGGTCTCGCCGAGT
>JBBIQR010000071.1:13910-19409 GCA_037442245.1 Candidatus Solibacter sp. | reverse complement strand
GGGAAGTTACGCCGGGAAGTCAATTTTTATGCGGGTTTGAAACGTATCAGAATTTCCGCTTGCTTTGGCTGAGTCTGTGATATAGTTTCATCCAAACCGGCGCAGGAAAGGCTCGGAGCCCCCGGCCGGGCCGCGAATCGGCCTTTGCCGGAAGGGACGGATCACACGGCCGTGCTGTGTTGACGGAGAGGAAAATGCGAACGCGTTCCCTGATTACCCTCTGGTTATTGGGTTCCACCGCGGCGTGGAGTGCCGACTGGCTCACCGACGGCGGGAATTCCAAACGCACCGCCTGGCAGCAGGACGAGAAGATCTTCAGCGTGTCCAGCGTCAAGGATACGAAGCTGCTGTGGAAGATTCATCTGGACAACGAGGTCCGGCAGATGCACGCGCTCTTCCCGCCGCTCCTCATTGAAAAGGTGAACACCGCGGCGGGCGTGAAGCAACTGGCGATCGTGGCCGGCGTCAGCGACAACATTTTCGCGATCGACGTGGACAAGGGCGAACTGCTGTGGAAGAAGCACTTCACCAGCACGTGGACTCCGCCGGCGAGCGGCGGGCGCGGCGGCGGCATCCTCTGCCCTGGGGGCATCACGGCCACCCCGGTGGTGGGCCCGGCCAGTACGCCGGGCAAGTACACCATCTACGCGGCTTCCTGGGACGGCCGCCTGCACCAGTTGAACGCGGCCGACGGCGAGGACGTCGTCCCGCCGCAGAAGTGGATGCCCCCCAACGGCAAGCCCTATGGGCTGAACCTCTATAACAACGTAATCTACACGCATACGGCGCAGGGCTGCGGCGGCAATCCCAACGTGGTGTACGCCTTCGATCTCGCCACCAATAAGGCGGGGAGTTGGGGGCCCTCGGGCGGCGGCATGTGGGGACGCACCGGTCCGGCTATCAGCAGCGACGGCGTGATGTACACGGGCACGGGCGATGGGCGGTGGGCGCCGGAGGACGGCATCTTCGGCAACGGCATCATCGGGGTCAAGCAGAATCCGCAAACCAAGTCGCTCGACCTGGTGGACTACTACGGGCCCACCAACGCCGAATGGCTGTGGAAGCGCGATCTCGACATGCAGGTCACGCCCGCGATCTTCCCCTACAAGGGCAAGGAACTGATGGTCAGCGCCAGCAAGGAGTGCCGCATCTACCTGATGGATACCGAATCGATCGGCGGCGACGATCACCGCACGCCGCTGTACCGCTCGCCGCTGATCTGCAACGAAGATGTGAACTTCGCTTCGGCTGGCATCTGGGGCTCGATGGCGAGCTGGGTGGACGCCAAGGGAACCCGCTGGGTGCTGACCCCAATCTGGGGGCCGAAGCACTCGAAGTTCAGCGCGCCGGTGGAGCACGGTCCGGTGAAGTACGGCGCGATCGTGGCATTCAAAGTGGAAGATAGGAACGGCAGGACGGTGCTCACCCCGGCGTGGATTTCGCGCGACATGAACCGCGCCGAACCGCCGGTGATCGCCAACGGCGTGATCTTCGCCTACGGCAACGGCGAGGATACCGACCAGGCGTACCCCGACGTGGGGCTGGACGACGTGGCCTCGCGGCGCATCCCCGGTTCGACGCACGCCGTGCTGTATGCGCTCGATGCGGAGACCGGCAGGGAACTGTGGAACTCGGGCGACCAGATCCAGAAGTGGAATCACTGGAGCGGGCTTTCGCTGGCCAACGGGCGCGTCTACATCGGTACGTTCGACAACGAACTCTACTGCTTCGGGATCCGGAAGTAGCCGGGCGGGCTTCATGAGAATTCTGGCGTTCCTGATCGCCGCCAGTTGTCTGGCGCAGACCGAATCGCCCGGCGATCTGGAGCGGATCGTTCAGGCGCAGCGGAAAGTGCTCACGGATTGGGCGGGGCTGACCTACTACGGCAGCGCCGATACCGAAGTGCCGCGGCCCAAGCCGGGAGAAAGCCGCGTGGTCTTCCTGGGCGATGAAATCACGGAAAACTGGGGTGCGGGGAAGACGCCCTTCTTCTCCGGCAAGCCCTACATCAACCGCGGCGTCCGGCGGCAGACCTCGCCGCAGATGCTGGTGCGCTTCCGGCAGGACGTGATCTCGCTCAGCCCCAGGGTGGTGATCATTCAGGCGGGCACGAACGACCTGGCGGGCTACACCGGTCCGGCGACGGAGAAGGTGGTGGCGGAGAACATCGAGTCCATGGTGGACCTGGCGCGGTACAACGGCATCCGCGTGGTGCTGGCCTCGGTCACCCCGATTTGCGACTGCTACACCAACCAGACCTCGCGGCGCGCGCAGGGCCGCATCATCGGGCTGAACGGCTGGCTCAAGGAGTACGCCGCGGCCAACAACCTGGTTTACGTGAATTATTATTCCGCGCTCGCAGACGGGCGCAACCTGAAGAAGGAATTCACTCCGGACGGCCTGCTGCTCAACGACGCGGCGTACGACGTAATGGCGCCGCTGGCGGAGAAGGCCATCGCGGAGGCGCTGGCGAAATAGCGGCGCAACGCAAGGAGGAAGCATGAAGACAGCACGATGGATCGCCGCGGCGGTTGTGTCCGCGGGCATCTGCGCGGCGCAGACTCCGCCGCCGGCGGGCGCTCCGGGACGCGGTGGACGCGGGGGCTTCATGGGCTTCAGCGAACCCGACCCGATCGACTTCGAGGACCACGCCGGCTGGAAGCCGATGTTCGACGGCAAGACGCTGGACGGCTGGGACGGCAACAAAAACATCTGGCACGTGGAGGACGGGGCGATCGTGGCGGTGTCCACGTGCGAGCAGCCGACCGGAACCACGTACCTGATCTGGCAGGGCGGGCAGCCGGGCGATTTTGAGTTGAAGGCGGAACTGCGCGGCGAAGGGGCGCAGATCAACTCGGGCATTCAGTATCGCAGCTTCATTCAGGAGCCCGGAGCGGGGCGGCGCGGAGGCGGCGGCGCGCCGGGAGCCGCGGGAGGGGGGCGCGGTGGTTTCGGCGGACGCGGTCCGCAGGGGCCGTGTCCCAGCGGGCAGCCGCGCGGCGTGCCGGACATGGCGGCCAACGCGAAGTGGAACCTGGGCGGACCGCAGGCCGATTTCGACGGCACGAACCGCTACACGGGCCAATACTACGAGGGCGGGACGCAGCGCGGCATCGTGGCGTGGCGCGGCCAGATGGTGCGGGCCGAGGAAGGGAAGAAGCCGCGCCTATTGGCCAACATCGGCGACCGCGACGAACTCGGCGGCTACGTGAAGATCAACAACTGGAACCAGATCCACATCATCGCGCACGGCAATCAATTGGTCCACATCATCAACGGGCACGTGATGGCGGTGTTCCTCGACGAGGACGCGGGCAAGTTCCGCAAGAACGGGCTGCTCGGGCTGCAGATCGAAGGCACCGGCAAGGTGAGCTTCCGGAATCTGTGGATCCGGCAGCAATAGAGCCGGTGCTACGCTGGTCACGATGAGACGCGTCGCGCTGGTGCTGTGGCTGTGGTGCGCGGTGGCGGGCGCGCAGGAGGATCCGGCGCCGGCTGAAGCCACGTGGACCGTCCACGATTTCGCGTTTCGCGGCGGAGAGCGGTTGCCCGAGCTGAAGCTGCACTACTTCACGCTCGGCACGGCGCGGCGCGATGCCGCGGGACGCGCCGGCAACGCGGTCCTGCTGCTGCACGGCACGGGCAGTTCGGCCGCGCGCTTCCTCACCGCCGGATTCCTGGGCGCGCTGTTCCTGCCGGGCCAGCCGCTGGATGCGAAGAAGTACTTCCTGATTCTCCCCGACGCGATCGGGCATGGCGACTCGAGTAAACCGAGCGACGGGTTGCACGCGAAATTCCCGGCGTATGACTACGACGACATCGTCGCGGCGCAGTACCGGCTGGTGCGCGAGCACCTGGGGATCGATCATCTGCGGCTGGTGCTGGGGGTGGAGATGGGCGGGATGCAGACGTGGCTGTGGGGCGAGCGGTACCCGGGGTTCATGGACGCGCTGATGCCGCTAGGGTGCGCGCCCGCGCCGGTCACGGGGCGGCAACGCATCTACCGGGACATGGTGATCGACGCCATCGAGAGCGACCCGGAGTGGAAGGGCGGCGAGTACGGTCCGGCGCCGCGGGGAGTGGTCGCGGCCGAGTTCCTGATGTTCCTGATGAATCAGGGCGCGCTGCAATTGGAGCATTGGGCGCCTTCGGGGGGCGTGGCCGACGCGCAGTTTCAGGCGTGGCGCCGCCGCGCGCCGCACGCCGATGACGCCAACGACCTGCTCTACGCGTTTCACGCATCGAAGAGCTACGATCCGGGGCCGGACCTGGGCCGGATCCGCGCCGCGGTGGCCGCGGTCAACTTCGCCGACGACGCGTTGAATCCGCCGGAACTGGGAATCGTCGAGCGCGCCATGCGGCAGGTGGCGAAGGGGCGGCACATCCTGATCCCGGCGAGCGCGGAGACGCGCGGGGCGGCCACCGCGATGCGCGCGCGGGTGTGGCGCGAGTACGTGGAAGAACTGCTGCGCGCTACTGCGACGCCTTGAGGAACTGCGCCACGTTTTCCCTGGTGACGAGCTGGAACGGGATCATCACGGACTTCTCGTAGGGCTGCTTGCGGAGGATGCGGACGGCGGTATCGACGGCGGCGGCGCCCTGCCCGCGCGCGTCCTGGAACACGGTGGCGTCGAGGCGTCCGTCGCGCACGGCGGCGAGCGCGTCGGCGATGGCGTCCACTCCCACCACGATCACTTTATCCTTGAGCCTGGCTTGTTCCAGCGAGATGAGCGCGCCCATGGCCATCTCGTCGTTCTGCGCGAACACGGCGTTGATTTTGGCGCCGTAGGATTGAATCCAGTTCTCCATGAGGGACAGGGCTTTGGCGCGGTCCCATTCGGCGGTCTGCTGAGCAATCAGCTTGAGCCCGGGATTCTTCGCGAGCACTTCGCGCGCGCCGGCGTCGCGCTTGAGCTGACCCGCCTGGCCCATAAAGCCCTGCATCATGACGACGCTGCCCTGGCCATTCAGCCGCTTCGCGATGTACTCCATGGCGATGCGCGCGGCCTCCTCGTCGCGCGAACCGACGAAGGCGGTTGGCGCGGAACGCGTCTCCGAGTTCACGTTGACGATCGGGATGCCGGCGGCCACGGCCTTATCGACGGCGGGCGAACTGGCCTCGACCTCGCAGGGGTTGAGGATGATCGCGTCCACCTTCTGCGCGATGAAGCTTTCGGCCTGCTCCACCTGCCGGTCGGCGCTGCGCTGCGCGTCGTTGACGATGAGCTGAACGCCGAGTTCCCTGGCCTTCTGCTCCATCGACCGGTTGATCATGACGATGAACTCGTTGGAGACGTTGAGCAGGGAGACGCCGATGACCGGCCCCTTTTTCGCGCCCGCGGAGTTGCTCCCCGAGCATCCCTGCGAGAGGCATCCCGCCAGCACCACCAGCGCGGCAAGCCCGCCCGAACGCTTCATGATTTCCGGCTCCTGTCCAGCCACACGGCGCCGACGATGATGACGCCGGCGCGATCGCGGGTCAGGCTGACCTGATCGGAC
>JBBIQR010000071.1:0-13900 GCA_037442245.1 Candidatus Solibacter sp. | reverse complement strand
GCCTGCTACTCCCCTCCCTGAACAAGTCGAGGGAGCCAGGCCGCTCGATCGCCTCATGATTTCTTGCTCCTGTCCAGCCAGACCGCGCCGACGATGATCACGCCCTTGATGACCTGCTGGTAATACGAGGATACATTGAGCAGGTCGAGGCCGTTGTTGATGACGCCGATGAGCAGCGCGCCGAGGATGGTGCCGCCGATGCCTCCGGCGCCGCCGTTGAGGCTGGTGCCGCCGATGACTACGGCCGCGATGGCGTCGAGCTCATAGCCGATGCCGGCGTTGGGCTGCCCGGTGGTGATGCGCGATGCGAGCACCACGCCGGCGAGCCCCGCCATGGCGCCGCATACGGTGTAGCACGCCATCTTCACGCGGTTGACGTGGACGCCGGAGGCGCGCGCCGCGGCTTCGTTACCGCCGACGGCGTAGACGTGGCGGCCCATCCGCATGTGGCGCAGGAAGACGTGCGAAGCCAGCGCGACGGCGAGCAGAATCCACGAAGGCAGCGGGATGCCCGCGAAGTCCCCGCTGCCGATGCGGGTGAACGCGGCGCTCAGGTTGGAGACGGGACGGCCGCCGCTGGCGAGCAGCGCGAGGCCGCGCGCCGCGGTCATCATGCCGAGCGTGACCACGAAGGGCGCCATGCGGCCGCGGGTGACGAGCAGTCCGTTGATCGCGCCGCAAACCGCGCCGGCCGCGATGCCGGCGGCGACCGCCATGGCCGCGCCGTAGCCGCCGGGGTGCGCGAAGCCGGCCGCGATGACGCCGGTAAGCGCCACCAGCGAGCCCAGCGAGAGGTCGACTCCGCCGGTGAGCAGCACGTAGGTGACGCCGGCCGCGAGGATGCCGTTGATCGAGATCTGGCGCACCAGGTTGATCAGGTTGCCGAGCGTGAAAAAGCCGGGGCGCGCCAGGGCGAGCCCGGCCATCAGCGCGGCGAGCGCGATGGCGAGTCCGAGTTGCGGGGGCCACGGGCGCGTCCTCTTCATTGGGGCATCGCGTAGCTCAGGATTTCCTCCGGGGTAGTGCGTTGCGGCGCGACTTCGGCGGCGATGGCGCCCTCGCGGATCACCAGGATGCGGTCGCTGAGCGAAAGAATCTCATTCATCTCGGAGGACACCAGCAGGATCGCCTTGCCCTCCGCGGCCAGGCGCGAGATCAGGCCGTAGATTTCAGTCTTCGCGCCCACATCGATGCCGCGGGTAGGCTCGTCGAGGATCAGGATCGCGGGATCGGCCAGCAGCGCGCGCGCCAGCACGACCTTCTGCTGATTGCCGCCGCTCAAATACTTCACCGGCTGCTCGCGGGACGCGGCGCGGATGGAGAGGGCGCGCATCTGCGCGTCCGCGGCGGCGGCTTCCGCGCCGCGCCGCACGAAACCGCCCGCGCAGTAGCGGCGCAGGCTGCCGAGGGTCACGTTTTCGCGAACTCCCATGCCGCCGATGAAGCCGTAGCGCCTGCGGTCCTCCGTGACCATGGCGATGCCGTGCGCGAGCGCGTCGGCCGGAGAAGTGATGCGGGCGGGGCGGCCGCGCACCAGGATCTCGCCGGCGGCGGCGGGTTCGAGTCCGAAGATGGCGCTGGCGATTTCCGTGCGCCCGGCGCCGATCAATCCGGCGAGCCCGAGAATCTCGCCTTCGCGCAGAGCGAAGCTGATGCCGCCGAACGCGCCGGGGCGCGCCAGGTTGCGGACCTCCAGCGCGATCGCGCCGGTCTTCGCGGGGCGGCGGGCCAACGCGGCATCGAAGTCGCGCCCCACCATCAGGGAGATGAGCCCGGCTTCGTCGAATTCCCGCGCCGGGCGCGTGGCCACGTGGCGCCCGTCGCGCATCACCGTGATGGTATCGGCAAGCCGGAAGATCTCTTCCATCCGGTGGGAGATGTAGATTACGGCGACGCCGCGCTGCTTGAGCTCGGCGATGATGCGGAACAGGCGCTCGGATTCGCGGGCGGAGAGGGCGCTGGTAGGCTCGTCCATGATGAGGAGCGAGGCCTGCTGTCCGACCGCCTTGGCGATTTCGACCGACTGCTGCCCGGCGAAGCTGAGGCTGCCCATGCGCGCGCCGGGCGCGACGTCCACCCCGAGGCGCGCGAGCAACTCCGCGGCGCGGCGGCGCATGGCGGACTTGTCGAGCCACCCAAAGGCGTTGGCGGACTCGGCGCCCATGCAGATGTTCTCCGCCACGGTCATCTCCGGGAAGGGGAGCAGTTCCTGGTGGATCATGGCGATCGCGCCGCCGGTGAAGCGGATGGCGCCTGAATCGGCGCGTTCGAGTCCGGCGGCGATCTTCATCAAGGTCGATTTGCCGGCGCCGTTTTCGCCGGTGAGCGCGTGCACCTCGCCCGCCGCCACGGTGAGACCCGCGCCATCGAGCGCGCGGATTCCCCAAAAGGACTTCGAGATGTTTTCCAGCTCGAGAAGCGCGGGCAAGCGGTTGGTTACACGCTGCAGAGCTCGTAAGCCTGCTTGAGCGAAGCGATGGGATCGCGCTCCGGGACGAACTCGTGCGCGAAGTAGCCCTGGTAATTCAGGTCTGCGATGGCCTTGGCGACGGTGCGCCAGTTGAGTTCCTGGTTGTCGTCGAGTTCGTGGCGGCCGGGAACTCCGCCGGTGTGAAAGTGCGCGATGTACTGGATGTTCTCGCGGATGGTGCGGATCGGGTCGCCCTCCATGATCTGCATGTGGTAGATGTCGTAGAGCAGCTTGACGCGCGGCGAGCCGACCGCCTTGCACACATCCACACCCCACGCGGTGTGATCGCACATGTAGTCCTTGTGGTTCACCTTGCTGTTGAGGAGTTCGAGGCAGATGGTGACGCCGGCGTCCTCGGCGTATTTCTTGACCCGGTTCAGTCCCGCGATGGTGTTGGCCTTGCCTTCCTCGTCGCCCATGCCGCGCCGGTTGCCGCTGAACGTAATCACGTTGGGAAGCTTCGCGGCCGCGGCTTTGGCGATGTTCGTCTGCATCTCCTTATCCAGGCGGTCGTGGTTCTCGGTCCGGTTCCAGCCGACGGGAATGGTAGCGGCGCCAGTGACCATGGCGGGCACCAGGTTGTACTTCTTGAGCACGGGCCAATCCTTCTCGTCGATCAGGTCCAGCGCCACCAGGCCGATTTCGGCTGCCTGGCGGCAGAGGTCATCGATGGCGATTTTGGAGTAGCACCAGCGCGCGGCGGACTGTTTCAATCTTCCCGGCATAACGGGAGCCATGGTATCACGCTGTTCACAGCCGCGGCACCAGGATGAAGCGGTCGATCGCGACCTTGGCGCTGTGGTCGCGGCGGCGGCGGTCGCGCACGAAGACGATGCGGAACTCGTCGAAGGCGTCGATGCGGGCGGACGGCGGCATCGGGAAGCCGAGGGTTTCCGAAACGGGCGTGACCGCGTCGCCGTGAATGCCGGGGACGGAGGCGACCGGCTGCGTCCCGAGGCTGACCCACGGCGCCCCAGGCAACTGGTTATCGATCAGGACCAGTTCGAGTGAAATGGTGCCGGGGAAGCGGTCGGCGTTGAAGATGGCAAGCTCGATGCGGCGGCAGCAATCGAGGGCGACCAGTTGATCGAGCTTGTGCCGGGCTTCCATCTCCAGGGCGCGGCGATCGGTGGTGCGGAACGAGAGTTTGTCCGGGCTGCCGCGCTGGAAGAACGATGTCCGGGGCGGGCGCGCGTAGGGCCAGCGAAACATCCAGTACTCGCCGGAGAAGGGAATGCTCAGGGGGCGGACCTCCACCGTGCCGAGGCCGCCGGCGCGCTGCGGCATGGGCGCGATGAGGGTGGCGTACGGTTTGACTTCGGGCCAGAGGATCACCCCGGGGAAGCCGCCGCCCTCGCCGATCTCCGCCGGGACGGATCGCGGAAAATCGCCTTCGCCCGAGCCGGGATTGGGGGTGGCGCGAACGGGCGGCGAGGACGCGGTATCGCTGTTGCCGGACCCGAATCCGAAGAGGGAACCGCCGCCGCCGCCGTAGAGTTGTACCCCGCCGACGGTCAGACCGGCGGCGAGCACCAGGGTCAGCAGCGCCCCGAGCACCGCGCGCGGCAGCGATTGCGGCGGGCGCGGATGAGGCGTCCGCAGCGAAGAGATCATCACGGTGGCCAGCGCGAGCCCCATGGCAAACCCGATTCCGGCCAGCAGCGGTTTGTGGAGCATGACCGCGGCCAGCGCTCCCTGCGCGGTCAAGGAAGCGGTCATGGCGGGCGCCGACGCGCGCAGAAAATGCGGCGGCGGAAACTCGACCCGCGCGAACAGGCCGGCGGGCGCGGCTTCGGGTTCGGCGGGACGCGCGGAGCGCCATTCGTACTGCAGGAGACGCGCCGCGCTGACCACCAGCATCCCAGCCGCGAACAGGGCGGCCGGCGAGTACACGGTGAAGAGGATCACGCTGGGCGCGAACCAGACCGCCGCGCGGGAGGCGCGCAGGGCGGCGCGCGCCAACCCTTCCGCGTCGTCCGCGCCGCAGAAGCGGTAGAGCACCAGGGTGATCGCGGCGGCGGCGGTGCAGGCGATACAGGAGTACGCCACCGCCCGCAGGATCAGATCGAACGGGGAGATGGTTCCCCACCGCGAAGCCAGGCGCGCACCCCACAGCAGCCATCCCGTGACGGCAAGGCTGGCGAGTTGCAGCAGAAACGCGAGGAGGCTCCGCACCGGCAAGATCCCCACGCTATGGGACGGCGGAGGGTGGAAAAAGTTCCCGGCCCGTTACCTTGACCCGGCTGCCTGCCCGTTCTACCGATGTGCCGGGGGGCTCCGCGGCGCGAAGCTGAAGTCACAAGGAGATTTTCCGATGGCAAACGAACTGGCGGCGCTTTCGAGCGAACTGGCAACGGCGGTGGAGGCGTGCGGGAAATATATCGTCGCGGTACACGCGCGGCCGCGGTTTTCCTCGAGCGGCGTGTTCTGGAAGCCGGGGGTGATTGTCACCGCGGAGCACACCATCCGGCAGGAGGAGGAGATCACCGTCACCCTGCCCGACGGCGTCACCGCGCCGGCGGCGCTGGCGGGGAGCGACTCCGGCACGGACATCGCGGTGTTGCGCGTCGAAGGTGGAACGGATGCTCCGCCGCGGGCCGCGCGGATCGCACCCGGGCACGTGGCGCTCTCGATCGGCCGCTCGCAGGATTCGGGCGTGAACGCGGCGATGGGGATCGTGAGCGCGGTGAGCGGGGAGTGGCGCACGTGGCGCGGCGGACGTTTGGATCAATACATCCGGCTGGACCTCACGCTCTTTCCCGGCTCGGACGGCGGCCTCGTGGTCAACACATCCGGGGAGACGATCGGGATCGCGAGTTCCGCGCTCTCGCGGATCGCCGGGCTGGCCATTCCCGCGGCCAACGTGGACCGCGTGGTCGAGCAGATTCTGGCGCGGGGACACGTCACGCGGTCCTACCTCGGGGTGGGGCTGCAACCGGTGGAGCTGCCCGATCATCGAAAAGGTCTGATGGTTCTCTCGCTCGAAGCGGGAGGGCCGGCGGCGAAGGCCGGGCTGCTGCTCGGGGACATCCTGACCGCGGTAGCCGGCTCGCCCGTGAGCGATACCGGCGAGGTGCAGTCCGCGCTCGAAGGGCATGCGCCGGGAAGCGCGGCTGAGGTGGGGCTGGTGCGCGGCGGAGAGGCACGCACCTTGACGGTGGTGCTGGGGGAACGGCGGAGGGGATGAGATGCTCGGCTGGGGAGATGTGGCGGAACGGCTGCGGCGCGCGACGGTGCAGGTGCGCGCCGTGGGAGGCGGGCGCGGAGCCGGGTCCGGCGTGGTGTGGGACGCGGACGGACTGATCGTCACCAACGCTCACGTTTTGCGCGGACCGCGGCTGGAGGTGGAGTTGTGGGACGGGCGCACGATGCTGGCCGCGGTGGTATCGCGGGACGCGCGCCGCGACCTGGCCGCCTTGCGGATCGGCGCCAGAGACCTGGAGCCCGCGGCGGCGGGCGATTCGGACGCGCTGCGTCCGGGGGAACTGGTGATGGCGGTGGGCAGTCCGCTGGGTTTCGCCGGCGCACTTTCGACCGGTACCGTGCATTCGGCCGGGGACGGCTGGGTGCGCGCGGCGGTGCGGCTGGCTCCCGGCAATTCGGGGGGACCGCTGGCCAACGCCCGCGGGCAGGTGGTCGGGATCAACACGGCGATTCTGAACGGACTCGGTCTGGCGGTGCCGTCGAACACGGTGCGCGATTTTCTGGTCCGCGGCGCGCGGCCGGCACTCGGCGCCGTGCTGGAGCCGGTGCCGCTGGGTCTGAGAATCCTGGAACTGGACCCGGGCGGCGCCGCGGAGCGCGCCAACCTGCGCGCGGGAGACGTCCTGCTCACGCGCCGCGAGGACCTCGACGCGGCCCTCGATTCCGGGCGCGGGGTGCTGCGCCTGCACTTTCTCCGCGGAGATTGGCGTAAAGTGCGGGAGGCGGCGGTGGGGTTGGGCGGGCGAGCGGAGGCGGCGGCGTGATCCGGGTGGAGGTGGAGGCGCGGGACGCCGAAGTGCGCGGCGGGCTGGAATCGGTGGTGGCGGCGAGTCCGGGGCTGGCGCTCTCGGCGGATTCGCCGGACGTGCTGGTGGCGGCGGCGGCGCTCGAGGACGTGCATCCGGGGCCGCCCATCGTGCTGCTCGGCGAGACCGGGTGGAACCTTCGCGCGCTCAGCCTCGGGGTGCGCGCGATGCTGCCGCCGGACGCCACGCCGGGGGAGATCGTAGCCGCGGTGCACGCGGCGGCCAGCGGACTCGCCGCCGTGGACCCGCGCGAAGTGGAAGGCTGGCTGGCCGAAGCCGGACCCCCTCCGCTTTCCGAGACCGGACCGCTCACCCCGCGCGAAAGGGAAGTGCTGGGCATGATGGCGGAAGGGGCGGCCAACAAGAACATCGCCTGGAAGCTGGGCATCAGCGAGCACACGGCGAAGTTCCACGTGGCGTCCGTCCTGGGCAAGCTGAACGCGGGGACGCGCGCCGAAGCGGTGGCGCTCGGCATCAAGCGCGGGCTGATTCTGGTGTGACTACATCAGGAAGGAGATGCCGCCGCCGAACTCCCACATCAGGAAGCGGCCGCTGGCGTTGGGCAGGTTGAAAGGCTTGCCCATGTTGTACTGGCGCACGTCGAAGCGGATTCCCCAATTCTCGAGCACCTTGATTTTGAGCCCGCCGCCGTAATTCACGCCGTACTTGGTTTCGCGGTTGCCGTAGTAATAGGACGAAGGCTGGGAAAAAGCCGTGAACTGGACGCCGGCGGCCACGAAGGGGCGCACGCGGAACCCCTCCGGCATGGCGTAGGCGAGGAAGTCGTAATAGCCCTGGTGCGCCGGCATGCTGACGACATTGGCCGGCAGGTTGGAGGTGATCCCGATGGGCTGCACGGGTCCGATGCCGGTGCCGCCGTTGGCGATGGCGCCGGCCGGCAGTTGCAGGCTGGCGTGGGTGTAGCTGTACCCGACCTCGTGCCCGAAGAAGCGCCACTGGTTGATGGTCATCCGCAGGTTCAGACGGAAACCGCCGTCGGCTTTCACGGTGCCGCTGGCGGGGTCGCTGGTGAGGGTGCCGAGGATGGCGTTCTTCGCCGGAATCACGGTCCGGCCGCCGGAGATGGAGGCTTCAAAGCCCTGTGCGGAGACAACCGCGGAGCAGGCGAGGAGCAACCAGAGCAGCCGCATGGACTCCAGTGTACACCGCGTGCGGACGGCGTCACGCGGCGTGGTAGCGGTCGCGGCACTCCCTGGAGCAGAAATGCAGCACCTCTCCGTTTACCGTGCGGGTGACGCTGAGCGCGGTGGAAACGTAGGTGCCGCAGACGGGATCTTTCTTCAATTCGCCGCCGGAGACGACGCCGGGGTCGCGCGGCGGGGCCTGGCGGCGCACACTCTTGCCCGAGGAAAAAAGATTCTTGAGGAAGGACCGGACGAGGAGGAAGACCAGGATTGGCAGGACGATTTCGACGATGAGGTAACGAATCATGGGGTGGGGCGGAGGCTGAACCTCCGCCCCGGAACCGCGGCTTACTTCTTCTTCTTGGCAGTGGACTTGGCGTTCGGGTTGCGGTACGAGGTGTCCAGCGTCGCGTTCATCGAGGTCAGCATGGATTTGGCCTGGTCCGCGAACTGGCCGGTAGGCGCGAGTTCCAGGTACTTCTGGAACGCATCGACCGTCCCTTCGACCGGCGTCACCTTGCCGTCCGCGCCGATAGCGGCCTTGCCCACGAGGTAGATGCCGTACTGGTAGTAGGAATCGGCGTGCTTCGGATCGATCTCGATCGCCTTCTTGAAGGCGGCGCCCGCGGCGTCGTTCTGGCCGTTGTTGACCAGCACGGCGCCCAGGTTGTAGTAATACTGCCCGGCCTTGGTGGGGTCGAGCGTCGCAGCCTTTTCCAACTCGGCTTGCATTTCGGGGAACTTTTTGGCCTTGGCCAGCGCCAGCGCGTAGTTGTTGTGCAGCCCGGAATCGGTGGGCGCGAGTTCAATCGCCTTCTGATACGCATCCATGCCCTTGGCCATGGTGGCGTCGAAATCCGGACCGGTTTTCTTGAGCGCGGAGTTCACGTACGCATCGGCCAGGTTGGACCACACGGCAAGCTGCTTGGGATCGAACTCGCCGGCCTTGACGAAGGCTGCGATGGCGGTGTCGTAATCCTTGGCCTGGGCGGCGGTCATGCCGGCGTTGAAGGCGTCGTTGAGCTCCTTATTCTTCTTCATCGTCGCCTCGCGGTCTTTGAGCGCTTTGTCGTAGGCCTCCTTCTGCTCCTTGCTCATGCCGCGCTCCTGCTCCTTGGTGAGCGCCTGTCCGGTAGACACCTGCTGCTGCTGGGCGGCCTTGGCTTTGGCGATCTTTTCGAGGTCGAAATTGATCGGAGTGGGATCGCCCAGGCGGGTGCGGACGTTCTTCACGCCGTCCATGTCCTTGCCGTCGATCTCGACCGTGATGTCGTACGTGCCGAGGGGCAGACCGTTATAAAAATAATGGCCCTTCTTATTGGTCTGGCACTTGTAGGCGCCCTTGATGTCGGTGCGGGTGATCTTCACCAGCACCTTGACGGCGGGCTGGCCATCCTCGCCTTTGACATCGCCTTCAATCGCGGTAATCTGCGCGAACGCCGACAGGGCGAGCAGCAGCGCTCCGGTCGCGGCAACAGCCAGGTTGCGGAACTTCATAAAACCTCCAACTGAGAGTCGTTAGTGTGAAATCTTAGTATAGCCCTATGGGGTACGGACGGCGCTTCCACGCGTCTCCCGGAAAAGGGGACGATAGCACACCGCCACCCGGTTACACTAGCGGTTTGGCCCGCGACTGGAACGCTTATTATTCGGCCCCGGATTACACGGAACTCCCGGCCGACGCGCTGCTCGTCGAAGTGGCGGAGCAACTGCCGCCGGGACGGGCGCTCGACCTCGCCTGCGGCAGCGGGCGGCACGCCGCCTACCTGGCGCGCCTCGGCTGGCGCGTGACCGCGGTGGACGCCGCGCCGGAGGGCATCGCCCGCCTGCGCCGCGCCGTCCCGGATGTGGACGCCCGGGTGGCGGACCTCGAACGCGGGGAGTTCGCCATCGAAGCCGCGGCCTTCGACCTGATCTGCGACTTTTACTACCTGCAGCGGAGCCTCTTCCCGGCGATCCGCGACGGCGTACGCCCTGGCGGCGCCTTCACCGGGGCGATCCACCTGCTGGAACCGGGGCGCAATCCCGATTTTTCCATGGTCCCCGGAGAGTTGCGCGGCGAGTTCGCGGGCTGGAAGATCCCGTACTACGCCGAAGGCGGAGAACCCGGGCGGCGCCGCCGCTCCGCCCGGATTATTGCCCGCCGCGCTTGAGTTTGTCGCGGCGCGCGGTGAGTTGGGCCAGGTACTGCTCGTCCGCCTTCGGCATCTGGCCCTTGGCGCGCAGGTCCGCGAGCAGGTTGCAGGCAATCGCGAGTTCGGCGGCCGCGCGCGCCAGGCAAGCCGCTCCGCCGTGCGTCCTCGCGCACCCGGATTCGATCATGGTGGCGAGATCGTCGTGCGTCTCGACGAGGTTGCGCTGCACTTCCCAGTAGGACTTGCCGCCGGCGATCATCCCCTGGTAGAGGGCAATCGCATGACGCGCCTCGCGTTCGGCGCCCGCGGCGTCGCCGGTACGGTCGAGGGCGATCCCGACGCGGCGGGCGGCCGAGGCCAGCGCCATGGCGGCGCGCTGATCGTTGGGGTCGGCGCGGGCGGCCTCCGCGCGCAGAGCGTACACGCGGCGGTAATCGGCCAGCGACTCCTGGGTGTTGCCCAGCCGTCCGGCGACCCACGCGAGATCGCTGTAATCGAAGGAAAGGTCGAGTTTGGCGCGGGCGTCGTTCGGCTCGCGGGCGACGCGCGCCTCGTCGATGGTGGCGGCCTGCCGGTAGCGGGCAACGGCATCGGGGTAGCGCTTCGCCATCCCGTAGAGCGCGGCCAGTTTCTTGTAGGCGAGCGCCAGCGTGCGGGCGGCTTCGGGGTCCGCGGGGCGGAGCGCCGCCAGCCGCAGCGAGTCCCCTTCGACGCGTTCGCGGATGGGGGTGGCTTCGGCGTACTGCTGGAGGCTGGTGAGGATATCGCCCAGGGAACTGCGCGCCACGATGACGCCGGTGAGCGCGTCGGCATCGCCCGGGCGGGCCTGCAATTCGGTGTCGGCGGCCGCGGTGATGCGGCGCGCCAGCTCGAGCGCCCCCTGGAAATTGCCGGCCGCCTGGTAGGTGCCTACCAGCGAAACCATCGCGCGATTGAGCTCGTGCCGCAGCCCCGGATCGTTGGGAAAGCGCGCCGAAAGGCCGGCCAGTATGGCTTCGCCCTTGGCGATGTTCACCGCGGCGGCGGGCAGGCGGCCCAGGTTGGATTCGCCCAGCGTGCCCTCGACCTCGCCGACCCGCAGGTAGCCCAGCGCGACTTCCCGCTGCAGGTCCGGCCGATTGCCCGCCTCGCGGCTGAGGCTCTCCAGGTACGTCATGGCGCGCTGCAGGAGCAGGGCGCGGGCGGCGGTGGAACCCGGCAGGTAGCGGATGGCGTCGTGCAGGTCGAACAGGACGGAGTGCGCCAGGGAACGCACCTGCTCGAAGCGGCGTTCGGCGCTGCGCGCTTCCCACCACGCCGCCGCGCCGAAGCCCAAAATCAGCAGCGCCGCCGCCGCCGCCGCGGGAAATGCGACCCGGTGCCGCCGCAGCCACTTGCCCAGCCGGTAGCGGAGGGTGGCGGGACGCGCCCGCACCGGACGCCCTTCGAGGTGGCGGCGCAGGTCCTGCGCCAGCTCGAGCACGGTGGCGTAACGCAGGCGGGCATCTTTGGCCAGCGCCTTGGCGGAAATCCTGTCCAGGTCGCCGGCGAGCCGGCGGCGCCACGGCACGGCGGCGGAAGAGGGCGGCGGCGGCTCGACCTCGCAGATGGCCTTCGCCATCTCCACCAGCGAACTGGAACTGACGTCGTAGGGGCGTTGCCCGGCCAGCAGTTCGTAGAGCACGATCCCCAGCGAGTAGACATCGCCCGCCACCGTGAACGGTTCGCCGCGGATCTGTTCCGGGCTGGCGTAGGCCGGGGTCAGCAGCGGCATGCCCGCCTGCGTGAGGTCGTCGCCCGGCGGCGCGTCGAGCACGCGGGCGAGGCCGAAATCGAGCAGCTTGGGGACGCCGCCCGCGGCCACCAGGATATTTCCCGGCTTGATATCGCGATGCACGATGAGGCGCTCGTGCGCATATTCGACGGCGTCGCACACCAGCAGGAAAAGACGCAGCCGCTCCTCGAGGGTCGCGCCCGTCTCCTGGCAGTGGCGGAGCAACGGGCGCCCCTCGATGTACTCCATCACGAAGTACGGGCGGCCCTCGGCGGTGGCGCCGCCGTCGAGCAGCCGCGCGATGCCGGGGTGATCGAGGGCGGCCAGAATCTGCCGCTCGCGCCGGAAGCGGCGGTCGAGCCCCGGATCGGGCATGCCGGTGGTGATCCGCTTGATCGCGGCCTGCTTCCGGAAGGCTCCGTCGGCGCGCTCGCCCAGGTAGACCACGCCCATGCCGCCGCGCCCGATTTCGCGCAGGATGCGCCACGGGCCGATCTGTTGCGGCGCCTCCGGGATGGCGCGCAGCGCGGCGCCGGGCGATGCCTGCGAGCGGAAAACCGCGTCGGCATCGGCTTCGAGCGCCAGCAGCGCGCTTACCCGCCCGCGCAGGCCGCTATCGCCGCCGCACAACCGCTCGAGCAGGGCGGGGCGCTCCGCCGCGGGAGCGTCCAGAACTTCTCCGAGAATGGCTTTGACCTCCGCCCATCGGCCGGGGCTCATTGCAGCGGTCGGCCGGACATCTGCTCCAGCAGCCAGAGGCGCGCCGTGCTCCATTCGCGCTTGACGGTGGCGGGAGAGATGCCCAGCACTTCGGCGGTTTCCTCGATGGACAGTCCGCCGAAGTAGCGGAGTTCGACCACGCGCCCCTGCTGCGGATCCATGCCGGCGAGCCGGTCGAGCGTGGCGTTGAGGTCCAGCAGGTCCACCCGCGGATCGGTGAACACGCCGAAGGCGTCTTCGAGCGAGATCACTTCGGCATGGCCGGCGCGCTTGGCGGCGTTGTGCGCCTGCGCGTGATTGATCAGAATCCTGCGCATCATGGTCGCGGCCATGGCCAGGAAGTGGGCGCGGTTGCGCCAGTCCACCGAGTGCTGCCCAACCAGCCGGAGGTAGGCCTCGTGGACCAGGGCGGTGGGCTGCAAGGTGTGGTCCTCGCGTTCGGCGGCCAGGAAGTGACGCGCCAGCCGGCGCAACTCCTCGTAGAGGAGGGGGGTCATCTGGTCGAGCGCCGAGCGGTCCCCGCCTCGCCATCGGACCAGCAATTGCGTGAATTCTTCCGGGGCGAGAGATCCGTCGGTCAAAGTGCTTCTATTTTAAACCGTTCCAGCCGGGGGTGCCCGGAAGCGGTCAGGCGGCCGTGGCGTCGTTCCTTCGGAGCAGCTTCACGACCATTGCGGCCAGCGCCGCCGCCACCACCAGGACCGCCAGAATGGTCCAGGAATTCTGCCGCAGGAAATCCTGGGCGTGATTGCCCAGCGCCACCACCAGCAACGCCTCGCCGAAGTAACGCAGCACGCGCGCCGCGAGAATCACCGCCAGGAAGCGGCTGGTGGGAGTGTGCATGGCGCCCGCGGAGATGACGAACACCTTCAGCGGCAGGGGCAGGAACGGCACCACCGCGGGGACGAACACGGTGAGCAGGCCGTAGCGCGAGAACCAGCGCCGGAAGCGGTGCTGTTCCGCCTCCGGGGTATCCTTCTTTACGAAGCGGCTGCCGCCCATCCGCGCCGCGCGGAAGAGCAGCATGTTGCCGCCCAGCGAACCCGCCACCGCCACCGCGGCGGCGAAGTAGGCGTGCTCGGGATGCTGAATCGAGTAGGCCAGCAGCAGGGCGTCCATCGCCGCGGGCATCGGCACTCCGAAAGAGTCGAACAGACCGAGGAGGAACAGCCCCATCGGGCCATACTCGATCAGCGTGTCGACCAGGTGTTTCAGCATTACAGAAGATCCGGAAAGGACTTTCTCAGTTTATAAAACCAGGCGTGGCCGGCGACGAACAAAAAGAACCCGAGGACCGCGAGTTTCACCAGCGGGGCCGCCGCGGGGGCGGCGTGCTCCAGGAAGATTCCCCGGTACGCGTGTACCAGGATGTAGATGGGGTTCTTCCCCAGCACCGCCACCATCGCGCGCGGCAGGCCGTCCCAGGAGCTTTCCGGATAACAGATGGGCGTGACGAAGAACCACAGCGTCAACAGGAACCCGATGATCTGGCCCAGGTCGCGGACGAAAACGCCCAGCGCCGCCAGAAACCACGCGAGGCCGGCGGTGAACAGCACCTGGGGCACCAGCAGGACCGGGAGCCAGGCGGCGGTCACGGGCACGCTGCCGCGCGCCGCCAGCAGGAAGCCGCAGTACAGCAGAACCGCGAAGCACTCCGTCACCAGGCC
>JBBIQR010000070.1:0-19611 GCA_037442245.1 Candidatus Solibacter sp. | reverse complement strand
CGCGTGGTGCAGCACGGCGTGTCGCTCTACCCGGGCTCCGCCGGACCCCTGAACCGCGGCCACTTGAAACGCCTGAAATCGCTGGTCCGCCGCACCGGAACGCCGTGGGTCACGGACCACCTCTGCTGGGGCAGCGTCGATGGGCGCTACACCCACGACCTGCTGCCCGTGCCGTACACGTTCGAGGCGGCGCGGCTGGCGGCGCGCAAAATCCGCGAGGCGCAGGACTACCTGGAAGTGCCCTTCGCGGTGGAAAACGTCAGCAGCTACGCCGAGTTTCACACCTCCGAAATGGCCGAGTGGGAGTTCCTCAACGAAGTAGTGGAACGCGCCGGCTGCGGCATCCTGCTCGACGTCAACAATATCTATGTCTCGAGCCGCAATCACGACTTCGATCCCCGCGAGTACCTGGACGCCGTGCCGGCGGAGCGCGTGATGCAGATTCACATCGCCGGCCACTCCCGTTTCGAGAAGTACATCCTGGATACGCACGACCATCCGGTGATCGATCCCGTATGGGACCTGTATGCGCGGGCCATCCGCCGCTTCGGCCCCACGCCGACGCTGCTCGAGTGGGACGACCGCATCCCTTCCTTCGACGAAGTCCACGCCGAGGCGCTCAAGGCGCGCCGCTACCTGCCGGACGAAAAGGCGGTGGCGTGATGAATCTGCTCGAATCGCAACGCGTGATCGCGGCGGCGCTGATGCAGCCGTGGAATCCGCGGGGGCGGGCCGCGCTCGCGGCCGCCGGCCTCATCAAACCCAATAGCCGCCTGAGCGCGGCCGAACGCCTCGAGATCTACAGCCGCAGTTACTGGTGCCGCCTGATGGATTCTCTGCGCGAGGATTTTCCCGGACTCGAAGCCATTCTCGGACACGCCGCGTTTGAGCGGGCGGCCGCGGCCTACCTGGCCGATTGCCCCTCCACCTCCTTCACGCTGCGCGATCTCGGCTCGCGCCTGGAATCCTGGCTGCGCGCGCACCGCCGCTATGCCGGACGCAATCCCGCGCTCGCCACCGATATGGCCCGGCTGGAATGGGCGCACATCGTGGCCTTCGACGGGCTGGCGGAACCCATCCTGCAACCGGGCGACGTGGCCGCGCCCGCGCCTGGATTCCGCCTCGGCGTGCAGCCGTACCTCAGCCTGCTCGACCTCGGTTATCCGGTGGACCGGATGCGTGTCGCGGTCAACGCCGGCAAGCGCCCGGCGCGCACTGCTGCCGAAACCGTGTTTCTGGCGGTGCACCGGCTGGATCACACCGTGTACTACCGCCGGCTCCGCGCGGAGGAGTTCCGCCTGCTGGGCGCGCTACGCGCCGGAAAGCCCATCGGCGCGGCCATCCGGCTCGCGTTCCGCGAAAGCACCGTCCACGCGGAAGAACGTCCGGAGCTGCTCCAGGCCTGGTTCGCCGCATGGACCGGTTTGGGGTGGCTCACCGCCCGGCCCGCCGCCGCTAAAGGAACGAACTCATGAGAGAAAAACTGGAACGTTGTTACGGGCTGCTGCTGACCGCCGCCAACGCGCTGCAATCGCCTTTTCTACTGCTGGTGCGCCTGTACTGGGGCTGGCAGTTTCTGGAAGCCGGCTGGGGCAAACTGCACGGTATCGCCAAGGTGACCGGCTTCTTCACCACGCTGGGGATTCCCTTCCCGGGGCTGAACGCGCAGTTCGTAGCGGGCCTCGAATTCTTTGGGGGAATTCTGCTCGCCGTGGGTCTGGGTTCACGGTTGATCGCGCTCCCGCTGGTGGTGGATATGCTGGTGGCCTACATCACAGCCGACCGCGAAGCGCTCTTCAGCTTCCTCTCCGACCCGGATAAATTCACCGCCGCCGCGCCCTATACCTTTCTGATGGCGTCTCTGATCGTGCTGATCTTCGGTCCCGGACGGTTCGCGCTGGATTCCCTGCTACCCGGCAAGAAGCCGCGTGACGTCAACGCCGGCGCACGATGAGCAGCGTCATGTCGTCGTGCTGCGGGCGGGCGCCGCGGAACCGGATCACATCGCCGAAGACGGCTTCGGCCATGGCGCGCGCGCTGCCCGCCGCACGGCCGCGCAGCGCGTGGATCAGGCGGTCCTCTTCGTAATCGTTGTCCAGCGGGTCCTGCGCCTCGGTGATGCCGTCGGAGTAGAGGACCAGGCTGTCGCCTGCCGCCAGCGGGATTTGCCGCGTGGGGAAACGGCCGTCGCAAAAGAGCCCGAGGGGCAGCCCCGTGGCGTCGATCTGTTCGGACGCGCCGCCGCGCAAAATCAGGGGACGGCAGTGTCCCGCGTTACAGAGTTCGATGCCTCCGGGCGTGGTGCGGCCGCAAGCCAGGGTCGCATAGTGGCTGGCGGTGGTGCTTTCGCAAAACAGGCGGTTGGCGCGCGAAACCACGTCGCCGAGCGGCAGGTCGAGCGAGAGCAGGCTCCGGAAGATGGCGTTGAGGTGCGTCATCAACAGGGAGGCGGCCACGCCCTTGCCTGCCACGTCGCCGACCGCGAAAAACAGGCTCGCGCCATCTCCCGCCGGGGCCAGTTCGCAGTAATCGCCGCCCACCGCGCCCGCCGGTTCGTAGCGGTAGTGCGTCTCCCACCCGGCGAGCGCGATTTCCCGCGGCGGCAGCAGGCGCGACTGGATACGCATCGCCAGTTCCAGGTCCTGTTCGTGCGCCCGGAGTTGCTCGCCGCTCAGGTGATCCAGGCAGAAGCGGACCATGGGGTTGTGCTGCAGACGGTCGGCTTCGATGGTATCGTGGCAAACCTCGCAGACGCCGTAGGTGCCGTTGTCGAGCCGCTGCAGGGCGGCATCGATTTCGGCGAGCAGGTCATTCACGTAATCCGCGGGCAGCGAGCCGGCGGCGGTTTCCAGACGCGCGCGGCGCTCCAGAATCCTGGGCCGCAGCGTCTGATTCGCGGGGGCGGGAACGGCGTTCATACCGAAGCTCTCCAGCCTTTCTATTCTGCCGCAAATCACGGCCGCGCGGCGGATTCCTCCGCCTCCGCGTGCGATGATGTTTGGTTCATGGACATACCGCACGCACCGCACGTGGAGAAGCACTTTTCGGCATCGGAGATGGTACGCGACGTCGTCATCGGGATGAGCGACGGGCTGACCGTGCCGTTCGCGCTGGCCGCGGGTCTCACCGGCACGGCGGCGGCGACCAGCAAGCTCGTGGTGGTCGCCGGACTCGCCGAAATCGCCGCCGGATCGATCGCCATGGGGTTGGGCGGATACCTCGCCGCCAAGACCGACCACGATCACTACGAAAGCGAAATCGCCCGCGAGTTGCGCGAAACCGTGGAACTACCCCAGAAGGAACGCGACGAGGTGGCCGACGTGTTCCGCGGTTACGGGATGACCGAGGAGCAGATCCAGCCGGTGGTCGCGGCCATCACGGGCGATCAGAAGCGCTGGGTGGATTTCATGATGCGCTTCGAGTTGGGCTTCGCCGAGGCGCCGGACCCGGCGCGGGCGCGTACCAGCGCGGCGACCATCGCGGCCTCGTACATCGCGGGCGGGCTGGTGCCGCTCTCGGCCTACATGATGCTCGCCGACCTGCGGCAGGCGCTGCTCGTGTCCTTGGCGGTGACGCTGCTGGCGCTGTTTCTCTTCGGCTATGTGAAGGGCCGGCTCACCGGGATCTCGCCGTTTCTGGGCGGGCTGCGCACGGTGGTGATCGGAGGTCTCGCATCGGCCGCGGCCTACGGGCTGGCGCGCCTCATCAGCTAAGCCCGCCAGGGTGCTATGCTGGCATCAGGAGCCGGTAACGGTTCCCGATGAAGGAGAGTAAACCGCTCCCCTAAAAAGGAGTCCGGCGCGGCCGTCAGCACGATCGTCTCGAGCCAGAGGCGGTCCGGTTCGCCGGCGGGATGTCAGGCATCCCGGATTGAGACCTTCCGCGGTATTGGCGCGGCGGGTCTTTTTTGTTTTCCGCCCCGCGATGCCGGCGGGAGCTGAAAGCCGGCTCGGAGGTACCGGGCCGATGACATCGCTCTTTCCGCTTTCCGAATACTGGTGGTTCTACCTTCTCTTCACCTGCGGCATCGTGCTGCTGCTGGCGATCGACCTGAGCCTGCACCGCGGCGCGCAGGCTATCCCGTTGCGCCGCGCGGCCGGGTGGACGGCGGCGTGGGGCTCGCTGGCGCTGGCCTTTTCCGGTGGTCTCTACTGCTATAGCGCCGCGCGGTTCGGAGCCGCCACGGCGCGCCGTCTGACGCTCGAGTACCTGGCCGGATACGCGGTCGAGGAAGCCCTCTCCATCGACAACATGTTCGTGTTCGCGCTGCTTTTCCGCTACTTCGCGATTCCGCCGCGGTTTCAACACCGCGTCCTGTTCTACGGCGTGCTGGGCGCGATCGTCTTCCGCGGTATCTTCATCGCCGGCGGTGCGGCCCTGGTCCGCTTCCACTGGGTCATCGTCGCCTTCGGCGTCTTCCTTATGTACACCGCGGTGCGGCTGGTGCTCGAGAAAGAGCGCGAGGTGGACCCGGAGACGAATCCGGTGATCCGCCTGCTGCGGCGCGCGGTGCCGGTCACGGGGGTCATGCACGAAGGCCGGTTCCTGGTGCGGGACGGCGGACGCCTGATGTTCACCCCCCTGATGGTGACGCTGGTATCGCTCGAGACCACCGATATCGTCTTCGCGGTGGATTCCGTGCCCGCCGTGTTCGGGGTGACCCGCGAACCGCTGTTGGTTTACACCTCGAACATTTTCGCCATCCTGGGACTGCGTTCGCTCTACCATCTGCTGGCCGGGGCCATGGACCGGTTCCGCCTGCTGCAGTACGGCATCGCCGCCGTGCTCTTCTTCGTGGGGTTGAAGATGACGGTGCTGGACGCGCTCTTCGGCGGGCGCTTCCCCGTCGGGTGGTCGCTGGCGATTATCGCGCTGTTGATTGGCGCGTCGGTTGCGGCCTCCATGTGGCGGGCGGGCCGCGGTAGCCGCGAATGGTATGTTTAAGCATGGGCGCCAGTCGCGGTACTGTGGATGCTCCCGGGAAAATTCGACGCTCTGTAACTCTTTTCGGTCCGAAGCACGTCCCTATACCTATCGCGGCGAATCGATGAAGGCGCCTTCATGTTTGAACTTCTGTTCAAGTACCCGTTCAGCATTTTCCATAAAGGCCAGTTCGTCCTGCTTACCCCGTGGCCGGTCTGGTTGATGGTGGCGGCGATCGCCGGCGCGGCGGGGTTCCTCTTCTGGAACGTGCGCCGGCAGCACGGGTTGCTCACGGGACTGCGCGCCATGGTGATCTGGACTCTGGAAAGCTGCCTGGTCGCGCTGATCCTGTTCCTGTTGTGGCATCCCGCGCTGAGCGTGGCCACGCTCCGCCCCCAACAGAACGTGGTGGCGTTGCTTGTAGACGATTCCCACAGCATGACGCTCAACGATGCCGGGGGGACGCGCGTCGCAGCGGCGAAGAAAGTACTCGACGCCGGATTGCTCCGCGGTTTGAGCGATCGCTTCCAGGTGCGGCTGTACCGCTTCGGGAAGGAGCCGGAGCGCATCCCGCAGTCCGCCGCCCTCACCGGAAAAGAGCCCGCCACGCGCATCGGGGACACGCTGGAGCGCGTCCTGGCGGAATCCTCGTCGCTGCCGCTGGGCGCCATCGTGCTGCTCAGCGACGGCGCCGATAACGCGGGCGGCATCGGGCGGGACACGATCGAAGCCATCCGGCGGCAGCGCATTCCCGTTCACACGATCGGATTCGGCAAGGAGCGTCCGGACCGCGACGTGGAGATCGAAGACGCCGTGGTGCCGGCGCGCGCGCTGCCGGGGAGCAAACTCACCGCGCAGGTGACGGTGGAAAACTGGGGGCTTGCCGGCAGCAAGAGCCGCATCACCGTACGCGATTCCGGCAGGACTCTCGCCAGCCAGGAAGTGACGCTGAAAGACAGCGGGCAGTTGCAGACCGAAACCGTGGTCTTCGATTGCGGCGCCGCCGGTCCCAAGACGCTGGAAGTCGCGGTGGAGCCGGTGGCGGGCGAAGAGAATCCCGCCAACAACCGCCTCACTCGCATGGTCAACGTGGAGAACCGCAAGCCGCGCATCCTATATGTGCAAGGCGAGCCGGTGTGGGAATACAAATTCATGCGGCGCGCCGTGACCGACTATCCGGACCTCGGGATCGAACTGGTCAGCATGGAGCGCACCACCGAGAACAAGATCTACCGGCAAGGAATCAAGGACGAGAAGGAACTCGAGGACGGCTTCCCGGCCAAGCCCGAGGACCTGTTCGCGTACCAGGGGCTGATCATCGGCGGCACCGAAGTGGCTTACTTCACACCGAGCCAGCAGCAGGCGATCCACGATTTCGTGGACCGGCGCGGCGGCGGTCTGCTCTTCATCGCCGGGCGCGCGAGTTTCACCGATGGCGGCTGGAACAACTCGCCGCTTGCCGACCTATTCCCCACCCAGTTGCCCGCCGCGCGTAACGGTCTCAAGCGCGATTTTTCGTCCGTGGCGCTGACCCCGCAGGGCGCGCAGAGCGTGCTCTGCCGGCTGGACGACGACGCGGCGAAGAATCTTGAGAAGTGGCGCAAGATCCCGCAGATCGCCAACTACCAGGACATCGGAACTCCCAAGCCGGGCGCGACCACGCTGCTCGACGTGGTGCCGGCCGGTAAGAGCGCGCAACCGCTGCTGGTGATCGAGAATTACGGGCGTGGGCGTACCGCCGCCTTCGGAACCGAGGGCACCTGGCGCTGGAAGATGTGGCTGGATCACGCCGACCGCACGCACCCCACCTTCTGGCAGCAGATGTACCGCTACCTGGTGGCCGATACGCCCGGTGCGGTAGTGGGCTCTACTCCGAAATCCGTGCTGAGCGACGAGACGCGCGTACCCATCCGGGTGGAGGTTAAGGACAAGCAGTTCAAACCCGTGGTCAACGCCAAGGTGCAGGCGCGCTTCCTTTCGCCCGACGGATCGAGCGCGACCGTGGAGCTTTCGCCGAAGCCGCTGGAGGAAGGCGTATACGAAACCGAGTGGACCGCGGAGAAGCCGGGTTCCTACGTGGCGGAGATTCTGGCTGGACGCGAGAACGAGGAACTCGGGCGCGACGTGGTCACATTCCGCCGGGAGGACGGCGTGGCGGAGAACTTCCACACGTCGCAGAACCGCGACCTGCTCGAAAAACTCAGTGAACAGACCGGCGGGCGGTACTACCGCCCGGATGAGGCGTCCAAACTGACGAACGAGATTTCCTATTCCGAAGCCGGAATCACGGCACGGGAGACGCGCGACCTGTGGGATATGCCGATCGTGTTCCTGCTGGCCCTGGGCATTCGCGCCAGCGAGTGGCTGCTGCGCCGCAAGTGGGGTGTGGTATGAAACGGGCGTTCCTGCGGCTCTGCGCCGGCCTCGTGCTGCTCTCGGGCGCACTCCACGCCACCACGTACTATCTCACGGTCTCCGGGCTCGGCGGCGAACCCGACTTCGAGCAGCGATTCAAGATGTGGGCCGGCGATGTGGACGCGAGTCTCAAAAAGGCGGGCGGCGATTCGGTGATCGCCACGCTGGTGAATCCCACGCGCGAGCAGATGCGCAAGGCGATGGCCGATATCGCGGGCAAGGCCAAGCCGAACGACGCGATGGTGCTGATGCTGATCGGGCACGGCAGCTTCGACGGGCAGGACTACAAGTTCAACCTGCAAGGGCCGGACATCACCGCCGCGGAGATGGCCGCGCTGCTGGATAAGATCGCGGCGCAGCGGCAACTCGTGGTGAATGCGACCAGCTCGAGCGGCGGTTCGATCGAGCAGCTACGCCGCCCCAACCGCATCGTGATCGCAGCCACGCGCAGCGGCACGGAGAAGAACGCCACCAACTTCGCGCGCTACTGGGCCGAGGCACTGCGCGATCCGGCGGCCGATACGGACAAGAACGAGACCGTGACCGCGCTAGAAGCCTTCCGCTTCGCAAGTTTGAAGACCAAAGAGTTTTTCGACACGCAGAAGCGCCTGGAGACCGAGCACGCGGTGATCGAGGACACCGGAAAGGGGACCGGCGAGCGCACGGCCACGGCCGAAAACGGCGAGGGCAAACTGGCCGCGGCGTTTCCCGTGGTGCGGCTGGGCGCGAACGCCGCCGCGGCCCGCGATCCCGCGAAACGGCCGCTGCTCGATCGCAAGGAACAACTCGAGCAGTCCATCGACCGGCTTAAGTATCAGAAGGCGGCAATACCCGAGGCGCAGTACAAACAGCAGCTCACGCAGTTGCTGCTCGAGTTGGCCCGGGTGCAGGAGGCCATCGACAAGTGAGGTACCTGGGGTGAAGATCGTGGCGGGCATACTGGCGGCGACGTTCTCCTGCGCGGGATTGTGCGCGCAGACGCTCCAGGATGCCGAAGCTCTGCACCGCGCCGGCCGCTACTTCGACTCCAACGAGGTCTTCAAGAAGCTTGAGGCGCGCTACGCCAACGATCCGGACTTCAAGGTGAAGTGGGGCATGCTCTTCCTCGACAACGATCAGCCCGGCGATGCCGAAGGCCTGTTCCAGGAAGCGCTGAAACTGAAAAAAGACGACGCGGGCGCGCTGCTCGGCATGGGCCTGGCCGGGGCCGGGCGCTTCGACCCGCGCGCCGCGGAGTGGGCGCGCGAGGCGCTGGGGGCAGACCCGAAGTGTGCCGATGCCGAAGCCCTGCTGGCGCGCCTCGCGCTGGAGGACAACGATAACGCCAAGGCCACCACCGAAGCCAGAAAGGCGCTGGCCATCGACGCGAATTCCGTGGGCGGCAAGAGCGTGCTGGCGGCGATCGATCTGCTGGCCGACCGCAAGACCGAGTGGGACCCGCAGGACTCGCGCGGCTACTACACCATCGGACACTTCTTCGTGATCAACCGCCGTTACGAGGAAGGGATCGGATATTACCGGAAGGCGCTGGAACTCGACCCCGAGTTTCACCGCGCGCGCAGCGAACTGGGCATCAACCTGATGCGCCTCGGGCAGACCGATGAAGCGGCGCGCGAACTGGAAACCTGCTTCAACAAAGGTTACAAGAGCAGCGCGACGGTCAACTCGCTGCGCCTCATCGATACCATCCGCGGCTTCGTCACGTTCCAAACCCCCACGACCATCCTCAAGTTGGACAAGCGGGAAGCGAACCTGCTGCGCCCCTACTTCGAAGACGAGATGCGGCGGGCCCTTGCCACTTACGAAACCAAGTACCGGATGAAGCTGGACAAGCCGGTTCAGGTGGAGGTCTATCCCAACCACGAAGACTTCGCGGTGCGCACCCTGGGGATGCCCGGGCTGGGCGCGCTCGGGGTGACGTTCGGCTACGACATCGCAATGGACAGCCCCTCGGGACGACCGCCCGGCAGCTTCCACTGGGACTCCACGCTGTGGCACGAGATGAGCCACGTCTTTACCCTCACGGCGACGGGACACCGCGTGCCGCGCTGGTTCACCGAGGGGATGGCGGTACACGAGGAGACCGCCGCGTCGCCGGATTGGGGCGACCGCATCACGCCGGAGATTCTGGCAGCAATCAAGGACAAGAAGCTGCTGCCGGTGGCGACGCTCGACCGGGGCTTCATTCATCCCGATACGCCGGTCCAGATCGTGGTCAGCTATTTCCAGGCGGGACGCATCATCGACTACATCAACGACAAGTGGGGCTGGGACACGCTGCTCGCGATGCTGCACGATTTCGGCGCCGGCATCGATACCCCGTCGGTGGTGCGGCGCAATCTGAAGATCGAGCCGGAGGAGTTCGACAAGCGCTTCCTGGCGTTCGTCGAAGCCGAGACCCGGACACCCGTCGCGCACTTTGACGATTGGAAGAAGGGCATGCAGGGCCTGGTCAAAGCCTACCAGGCCAAGGATTGGGACGCGGTCATCAAACAGGGGACGGCCATGCGCGATTGGTACCCCGACTATGTGGAGCAGCACAGCGTCTACGAGGCGCTGGCGCAGGCGTACACGGCGAAGGGTGATAAGCCCGCCGCGATGGCGCAACTGGAGCAGTACGCGAAGATCGGCGGGCGCAATCCGGAGACGCTGAAGACGCTCGCCCAGGAGCTGGCCGATGGCGGGCGCAAGAAAGAAGCCGCGGCGGTGCTCGACAAATTGAACTGGATTTACCCGATGGACCCCGAGGCGCACCGCCGGCTGGGCGGCCTGTGGATGGATCTGGGCAACGCGAAGGGCGCGGTCCGCGAGTTTGGCGCGGTAGTCGCGCGCGACCCGATCGATCCCGCGCAGGCGCACTACGATCTGGCCCGCGCGCTTCTGGCCGATCATCAGACCGATCGGGCCAACGACGAGTGTCTCACCGCGCTCGAAGCCGCTCCCGGCTTCCGGCCGGCGCAAAAGCTCCTGCTAGAATTGAGCGATTCTCAAACGCAGAAACGGTAGCGGAACGAATATGTCACCAGTCACGCAGCAGTTGGAGCCGGAAGTTTTGAAGTCGCGCATCGAGCGCTTTCGCCGGGTGAAGGACGAGATCGTGACGCAGGTGCGTCGCGTGATCGTCGGGCAGGAGGAGGTGCTGGAGCAGGTCATGATCGGTCTGTTCGTGGGCGGGCACTGCCTGATCACGGGCCTTCCCGGCACGGCCAAGACGCTGCTGGTGCGTACGATGTCGCAGACCCTGGGACTGGTGTTCCGGCGCATTCAGTTCACGCCGGACCTGATGCCGAGCGACATCACCGGCACCGACATCATCGAGGAGGACCCCGGCACCGGGCGCCGCACCTGGACGTTCGTGCAGGGGCCGATCTTCGGCAACGTGCTGCTGGCGGACGAAATCAACCGCACGCCGCCCAAGACCCAGAGCGCGCTGCTCGAAGCCATGCAGGAGCGCTCCTGCACGGTGCGCGGCAACATTTACTCGCTGCCCTCGCCGTTCTTCGTGCTGGCCACGCAGAACCCGATCGAGCTCGAGGGCACCTACCCGCTGCCGGAAGCGCAGCTCGACCGCTTTCTGTTCAACATCACGCTGGACTACCTGAGCGCGGAAGAGGAGTTGCAGGTGGTGGACCTCACCACCGCGACCACCACCGCGCAGGCGGACGAGGTGACCAATGCGAAGGAGATCCTCGAGTTCCAGCAACTGGTCCGCATGGTGCCCATCGGGGAGAGCGTGGCGCGCCACGCGGTGGAGCTGGTCCGCGCCACCCGCCCGGTGGATGTGAGTGCGCCGGATTTCGTGAAAAAGTACGTGAACTACGGAGGCAGCGTGCGCGCGGCGCAGTTCCTGGTGCTTTCAGCCAAGGCGCGGGCGTTGATGAAGGGCCGTTACCACGTGACCTACGAAGACGTGCGGGCGCTGTGCATCCCTGTGCTGCGGCACCGCATCCTCTTGAACTTCCACGCCGAAAGCGACCGCCTGACGCAGGACGACATTTTGAAGAAGGTGCTCGACGCGAAGCCGGCGGCCAGGGAGTAGGGGTGGGGCGGGGCTCACCACAGAGGCGCAGAGACGCGGAGACTACACAGAGGTTTCTGTAGAGATGAGGAGTAGGCCAAAACCGGAACTCAACGAACTCACCGACGCGATCATTGGGGCCGCGATTGAGGTTCACCGTCACCTTGGCCCGGGATTGCTGGAGTCGGCGTACGAGGAGTGCTTGTGCTACGAGCTGAGCCTCGCGGGCCTCGCGTTTCGCCGCCAGGTTCGGGTACCGGTTCAATACAAGGGACTGAAACTGGATTGCGATTTTCGTCTCGACCTTCTGGTGGAGGATTCCGTCATCGTGGAACTAAAAACCGTCGACGGCCTTGCCCCGATCCACTCCGCACAACTGCTCACGTATTTGAAAGCCACCAACAAACAACTGGGACTCCTCATCAACTTCAACGTTCCCGTCCTCAAGAGCGGTATCAAACGCCTCGTCAACCAATACACGGAGGCCGAAGCGGAGACTCCCGCTTCTCCCCAGTCTTCTCCGCGTTCTTCTCTGTGTCTCAGCGGCTCTGCGGTGAACAGGAGGCCCGGCTAATGCTCCAACGCTTTCTCGACCCCGCCACCCTCGCTTCCATCTCTTCGCTCGACCTCGTGGCCAAGACCGTGGTCGATGGGTTCGTCGCCGGACTGCACCGCTCGCCGGATTTCGGCTTCTCTCAGGAGTTCGCCGAGTACCGCGCCTACTCCGAGGGCGACGACCTGCGCCACGTCGACTGGAACGTGTTCGCCCGCACCGAACGCTGCTTCCTCAAGCGGTACCGCGGAGAAACCAACTCGCAGCTCCTCATCCTGCTGGACACCTCGGCGTCCATGGGATTCGGGTCGCGCGAGGTACATAAGCTCGACTACGCCCGGTTCGTCGCGGCCTCGCTGTGCTACATGGCAAGTCTGCAGCGCGACGCCGCCGGCATCATTATCTTCGATGAGAACGTTCAGAACTACGTGCAGCCCTCCACGCGGCAGGGCCAGCTTTTCCGCCTGCTGCACGCCATCGAAAAAGCGGCGGTGGGCACTCGCACCAACTTCGTCGAGCCATTCGTGCACTTCCAGAACTTCCTGCACCGCCGCGGCATCGTCATCGTGCTTTCGGATTTCTACGAGGATCCGCAAACCATCATCGATACCGTGCAGCCGCTGCGTTTCCGCGGCAACGACGTGATCCTCTTCCACCTGCTGGACCCGCAGGAGATCCAGCCGAAGTTCAGGGAACCGGTGCTGCTCTACGACGTGGAGAACACGGCCAACTCGCTCGAAGTGTCTCCGGAGTACGCGCACCATGAGTACCGCCGGAAGATCGGCGCGCACATCGAGGCCCTCCGTTCCAAGGCGAAGGCCGCCGGGATGGATTATTTCCTGATGGACACCGGCCGGCCGCTCGATGAAGGGCTGCGCGAGTACCTCGCCGTGCGCAGGGGGCGATTCTAAATGGGCTTTCTTTCGCCATGGTTTCTCGCGGGCGCCGCGGCGGTCGGGCTGCCGGTATGGCTGCACCTGCTGCGCAAGCATAAGACGACGCCGCTGCCGTTCGGCTCGCTGATGTTCTTCGAGAAGCGGACCCAGAGTTCCATCAAGCACCGCCGCCTGCGCTACCTCATCCTCTTCGCGGCGCGCGCCCTGCTGTTGCTGCTGCTGGTGCTGGCCTTCGCCCATCCCTATGTGCGGCGCCAGACGGCCGGCGGCGACCGTACCGGCGAAGTCGCGGTGATCGCGGTGGACAACTCGCTCAGCATGCGGGCGGGCACGCGGCTCTCCGAGGCGAAGAACCAGGCCCGCTCCATGGTGGATTCGCTGCGCGCCGGCCAGAAGGCGGAGATCGCCGCCTTCGGATCGCGCGTGCAGGTGATGAGTGAAGTCACTGATGACCACAACTCGCTCAAGGCGGCGATCGAGGCTATTGAGCCCGGCGATACCCGCACGTCCTACGCCGAGTTCGCCCGCTCGATGCGCTCCATCGCCACGTCGCTGAAGGTGCCGCTCGCGGTGGAGATGTACACGGACGAGCAGCAGTCCGGCTGGCCGTCGAACTTCAACGACCTGCGGCTGAGCGCGGACATCCGCCTGCATCCGCACGCGATCGATGCCCGGGACGTGCCCAACTTCACGGTCGAGAACGTGCTCGCGCCGCGGCGCGTGTACGACGGCAAGGGCAATCGCGTGCTCGTTACCATCGCGGGATTCGGCACGAAGAAAGCCACCCGCACGGTCTCGCTCGCGCTGAACGGCCGCGTGGTGGAGACCCGGCAGGTCGAGGTGCCGGAGGGCGGACGCGCCGCCGCCGAGTTCCTCTCACTCGAAGTCCCCTACGGGCGCAACAAGGGCGAAGTGCGCATCGATCCGGCCGACTCGCTGCCCGCCGACGACGTGTTCTACTTCTCCGTGGAACGCGCCGATCCGAAGAAGGCGCTGTTCGTCCAGGACGCGCCCGGCAGCCGCGGGCTGCTCTACTTCAAGGCGGCGCTCGACGCGGCCGGACAATCGGCATTCGAGATCGATCCGGTGACCGTGGATCAGGCAGCAAACCTGAATCCTTCGCGCTACGCGTTCGTGGTGCTCAACGACATCGCCAGCGTGCCCCCATCCTTCGAAAACGCTCTGCGCGAATACGTGCGCGGCGGCGGCGGCGTGCTGATCGCGCTGGGGGTTAAGAGCGCGCAGACCGGTAAAGTCCCGGTGAGCGGCGAAGCGATTGCGGGCGGCAGGTACAGCGGCCGCGAAACCGACCTGTTTCAGGCGGTGGCGTCGCTCGATTCCTCGCATCCCGCGGTCCTCAAGGACAATCGCTGGGAGGACGTGAAATTCTTCCACACCGTGCGGGTCACCCCGTCCGCCTCGCGCGTCGTGGCGCGCCTCAGCGACCAGAGCCCGCTGCTGCTGGACGCGCAGATCGGCGAAGGACACGTCATGGTATTCGGAAGCACGTTCAACAATATCGAAAACGATTTTCCGATTCACGCTTCGTTCGTTCCCTTCATCGATCAGACCGCGCGCTATCTCGGGCGGCTGGACGCGGGACCATCGAGCACGCTGGTGGGAGCCTTCGCCGAACTCCGCGATTCCAAGGAAAAGGGCGCCGCCGTGGACGTCGTCGATCCCAAGGGCGAGCGTGCCCTATCGCTGGAGGAGGCCACCCGCGCGCCGAACATCCAGTTCACCATGGCGGGCTTTTACGACATCCGGCGGCCCAACGGGCGCAACGAACTGGTGGCGGTGAACGCCGACCGCCGCGAGAGCGACCTCACGCCGCTGGACAAGGACAGCCTCGCCCTGTGGCAGAATACCGCCACCGCCCGGGAGAATGCTTCGGGCGGGACGGAGAACGCAACCAACCGGCCGGTGAGCCTGTGGTGGTATGTCATGATGATAGTGCTGCTGCTGGCTCTGGCTGAATCGCTGATCGGGAATCGGCATCTCTCGGTGGATAAAGAGGCTGTATGAAACCTTTGGATCGCTTGAGCGAGTACCTGGGGACCGTGGAGCGGCGGCTGCGTGTGCTGGCGCTGACCCGCGGAGTTGCCATCACCGCAATGCTCGCGCTGGTGCTTACGGTGATCGCCGTATGCATCGCCAACCAGTTCGCGTTCTCCCATCCGAGCGTGCTCGGCGCGCGCGTGCTGCTGTTCCTCGGACTTGCGCTGGCGATCGGCGTCGCGCTGATCGCTCCGGTGATCCAACTCAACCGGAGGCACGCCGCGCGCAAGGCGGAGAACCGCTTCCCGCAATTCGAGGAGCGGCTGCTCACGTTCACCGAGCGCAGCGAGACCAATCCGCGCGATCCTTTTCTGGAACTGCTTGCGGCGGATACGCTCGGCGTGGCACAGCACGCGGAGGCGCGAGAGGTCGCGAAGACTTCGATGGTGTTCGGCTTTTCGTCCGCGGCGGTGGTGTTCGCGCTGGCTCTGGTATGGCTGGCGACATCGGGTCCCGGCTTCCTCGGCTACGGCGCCAACCTGCTGTGGGCGGGCGTGCCCAAAGGTGCGAGCCAGCCCTACTACGCGATTCAGGTGGAGCCGGGCAACCGCACGGTGCGCAAACGCAGCGACCAGATGATCACGGCGCGGCTGCTCGGGTTCACGGCGCCCAAAGTGCGGTTCTTCGCGCGCTACGCCAGCGCCTCGGCGTGGGAGCAGGCGGAGATGGCGACCGAAGCCGGCGGCACCGCGTACCAGTTCCTCATCGCCGGCGTGCCGGAAACGCTCAGTTACTATGTGGAAGCCGGCGGCGTCCGCAGCGAGACCTTCAAGCTCACGGTGGTGGACCTGCCCGGCGTGAAAAAGATCCGGACCACGTATCACTTCCCGCCGTGGCTGGGAATCAAGGACGCGGTGGAAGATCCCGGCGGCGACCTGCGCGCGGTGGAAGGCACGAAGGCCGATGTGGAGGTGGTCACCGACCGTCCGCTCTCCGGCGGCATCCTGATGTTGGACGACGGCACGCGGCTGAGCCTGAAGCCGGACGCTTCCGGCAACCTTATGGCCACCGTGCCGATCAATAAGGACGGCGTGTACCACGTCGCGGCCCTCGAAGGCGGCGAAGACGTGCGGCTGAGCGAGGACTACTTCATCGAAGCCCAGAAGGACCGGCCGCCGGAGGTGAAGATCACGCGTCCCGGACGCGATTTCCGCGCCACGCCGATCGAGGAAGTGGCCATCCAGGTCGAGGCCAAGGACGACTTCGGGTTGAAGAGCGTAGACCTGCACTACTCGGTGAACGGCGGCGCGGAGAAGACCGTGGCGCTGGGCGGCGGCGGAACTCGCAGCGCGACCGGCACGACCACCCTGATGCTCGAAGACTTCAAGCTCGAGCCGGGCGACGTGGTCAGCCTCTACGCGACCGCGAAAGATGCGCGAAGCACGCAGAACACCGACATCTACTTCATCGAGGCGCAGCCCTTCGAACGCAACTACAGCCAGTCGCAGCAGTCCGGCGGCGGCGGTGGCGGCGGTGACGAAGATCCGCAGAGCCAGATCTCGCAGCGGCAGAAGGAAATCATCGCGGCCACGTGGAACCAGATCAAGGGCAACACGGCGAAGGGTACCGACGCCGAGAACGCGGCCTTCCTGAGCGGCGTGCAGAGCAAGCTGCGCGACCAGGCCAAGTCGCTCGCCGACCGCATGAAGGCGCGGCACCTCACGCAGGAAGGCGAATCCTTCCGCAGTTTCGTCAAGGATATGGAGCAGGCGGTGGACGCCATGGGTCCGGCGGTGGATCAACTCAAGGGCGGCAAGTGGCAGGACGCGCTGGCGCCGGAGCAGAAGGCGCTGCAATACCTGATGCGCGCCGAAGCCACGTTCCGCGATATCCAGGTGGCCTTCGGCAATCAGGGCGGCGGCGGTGGCGGCGGCGGGGCGGGCGCGCGCGACCTGGAAGGGCTGTTCGATCTCGAACTCGATACCGAAAAAAATCAGTACGAGAGCGCCCAGGCATCCAGCCAGGCGGCGGGCGAGCAGCAGAAACAGATCGACGAGGCGCAGCAGAAACTCGAGCAACTCGCGCGGCGCCAGCAGGAACTCGCCGATCAACAGAAGCACGGGCAGCAGCAGACCTCGCAGCAGCGCTGGCAGCAGGAAATGCTGCGCCGCGAAGCCGAACAGCTTCGCCAGCAGATCGAGCAGATGCAGCGCTCCTCGCAGCAGGGCCAGCTCAGCCGCGGGCAGCAGGGTCAGCAGGGGCAGCAGGGACAGCAGGGGCAGCAGGGGCAGTCCGGGCAACAGGGCCAGCAATCCGGCCAGGCGGGCCAGTCCGGCCAGATGCAGCAGGGCCAGCAGAGCCAGTCCGGCCAGATGCAGAACCAGCAGGGGCAGCAGAACGCGCAGCAGCAGCGCATGCAGCAGATGGCGAACCAGGGCATGCAGCCGCGCGGCGCCGACCCGCACCAGTTGCAGCAGATGCTGGACCGTCTGAACCAGGCGCTCAACGATATGCGCGGGGCGGCATCCAGCCAGCAGGCGGGCACGCCCGAAGGCGAGGCGCAGGCCCGGCGCGCGGCCGACCGGCTACGCGAAGCCCAGCAACTCATGCAGGGCATGCGCGCCAACGAGGCCAACGGGCAGATGGACGACCTCGTCCGCCAGTCCGAGGACCTGGCGCGGCGCCAGCAGGGCTTCGAAGGCAAGATGCGCCGCGCCTTCGGCAACGACAACCAGGAACCCACGCGCGAGCAGGCCGGCGCGCTCGCCGGCGAACAGGAATCCGAAATTCAGGACCTGAAGCGGCTGGAGCAGACCATGCAGCAGACCATCCGCGGCGTGCAGGGCAGCCAGCCCAAAGCCGCCACGCGCCTGCGGGAAACGCTCGGCGAAATGCAGCAGGCCGACATCCCGCGCTACATGCAGCGCGACGCCGACTACCTGCGCCGCGGCATGGGCGGTTACGCCGTGATGAACGAAGCCGCGATCACGCAGGCGCTGGGCGAGTTGCGCGACCAGGTGAAACAGGCGCAGCAGATGTTGGCGCAGGGCGCGCAGGCGAAGGACGGCCAGGGGGCGAAGGGCGCCGAACAGGCGCTCAACAACGTGGAGCAACTGCGGCGTCAGCTGGAACAGTTGGGCGCGCGGCAGATGCAGCAGGGGCAGGGCCAGCGCGGCCAGCAAGGACAGCAGGGACAACAGGCCGGTCAGCAGGGACAACAAGGACAGCAGGGACAGCAGGGACAGCAGGGGCAGCAGGGCGGTCAGCAAGGCGGGGGCCAGCAAGCCGGCGGTCAGCAGGCCGGCGGCAACCCCCAGGGCAGTCCCGGTCCGCAGGGCGGGGGCAATTCCAGCTACGGCCCCAATTACGGCCCGATGGGCGGGCCGCAATCGGGAAGCGGCAATCCCTACGGCGGTCCCGGCTACTGGGGCAACCGCGACCCGCGCAACGAGCCGGGCGTCGATCCTCGCGCCTTCGAGAACACGTATAACCAGACGCTGCGCAGCTTGCAACAACTCCAGCAGCAGGCGGGCACGGATCAGAACATGAACCGCGACCTGCAGAACCTGATCCGCGAAATGCAGCGTCTGAATCCGTACACCTACGCCAACGATCCTCTGCTCGCCGAACGGATTCACCAGGCTCTGATCGGCAACGTGGAGCAGGTGGAACTGGAACTGCGCCAGAAGGTGGAGGAGGCCAACGGCGCGGGCAGTGTTCGCAGTCCGGGCAACGAACACGTGCCCGCCGGTTACGCCGATAAGGTCGCCGATTACTACCGGAAGCTGAGCAAGAGCAAATAGCCGGCCGCTACTTCGTCACATTGAACAGGGAATTCGTCATCATCCCCATGACCGGTCCGTACCCGGTCTGCAGCCGGACCTGACGCGTGCCGATCGCGGCTGTGGACAGGATCTGTACCGACGCGGTGACCTGCGTGCCCGCGGCGTTCGTCTGTACGTTCGTGACCTTGATGTTCGGATCCGCCTGGCCGAGGCCGATTCCGGCGCCGCCGCCATTCCCGCCCATCATGCCGCCACCCATGCCGCCCATCCCGGCAGCCGTCATGGTGAAGTCGATCCCCTGCGCCGCCTGCAGCCCGGAGCCGGCGATCGTCAGCGTGAACGTGCTCCCCGCGGAAGCGCTGTTCGGAGTGATCGAGGAGATCAGCGGCATCGTGAACTGTCCCTGGCGCTCGGTGCCGCCGGCGTCGATGCGGTTCACAACCCCGTAGCTGGCCAGGTCCACGACATCGAGCGTCCCCGTACCTTCGGCGAGCACCAGCAATTGGTTCTTCGCCGCCGCGACGGTAAGCGCCATGGGACCGGGATCGACCGGAAACGTCTTGACCACGCCGCCGGATCCGAGGTCAGCCACGGTAACGCTCGCGGTCATCTGGTTTGCGATGTAGATGTTGTTGCCGTTGAGCGCGACCGCCCCTGGGCCCATCCCGTTCCAGGTGCTGGTCGGCACCGTCGTGAACGCCTTCGTCCCCAGGTCCAGGATCAGGAATCCGTTCGACATCGGCGTCGTAATCACCGCCTTGTTCGCCTGCGCGGAAATGGCCACTTCGTGCGGACGCGTCCCGGCCGGCAGAGCGACCGTGGATACGCTGTAGTTGGCCAGGTTGATGATGGAGACCGACGCCGCCTGCATGTTCGCCACCACCGCCGTGCTGCCCGCAACCGCGATCCCGCTGGCGCCGAGCCCCACAGTCACCGTCTGGGTCATGGCCCCGCTGCCGGTATCGATCACCGAGACCGTTCCGCTGGCGGCGTTCGTGGCCAGCACGCTCGTTCCCGAGAAGG
>JBBIQR010000069.1:0-19631 GCA_037442245.1 Candidatus Solibacter sp. | reverse complement strand
GGCCGGCGCGCGCCCTGGGTGACGCGGATGGCGCGCCGCACCGCGCCGGTCAACGGGTTCCAGCCGTCGAGACCTCCGAGCACGCTTTCCACGGTGTACTGGCGCGCTTCGGCTTCGGTGAGCGCCTTGGCCCACGGCACGCGCGCGGCGGACTCCGCGCCGGGACCGGTGCTGCCGCGCTCGGCGTAGCGCACCGTCGTCTCGCGGGAGGGATCGTTCCAGTTGTGCCAGCCCTGCGCGCGGACGGCGGCGCTCATCGCGGTATCCAGCCAGACGGTGGCGGCGTACGGGCGCCACGGCCGGCCCAGATACGTCTGCACGCCGGCTTCGGAGGTGATGCGGCACTTATGGAACACGTAACCGTACCGCTGGTCGCGCGTGGTGTTGGGGGCGGTGATGTAACCGTTGGCGGTGACGTGGATCTCGCAGGCTTCGAACCACGCGGCGCTGCCGCCGAAGATGAAATCGACGGCGCCAGAGATGTAGCAGCGGTCGAAATATTGTCGTCCCGCCTGGGCCAGAAGCGTGTCCTGGTAACCCAGGAAGCGGCAGTTCCGGAAGACGCCGCGATCGCCCATGATGGTGAGGGCGAGCGCCTGCCCGTGGGGTCCGGCGGAGTTTTCGAACGTGACGTTTTCGGCGAGGAAGTCGTCGGCTTGTATGAAAACGGTAGGAGTGCCGAAGGTGATGAGCGGCTTGCCTCCGGGTCCGGGCATGCCGGCGTGAATGCTCGCGGTGATGACGGTGGCGGCGGGATCGCCGGTGCCGATGAAAGCGAGGAACGGCTTCTCCGCGGGAACGACGACGCGCTCGGCGTAGCGCCCGGGCTTGATCCGGATGGTGAAGCGCGTGTGGCGTCCGGCGGGCGCGGCGTCCACCGCCGCCTGGACCGTGCGGTACTCGCCGCTGCCATCGGCGGCAACCACGCTCTCGCTTCCGGACTGCGCCGCCAGCAGGGGCCATGCGAGGAGCAAAACCGAAATCGTTTTCATCTGCCGCTATTATAGATGCATGACTCGGAAATCCCGGCGGATCGCGGGAGTTCTCCTGCTGGTCCCCGGTGCGTTCGCGGCCACGTTCAACGTGCGGGACTACGGCGCGGCGGGCGATGGAACCAGAAAAGATACGGCGGCCATCGCGCGCGCGATCGATGCCTGCGCCAAGGCGGGCGGCGGGACGGTCGTGGTTCCGCCCGGCCGGTACCTGACCGGCGCCCTTACGCTCAAGAGCAACATGACGCTCGAAATCGAAGCCGGCGCGGTCGTGCTGGGCAGCCCCGATCCGGAGGATTATCCGCTGCGCGCGGGCGTGTGGGGCGACGGGCGCCAGGAGATTTCGCCGCTGATTTACGCCGAGGACGCGGAGAACGTGACCCTGCGCGGGCGCGGGCTCATCGACGGGCAGGGCCAATACTGGTGGCGCCGCATGGGCTGGCCGGACCGCCGCAAGGTGCCGCTCGACCAGCGCACTCCGGCGGAGCGCGCGGAACTGGCGAAGCTGGCCAACGGGCGTCCGCACCTGGTGCGCATCGTACGCAGCAAGTTCGTCACGATCGAGCAACTGCACATGATCAACTCTCCGGCGTGGACCGTGAATCCGCAGTTCTGCGAGTTCGTGCGGGTGGACGGGATCACGATCGAAAATCCGGTGCCCTCGCCCAATACCGACGGCATCAACCCGGAGAGCTGCCGCAACGTGCAGATTGTGAATTCGCGGATCGACGTGGGCGACGATTGCGTGACGTTGAAGTCCGGCACGGACGCGCTCGGACGCAAGGCCGCGCGGCCGGATGAGAACATCACGGTCACTAATTGCGTGATGCTGCGCGGGCACGGCGGCATCACCATTGGCAGCGAAATGAGCGGCGGAGTGCGCGCAACGTGGTGCTGAGCAACTGCGTGTTTCAGGGCACCGATACCGGCATCCGGGTGAAGACGCAGCGCGGGCGGGGCGGCGTGGTGGAAGGGTTCAACGTGGCCAACGTGGTGATGCAGGACGTGGCCACCGCGTTCAGTATCACGGCGTTCTATAGCGGCAAGGCGCTGCTCAACGAACTGGTCCCGGCGGGCGAGGGCACGCCGGTGTTCCGCGATTTCCACTTCAGCAACATCACCGCGCGCGGATCGAAAAGCATCGGCGAAATCACCGGTCTGCGCGAGATGCCGTTCGAAGGCATCACGTTCAGCGGCGTGCGCGCGCAGGCGCAGACGGGTTTGAAGATCACCAACGCGAAAGATATCGCCTTCCAGGACGTGGTCTTCGACGTGGCGCGGGGCGAAGCGCTGGAAACCGTGAACGCGGCGGGCATCGACACGGCGCGGTTGCGCGTGGTGAAGCACTGACGGCCGATGAGCTTCCGCCGCGGCATCCTTCTGTTCGGGCTTTTCGCCGCGATGTTTTTGGCGGCGAACCGCGGGGCGTACCGCGGGTGGTTCCAGGACGATGAAATCGACAACCTCTCCTGGACGCCGTGGCTCAGCCCGCTGGATTACCTGAAGGGCGCGGCGACGCCGCTGTATCAGCCGAACAACTTCCGCCCGGCGGGCCACTTCTACTTTTACGCGGTCGAAGCCGCGGCGGGGCTGGACTTCCCGGTGTACGTCGCGGTGTTGCAGGCGATTCACCTGCTGAACGTGTGGCTGCTGTGGCTGATCGTGCGGCGGCTGGGCGCATCGCCGCCGGCGGCGGCAGCGGCGTGCGTGTTCTTCGGACTGCACATGGCGCTGTTCGACGACTTCTGGAAACCGATGTACGTGTTCGACGTGCTGTGCGCGGCGTTTTCGCTCACGGCGCTATGGTGCTGGATGCGGGGGCGGTGGATCCTGAGTCTGGCGGCGTTCTGGCTCGCCTACAAAAGTAAGGAACTGGCGGTGATGCTGCCGCTGGCGCTGGCGTTGTACGAGTGGTGGTTCGGCGGACGGCGCTGGAAGCGGCTGATCCCGTTCTTTGCGATTTCGCTCTCCTTCGGCTTGCAGGGCATGCTCCTCAATCCGAACCGCGACAACGATTACACCTTCCGCTTTAGCGGGGCGGCGCTGGCGCGCACGCTGCCGTATTACGCGGGACGCCTCTTCCTGGTGCCGTACCTGGGGTTCGCGGCGCCGCTGTTTGCGGTGGTGGCGCGGCACCGCCGGACTTGGTTCGGGCTGTCTCTGATGGCCCTGTTCTTTTTCCCGCTGCTCTTTTTGCCGGGGCGGGTCTTCAGCGCCTACTGCTACCTGCCCGTGGCGGGACTGGCCATCGCGCTCACCGGCGTGGCGGAGGCGGCGGCGCCCGCGGCGCTCGCGGCGCTGGTAATCCTGATGCTGCCGGCGGACTATCGCGAACTGCGGCGGAGGTCGCGCGAGACGCTGGCGCGCGACGCCGCGATCCACGCGTGGATGGGCGCGGTGGAGGGCTTCGCGGACGCGCATCCCGAAGCGCGCCGTTTCATTTTCTCGGGCGGACCCGCGGGCTTCCAGCGATGGGGCATCGAAGGCGCGCTCGAGTATTTCTATGGGCGGAAGGAACTCGTGATCCGGTCGGGCAGCGATCCGGACGCGGCGGCGGTGCGCGCGGGCGGACGCGCCGCCACACTCGAATGGGACCCGGCGGGCGCGCGCCTCCACATCGTCTACTGACACCGCCGGCCGCGTTACCGCTCGTTCTGGGTGGTCATGGGTAGCACGCGCGACTCGGCCTGGAACTTCCTGTAGCCGCTGAACTCGAAAGTCACATCGCCGCGCAGCATCCTGACAAGCGCGATGCGCACCGCGCCCTTCAGAACGGCGCGCTTCGGCAGCCACACCTCGTTGTTGACATGTGCGGCTTCGAATTCCAGGTGGCTGCCCTTGGCCATGCGGATAAGGAAGCCGCCGACCGAGATCGTGTCGAGCGAAACCATATCGACCTTCACCCACTGGTAATCCTGGCGCGCGATCCAGAACCGCGCCTTCACCTTGGGGAAGAACGCCGACGCCGCGCTGCGCGGGTGGTAGCCGGGATGCGGGGTCGCGTCGATGACCCATGTGTCCACGCCGGAGACCTGCTCTTCGCCGGCGAGCTTGAGATCGAAGGCATCCGGGATTTCGCGCAACGGATCCCGCTGCTTTTCCTGCTTGCGCCGCCACTCCTGGACGCGGAGGGCGCGCTGCTCCGGCGTTTCCTTGCGCCGGTCCTCGATGCTGCGGCGCAGTTTGGCCTCCTCGCGCGCCTGATCCTTGGCGGAGAGCGGCTGATCGTCGTGGGCGATCTTGCGGCGGTAGGGCGAGCCTTCGAGCAGCGTGACGTCCCAGGTGTCGCTGTCCACCCGCTTCACGCGCCCGGCCGCATCGATGTCGCGCTGTTGCTCGCGTTGGATGAAGGTGTAGTTCCGCGCGACGTCGGTGTTGTGGCGATCGAGGTCGATCGACCGGCGCACGATGTCGCGCGCGTCCTGCGCCGTCAGGGCGGCAGGGAGGCACAGCAGCAAGGTAAATCTCAGCACACTAAAGCTACGGCCCGTTCTCATCCCCGGTTTCACCCTTTCACTGCGGCTTCATCTCCATTGTGGAACATCGCTCCGGCCGGGTTCACCCAATTTTCAGATTCGCGTCTTACCATGGTAGGCGATTGCCGCGATGAAGATTCTGCTGGTCGAGGACGAGCGCCGGATGGCGGATCTGCTTCGACAGGGACTGAGCGAAGAGGGCCACGCCGTCACCGTGATGGGCGACGGGCGCGCCGGATTGGCCGCGGCCGAGTGCGGCGGCTTCGATCTGCTCGTGCTCGACGTGATGCTGCCCGGCCTCAACGGCTTCGAGGTGGCGCGGCGCCTGCGGGCGGGCCGCGACCGCACTCCGATCCTGATGTTGACGGCGCGCGACGCAACGGAGGATATCGTGCGCGGCCTCGATTTTGGAGCCGACGACTACCTCACCAAGCCGTTTGCGTTCGACGTGCTGCTGGCGCGCATCCGGGCCATGGGCCGGCGCGGTCCGCTGCCGCGGCCGGCGACGCTCGAGGCGGGCGGACTGCGGATGGATCAGGGCGCGCGCGAAGTGTGGCGCGGCGCACGGCGCATCGATTTGACGAAGACCGAGTACGCCGTGCTGGAGACGCTGATGCGCAACGCGGGCCGCGTGGTCACGCGCGACAGCCTGATGGAAGGTGTGTGGGGCGGGGAAGGGATCGAGAGCAATACGCTGGACGCATTTGTCCGGCTGCTACGCGGCAAGATCGACGAGCCGGGGCGGGGCAGCGCGATCCGCACCGTGCGCGGCGTGGGCTATACCATCGCGGTGGAGCGGGAATGACGCGGCTCTCCATCCGGGTACGGCTGAGCGCGTGGTACGCGGCGGTGCTGGCGTTGGGGCTCGGGCTCTTCGGTGTTGCGATGTGGCTGGCGTTGGAGCACCGGCTGATCGCCGGCGCCGATACGCGGCTCGATCAGCGCGCCGCCGGTCTCGCGGCCGCGCTCGGCGGGGAGGGCGAGATCCATTCGCGCGACGCGCTGCAACAGGAGTTCACGGAATTTGCGGGCGAGATCGCCGATGGGACCCTCATGGAATTGCGCGATTCCGGCGGTTACCTTTTTCCGGTCCCAGGGCACGCGCCGCTGCTTGGCGGAGCGGCTCACCCGGCCGGCGAGCGGCTCACGGTGGAGCACGGCGGCAGACCGTACCGCTTGCTGGTGAGCCGGCTCTCGGCCGCGGGATCGCGCTTCGAAGTCCACATGGCGATGCCGCTCGACGATGTCCAGGCGGTGATGGACGAATTGGAACGGCTGCTCCTGATGATGATCCCGGCGGTGCTGGTGCTGGCCGGGCTGGGCGGGTACTGGTTGAGTTCGCGCGCGCTGCGTCCGGTGGACGCCATTACCGCGGTGGCGCAGTCGATCGGGGTGACGAACCTTTCGCGGCGGGTCGAGGTGCCGGCCACGGGCGATGAGTTGCAGCGCATGGCGGAGACGTGGAACGCGGTCCTGGAGCGGCTGGAGGGGTCGGTGAAGCGCATCCGGCAGTTCACCGCGGACGCGTCGCACGAGCTGCGCACGCCGCTGGCGGTGATCCGCACCACCGCCGAACTCGCTTTGAGGAGGGAGCGCGGCCCCGAGGAGTACCGCGAAAGCCTGCGCCACATTGTGCGCGACGTGAACCGCCTCACCGAACTGACGGAGACGCTGCTCTCGGTAGCGCGCGCGGATTCGGGCGGCGCGGAGATGACGCCGGCGCGCATCGACCTGAATCCGGCGGTGGCGGCGGTTGTGGAACTGTACGGCGCGCTGGCCGCCGAACGCGGGGTCGAGTTGCGCGCGGTTGCCGCGGCGGAGGCTGCGCCGGCGATGGCGGATGCCACCGGCGTGCGCCGCGTACTCTCCATCCTGGTGGACAACGCGATCAAGTTCACGCCGGCGGGCGAACGGGTGGCGGTCGCGGTGGAGCGGCTCGACGGCGGGGGCGCGACGCTTTCGGTAAGCGATACCGGCGAGGGCATCCCGAGTGAAGCGCTGCCCCACATCTTCGACCGCTTCTACCGCGCGGATGCGGCGCGCGGGGGCGGCGGATTCGGGCTCGGGCTTTCCATCGCGCAGGCGATTGCCGAAGCGCACGGCGGCAGAATCGAGGTGGAGAGCACCCCGGGGCGGGGATCGCGGTTCTGGTGGACGCTGCCGGGGTGATGGCCGCTTTTCAGAGGATTTTCAGATCCCTGGTCTAGTCTCGATCTTAGGAGAAACCCATGATTCGAACTTTTCTGACGGTATGGACGATCGGCGCGGTGGCCACTTTCGCGGTGGCGGCGGAGAAGAAACTCGCGATGAAGGACCTGCCCGCCGTGGTGCAGAAGGCAGCGCAGGAGCAGGCGAAGGGCGGCGAGATCAAAGCGATTTCGCAGGAGAAAGAAGACGGCGTGATGCAGTACGAAGTCGAGACGATGCTCAACGGCAAGCATCGGGACTTCAACGTCGACACCAAGGGCACGCTGCTCGAAGTGGAAGAGGAGACCGCGATCGACAGCATCCCGGCGGCGGCGAAGGCGGCCATTCTCAAGAAGGTGGGGAACGGCAAACTCGGGATGGTGGAGACCATGACCAAGGGCAACGCCACGTTCTACGAGGCCGCCTACACCGCCGCGGGCGGCAAGAAGCACGAAGTCCTGGTGAAGCCGGACGGCACGGAAGCGAAGGACTGAGCGGGCGGATTTAGCCGCGCACCAGTTTTTCGAAGCGGGAACCGGGGCGCACCATGGTCTGGTTGCGCTCCGGACCGGTCGAGATGCAGCCCACCTCGACGCCGGTGCGCTCTTCGAGAAACGCGATGTAATCCCTGGCGCGCGCCGGCAGTTCGTCGAAGCACGCGATGCCGAACGTGCTGGACTTCCAGCCGGGCATCGAATCGTAAACCGGCTCCAACTTCTCGATTTCGCCCACGGTCGGCGGCATTTCGTGGATCTCCTCGCCGCCGATGCGGTAGCCGGTGCAGACCCGGATGGAGTCGAACTCGTCGAGCACGTCGAGTTTGGTCACGATCAGGCTATCGAATCCATTGATGGTGGCGGTGTAGCGCAGCAGGGGCACGTCGAACCATCCGCAGCGGCGGGGGCGGCCGGTGACGGCGCCGAATTCGTTGCCGCGCTTGCGGATGAGGTCGCCCGAGGCATCCAGCGCTTCGGTCGGGAAGGGACCGCCGCCGACCCGCGTGATGTATGCCTTGGAGACGCCGAGCACGCCGTCGATCTTCGTGGGAGCGACGCCGGTTCCGGTGCAGGCGCCTCCGGCACTGGCGCTCGATGAGGTGACGAACGGGTAGGTGCCGTGGTCGATATCGAGCATGGTGCCCTGCGCGCCTTCGAAGAGAACGCTCCTGCCGTCGCGGATGGCCTGGTTGAGCAGCGCGGCGGTGTCGCACACCATCGGCCGGATGCGGAGGGCGAAGCGCTCGTACTCGTCGCGGACGGCGGCGAGATCCATTTCGCTGTAGATGCCGAAGGTCTTAGCGATGGTGACCTTTTCTTCCATCACGGAATCGAACTGCGCGCGGAAGAAATCGCGGTCGAGGAGGTCGGCGACGCGGATGCCGCGGCGCCCGGTCTTGTCTTCATAGCAGGGGCCGATGCCGCGCGAGGTGGTGCCGATGGAGATGCGCCCCTCGCGGCCCTCGGACATCTTCTCCATCATGCGATGCGCCGGGAAGAGGACGTGAGCCCGGTTGCTGATGAAGAGATTCCCGGTCACCTGCACGCCGGCGGATTCGAGCGCTTCGATCTCGCTCAATAACGCGGCGGGATCGAGCACGAGCCCGTTGCCGATGACGGCTTTCTTCCCCGGCCGCAGAATGCCGCTCGGAATCAGCTTGAGAACGTACTTTTTCTCGCCGATGAAGACGGTGTGTCCGGCGTTGTGTCCGCCCTGATAGCGCGCCACGATGTCGAAGCGATCCGCGAAGAGATCGACGATTTTGCCCTTGCCCTCATCGCCCCACTGAGAGCCCAGTATGATTACGTTAGCCATTTGTGCCCAAACTCCTTATTTTACCGCCAAAGCTGGTGAAAATCTTGCGAAGGAGAAAAGCGGAGTTTCACCTCCCGAGAAGCGTCCGGCCATGATACGCTGACAATTTATGGACATTTCAGACGTCTTCCTGGGCCTCGGCTCGGAATCGTTTGCGCAATTGATCCGGGGCATCTCCATCGGGAAGCTGCGAACCTATCAGATCTACGAAGGTTTCAAAGTCCGCGCCCATCTGCACAAACTCAATACCGAAACGCTGCGCAAGGCGGTACCCCGCCTGTGGGAGCGAATTGTCGCGCGCGAGGACGAGTTCGCGCGGGATATGGGGCAGGCGGTGCTGGTCTCGCACCTGGACATGATTGAGAAGGTGCTGGATTTCCTCGGCGTACCGCACGAGGGAGGATTTTTCGCGAAGGACCTGGACGCGGAGAAGTACTTTCCCGCGGGCTGGGAAGAACGCGTGTTTGGCCAGTTTCATTCCACCTATCCGGAGGCGCTTCTCCTTTTCTACGTGAACCACCTCCGGTGGGAGTTACTCCACGCAGCGGACGTCTACCGCCCCGCATCGTCTCCCGCGGCGTGAGTTCGGCGTCTTGCGTGCAACATATGATGCCAAGCATGACAGCAATCGGGACCAAGAGCCACCGCCAACTGGGTTTGAGTCCCGTCATGCGCGCGCAAATTCTTTCGTTTCATACAGATCCGCTTTGGTCCGGGACGGACGGCCACGCCGCCTGTCGTGTACCCGGGTGTCGGGTTTTTATGCACCCGGCGGTCTTGTTGGGGATTACCACCCAACCGGACTCGGTGGACCTGTCCTACCACCTAATTGGAAAGAGGTGCCTGACATGAATCATTGCGACTTCCATTATTCCCATCTCCTGCCCAAGAAGCCGGGGATTCTCCCGCTTGAGGAGACGATGACCAAGAAGTGCCGCCGCTGCGGCGCGGAATTTATCACTCGTTCCCGCATCCGGAAGCGTTGCGATTCCTGCCAGACCATCGTGTCCGCCGAGAAGCAGAAGAAGGCCAACGAACGCCTGAAAGCACGCCGCGCCGCCCGGCGCATGTGCATTCTCGCCAGCTAGGCTGATGACCGTGTGGTTCCTTCCGTTTCATCGGCGACCGCTCCCTTACGGTCGCGGCTCGTTTCGGAGCCGCGCGCGTTAGCAAGCGGTTGGCAGACCGAACCGAACCTGCCGGTCAAAGCACTAGAGAGTACGGCCGGACGGTTCCAGGCACCCCGCCAGCAACGCCGCGTCCCGCGGCAGGGAGCACCTCCGCCGCGGGGTGTAGGCCGAGGCGGGTCTACCAGATCAGCCGGATAGTCATCGTCATGTTGCGCGAATCGGTGTCCGTGTCGGTGTAGTATCCGAACGTGGACGGGGCCGAGAGCGTCGCGCCGGGGCGGGAAAAGGTCGTGTTGTTGAAAGCGTTATAGACCTGGGCCTGGAAGCGCGCTTTGATTCTTTCCTTGATGGCGAACTCCTTGCCGAACGTGAAGTCCGCCTGAACCAGGGGGTTTAGCGTCAGCACGTTGCGTCCGAGAGTGCCGAACGCGCCGACCAGAGGTTGCGCGAGGCCGGACGCGGTCACCAGATTCGGATTCTTGCCGCCGAGGCCGGGGTTCGGCCGGAACGGAATACTCACCGGCCCCACCAGGTTGGGCCGCACCGAGTCATTCCCGCCGAGCAGCGTGGGGTCTGCCAGACCGGCGGCGGATCCGCTGAAGAGATTCACCGGGAATCCGCTCTGCGCCTGGAAGATCCCGCTCAACTCCCACCCCTGCAAGACGCCCTTGAGGAACGGATTCCGCAGAGTGGGCAGAATCCTGGGCGCGATGGTGTGGGTGAGGACGAAACGCCTGGGCACATTGAACTCGGAAACCGCGCGGTTGTTGCGGTTGTTGAACGGGTCCTGCTGGCTGGCGCTGTCGTTGGCCAACACGCCCAGGGCATCGGACACATCGTCGATCGACTTGGACCAGGTGAAGGCGGCGTTAAAGGAGTACCCGTTGTGGAAACGCCGCGAGACGTTCAGTTGCATCGAGTGGTAATTGGAGTTGGCCGAGGCGTCGACGAACGAGAGGTTGTCGAACCGCGGATCGATGCGGTTGCTGTACGCGGAAAACGGCGCGTTCAACCCCGCGTTGAGCTTGCTGTACAACCCCGAAGCCTGCTGCGCCTGCTGCTCGGCGAGCGTTGCGGGCGGCGTGAACTGCCCGGGCGCGAGGAAGTTGAGCGGACGCGTGCGCTGCAGGAAATTCCCTTTGGTGCCGGAATACGAAATCTGCCCGACCAGGCCCAAGGGGAGTTCGCGCTGAATCGTGAGGCTGAACTGCTGCACTTGCGGATTCTTGAGGTTGCGGTCGATGGGGGTGGCGGAGCCGAAGTTCAGGATGCTGGTGCCGAAGGTGCCGATGGTAGCGGCGCCGGTGCCTTGGAAAGCGGAAGTGCCGGCCGCCAGATTCGCGAAGCTGTTGGCGCCCGTGATCTGGGTGTTGGGCAGCGAGAACAGGTACATATACGGCGGCAGGAAGCGGCCGTTGGTGATCGGGTTCAGATAGATGAAGTCGTAGGAGATGCCGTAGCCGCCGCGGATGGAGGTCTTGCCGCCGTGCGGGTTCCAGGCGAAACCGAAACGCGGCGCCCAGTTGTGGGTGGGGTTGAAGTAGGTGCCGCCGGTGTAGAACGACCCGAACGCGCCGGTGCCGGCGCCTCCCAGCGGCTTGTTGCTGGTGAGATCGAGGTTCGAGAGGATGTTGTTGACCTCGTTCACGCCGCTATTGCCCTCGAAGCGCATCCCCAGGTTGATGGTCAGGAAGCGCGATACGCGGAAGTCGTCCTGCGCGAAGAAGTAGGCGTTGGTGATGCGGTTGCCGCGCACCGAGCCGCCGAAGCGCTGCGAGTATTGGAAGGGTTTGCCGGAGAGGAAATCGCTGAGCGTGAGGAAGGTCAGGGTGCCGCGCACGTTGGCGTCGAAGTAGCTGTTCGCCTGCACGCGGTTGATGTCGGCGCCGAACTTGAACTGGTGCTTGCCCCGCACCATGCCGAGGGTGTCGGTGTACTGGAAGGTATTCTGCACGCGCCCCTGCGGGACACCGGACCAGATGCCGAAGGTCGAGGTGCCGTCCAGAAAGTCGATTTCGGGTCCGCCGAACTGCGCGATCGGGGCAAAGCCGGGGCGGGAGCGCCCGAACGAGGCCAGGAAGGTGTTGACCAGCGCCGGCGAAAAGGTGTGGGTTTCGCTGACGGTGGCGTTCTGCGGTGCGTTTACCGACGTGGCGCCGTTCGTCGGCAGGTTGGAGTTGATGAAGGTCAGGCCGGCGCTGCTGGTCTTGGCGTTCTGGTAGCCGTAGCGCAGATAGAAGAAGTCGCGGTCCGTGATATTGGCGTCCATACGGCCGGAGAGCGACCAGTTGTTGCTCACGTTGCTGGCGCTGTTGCTGACCGTGCCGGAGGGATCGGTGGGCACCTGCATCTGGGCGAGCAGCGCCTTGGCGGTGGGGTCGATGTTCCCGCCAACCTGCGCGGGGGTCGGCACGCTGGCGATGCGGGTGCCGCCGGAGCCGCGGATCTTCTGCTCCTGGTAGGTGCCGTAGTAGAACAGCTTGTTCTTGATGATGCGTCCGCCGCCGGTCGCCCCCCAGTCGTTGTCGCGGACGATGGAGGCGCTGCCCGTGCGGTCGAAGTAGTCGCGGGCGTTAAAGATATTGTTGCGGACGAACTCGAAGAGCGAACCGTGGAAGTCGTTGGTGCCGTTCTGGGTCAGGATCTGCACCTGCGCCGAGGAATTGCGTCCGAACTCGGCGCTGAAATTGTTGGTGATGATGTTGACTTCCTTGATCGCGTCGAGCGGCACGGTGCCGAGTCCGGCGCCGCCGGTGGTCGAGACGTCGGTCGCGGTGGCATTGTCCAGCGTAATATTGTTGCCGCGCCCGCGTCCTCCGTTGGAGTTGAAGCTGCCCAGACCGAGGAACGGGTTGCGCGGCGTAACCGGGACCACCCCCGGGGCCGTGCCGGAGAGACCAAGGACGCCGCTCTGCGCGATCGGCAGGTCGCGGATATCGGCCTGTTCGGTGCTCGTCTGAAGCTGGGCGTTGACCACGTTCAACTGCTGGGCAGTCTCGGCGACCACGACCTCCTGCTTGGACGTGCTGACCTCCAGTTGCGCCGTCACGCGGGCGATCGCCGCGCTGCCCACCTGCGTCTGCGTGACGCGCGCCGCGAATCCGGATGCCTCGACCTTCACCTCGTAGTTGCCGATGGCAAGCTGCGTGAACCGGACGGTGCCATCGGAGTCGGTCGGGGCGGTGCGCTGCGTACCGGTGCCGAGACTGCGTACCGTGACGGCGGCATTGGGGATCACGCCCCCGGTCGCGTCCGAAACGCTGACCAGGATGTCCCCGGTGATTTGCGCGTGAAGCGGTGAGCTGATGGCGCAAGCCATCAGGGCAAGAATAGCGGCCGTAAGCAACACCGGCCTCAAAGCCGAGAATCTGTTCATGATCATCCCTCGTTAACTTGTGGTCTGAAACACGTCGGCGGCGCCCGCCGGAGAACTTCCCCTGGTTTGCACTATGATGCCCGATTCGGCTCACGGGATGCAAATAAAGTTGTTTAATTGACTCGTTGGAACGGCGGGAGGTTAGTCGCGCAGCAGCAGGACCACGGCCTGCGCTTCGGCCGATTTGCCCTCGCCCGCCGGACCTACCTGCTCGGCGGTCTTGAACTTGACGCTCATGCGATCCGGGGAAATCCCCATCGCCTCCGCCAGACGCGCGCGGATTCCGGCGCGGTAGTCCTTGAGTTTGGGGCGTTCCAGGATCACGGTGGAATCGACGTTGCCGATGTGGAAGCCCTGTTCCGCGGCCAGATCGCGCGCGTGCCGCAGAAACACCAGGGAATCGCAGCCCTTCCAGCGGGGATCGGAATCCGGGAAGTGCATCCCGATATCGCCCAGGGCCAGCGCGCCCAGGATGGCGTCGGTGATGGCGTGGGCCAGCACGTCGGCGTCGGAATGGCCCTCCAGGCCGAAGTCGCAGGCCACCCGGACGCCGCCCAGAATCATCGGCCGTCCGGGCGCGATGCGATGCACATCCCAGCCCTGCCCGACCCGGATCTCACTCACTCGCGCGCGCCTTTCGCGGCGTGCCGCTCGATTTCCTCGTGCAGGAAGAGGCGGGCCAGGTCCATGTCGGTGGGCTTGGTGATCTTGATATTGCGGTCGCTGCCCGGCACCACACTCACTTCCACGTCGAGGCGCTCCACCATACTGCTCTCGTCGGTGCCGAGGAAGCCGTCCTTGCGCGCTTCGTCGAAGGCGCGTTGCAGCACCTCGTAGCGGAACACCTGCGGGGTCTGGGCCATCACCAGTTTTTCGCGCGGCAGGGTAGCGCGGATCTTGACGTGCTCGGTGCCGCGGCTTACCTGCTTGACGGTATCGATCGCGGGAACCCCTACGATGGCGGCGCCGGTGCGCGCGGCTTCGTCCAGCGCCTTGTCGATGGTTTCCAGGTCGATGAACGGGCGGACGGCATCATGCACCGCCACCAGTTCGTAGGAGCTATCGAGAGTCCGCAGCGCATTTTCGACCGAGTGCTGCCGGCTGTCGCCGCCTTCGACCACGCGCACTCGCCCGCCGGGAAATTCGCGGCCCAGCATCTCCGCCACCCATTCGCGGTCCTCGGCGCGCACCGCCACCACGATTTCGGTGACGCGGGGACAGGCGAGGAACTTGCGCACCGTGTGGAACAGGATCGGGGAGCCTTCAAGCAGCATGAACTGCTTGCGGCTGGTGCCCGCCTCGGCGGAGCTTTTTCCCATGCGCGTGCCCAAACCCGCCGCGGGCAGAATGACGGCAACTTTCATTTGACTACGATTCTATCGTGGTTTTCTCCGCGGCTACGTTGGTGACCGGCTGCGGCTCGTTCTTGCGTGGCGGCCGGTCGTGGCGTTCCTGTCCAGGCTGCGCGTGGCCGCGCTCGTCGAACTTGCCGAAGATCATCTTGCCGGCGGTAGTCTGGAGCACGCTGGTGACGGAGATGTCGATGGTCTTGGAGATCATCTTCTTGGCGTTGTCGACGACGACCATGGTGCCGTCGTCGAGGTAAGCCACTCCCTGGTTGTACTCCTTGCCTTCTTTCAGGATGAAGACCCGCATGGTCTCGCCGGGCAGCACGATGGGTTTGAGCGAGTTGGCCAGTTCGTTGATGTTCAGCACCTCGACCCCATGCAGTTGCGCGACCTTGTTGAGGTTGAAGTCGTTGGTGATGACCTTGCAATCGTAGACCTTGGCCAGTTCGATGAGCTTCATGTCGACTTCGCGGACGTGCGGGAAGTCCTCCTCGACGATCTGCACGTTGAGGTGGGCCATTTTCTGGATGCGCTGGAGGATGTCGAGGCCGCGGCGGCCGCGATTGCGCTTCATCGAGTCGCCGGAATCGGCTACGAGTTGCAACTCGCGCAGGACGAACTGCGGGATGACCAGGACGCCGTCGAGAAAGCCGGTTTCGGCGATATCGGCGATGCGGCCGTCGATGATGACGCTGGTGTCCAGGATCTTGAAGGTTTTCTTCGACGATTTTTCGCCCCCGAAAATCCCTCCGAGCGCCGCCAGGTTGATCATGTCGCCCTTCTTGGCGCCCACGATCAGCCCGACGTAGGCCATCAGCAGGAGCAGCGCAACCTGGAGGAACGGGTCCGGAACGGCTTTACCGAGGACCAGGGTCATCACAAAGGCGCCGACGATCCCCAGGATGGAACCGCAGGCAGCCCCGATCAGGCGGGTCAGGGTCACTTTTTCGAGGCGCAGTTCGAAGAAGACGATTAGGAGGCCGAGGACCAGGCCGGAGGCCGCCGCAACCATCGGAGCGGCTTGGAAAGGGCGGAGGAAGTACGCGGTTATGGTTAAGACCGAGACAAAGATCGCACGCGCGATGATCAGGTCGAACAAGGTGACACCCCCTTAGGGTGAGCCAAAATACTTTGCGCCAAGAGTATACCACCCTGCAGGCACCGCCCCCAAAAACGGCGGCACCGGGTCGCCGGGGTGTCGGGCGGGGATCACAGCACGGCGGTCTCGTGGAGCAGGCGGCCTTCGGCAAACCGTTGCAGGCCAAGGGGTTCAGTCTCGACCAGGGTGCTCGTGCCACGGGTGATGAGGTCTGCCACAATCCGTCCCGTAGCGGGGGAGTGCATCACCCCGTGCCCGCTGAAACCGTTGGCCAGGAAGAGTCCGGGGACGTCCTTTACCGGCCCGATGACCGGGTGGTGGTCCGGGGTCATCTCATAAAGCCCCGCCCAGGCGCGCTTGGGGTTGACCTCCGCTTCCTCGAGGACCGGCAATCGGGTGACCCCCAGGGTGAGGATCTTCTCGATAAACCCCGGGTCGAAGCCGAGCTTGAAGCCAGGGGTTTCCCCCGGATCGTTCCACGCCAGCAGCAGCCCTCTGCCTTCGGGACGGTAATGGAAGCCGGTTGCCATGTCCACCACCATCGGGGAGGTGTGCGCCACCTTGTCGAAGGGCTCGGTGGGGACCAGCATACGGCGCAACGGCTCGACCGGCAGGTCGACTCCGGCGAGTTTGGCCACCAGACCCGCCCATGCGCCCGCCGCGTTCACCACCACCCGTCCGGCGACCCCGCCGCCGGTCGTCTCGACTCCGCAGATGCCGTGCCCGTCACGGCGAATGCCGGTGACCTCGGTATCGCGCAACAGTTCCACGCCGCGCTCGATCGCTTTGAGCATGAACCCGTTCATCACGCTGTAGGGGTCCACGAAGCCGTCGGTGGAGCAGAAGGTGCCGCCGATCACGTCGCCGGCGCGGATCTCCGGGGCGAGCCGGCGCACATCGTCCGGGCCGAGCAGTTGGACCGTCTTCAGCCCGGCCGCGACCTGCCGCGCGTAATTGGCGCGCAGGTAGTCCATGTGGCGCGGATCGGTGGCGACGAACAGATAGCCTTGGGCGCGGTAGCCGCTGGGGTGCCCCATCACCTCTTCAAAAGCGGCGAAGAACGGGATGGAGTACAGCGACATCCGGATGCTGACCGGTAGCGAGAATTGGGCGCGCACGCCGCCCATGCTCTTACCGGTGGAGCCTTTGCCCTGGTGCGATTCCCGCTCGATGACCACGACGCTGCGGCATCCCGCCTCGGTCAGATGGTAGGCGATGCTGGAGCCTACAATACCGCCGCCGATGATGATGACGTCCGCCGATTTCACCCAGCCCCCTCGGGCGCGCGGGTGCGCCGCGCGCTTTCCCGATCATACACCGGGGCCGCGCGGCGGCTACTTCTGCAGACCGTTGTCGGAGAGGGGATTCTCGATCTTCTTCCACTGCGTGCCGTCGCCGATTTGTTTGGCCAGCCCGAAGGGACCGAGCGCCCACGTCGTGCCCGCCGAGGTCATGAGCTTGTTGAGGAAAAGCTGGGTCTGCCCCTCGGAAGCGGCGCCGGCGGTGGTGAGCTTCCAGGTCTTGCCGCCGTCCGTGCTGAGCAGGAAGCCGTCGTCGGTGGTGATCCAGCCGCGGTTGGCCTTGTCGAACATCACGCTGGAGAGCCATCCCGAGTAGGGCGTCTGCACTTTCTCCCAGGTGGCGCCGCCGTCGGAGGTGTGCACCAACTGGCCGGCGAAGCCGCTGAGAAACCCGTGGTCCGGATCGATGAAGTGGATCGAGGTCAACGACCAGCTTGCGGCGGGGGTTTTGATCTGCTTCCAGGATGCGCCGCCATCGGTGGTGTGCAGGATGACGCCGCTCCAGCCGACCGCCCAGCCGTTCTTGGGATCGAGGAAGGAGACGGCTTCGAGCGAAAGCGTCACGCCGCTCTTCTGCGGCTGCCAGGAGCGTCCGCCGTCGGCGGTGTGGAGGATGACGCCGTCGAACCCGACGGTCCAGCCCTCGTCGCCGATCATTTGCAGGTCGGTGAGATTCTCGGTGGTCGTGGTTTTGACCGGCGCCCAGGATTTGCCGCCGTCGGCGGTGGTCATGATGGTGCCGCCTTCGCCCACTACCACGCCGCGGTCGGCGTCGCGGAAGGAGACCGCGCGCAGGCCTTTGGTGTCGACGATCTTGCGCGTGTTCCAGGTGGCCCCGTCATCGGCGGTCACCAGCAGCATTCCCTGTTCGCAGAGGACGTAGGTGAGGGACGGGGCCGGGATAGCGGCATCGCGCATGGTGCAGGCGCGCTGATCGGCCGCCGCGGTTAACGCCGGAGCCACCGATAAAGCCAGGAGCGGAAGATACATGGTGCGCATGGAACGGTACCTCGGGAGTATCCAGACAATACTATAGCTGCCGGAACGGACGTCCGGCTCTCAAACCGGGAACGTTCCGGAAAGGGGAAAGGTTACAGGCCGGCCGGCGGAGGGCGCCGCCACGGTGCGGGTCCGGGCAGGCATACTGGTAAAGGAATGATCTACTTCCTCGGGTTGAACGTGCTCATGGTGCTGGCGGCGATCGGCGTACAGACCAGGCTGATACCGGTCCGCTTCCTGACCAGTTTCATCACCGGCCTGCACTACACCATCGGGATCAGCACGCCGACCCAGGACCAGGTGCGGCGCGCCGTAATCGTTTGGATCGTCTCCATCGTGGTGATCGTGGATGTTCTGGTCGCGCTGCTGTACTGGGTGATCTAAGGAAGCCTCACACGCCCCAGCCGTAGGCGTCCGCGGCGAGTTTCCGGCCTTCTTCCCGGCCCCGCTCCAGGGCTTGCAGATCGAGTTCGTAGTAACGGTCGTTGGAGACCAGTTTGCGTAGCGCGCCGCGTACCCTTTCCTCGTCCACCGCTTCAGAGAGTTCGAGCAGCGCACCCAGCATCACGACGTTGGCCACCTTCCCGGCGCCGAGCGAATCGGCGATCGCGGTGACCGGAATCGCGGCCATCCGCACGTCGTCGCGCTCGCATCCGCCGGGGACCTCGCCGCCGTTATAGATGACGACCCCGCCCGGTTCGACCGCCGGCAGGAACTTGCGCAGCGAAGGCTCGTTGAGCGCCAGCAGCACGTTGGGACGCGAGACCAGCGGCGAATCCACCGGGTGGCGGCCGATGCGTACGTGGCAGTTCGACGTGCCGGAGCGCATCTCCGGGCCGTACGAGGGCAGCCAGGATACCTCGTAGCCCGCTTCCAGGCCGGCCTCCGCCAGCACTTCGCCGAGCATGAGCACGCCCTGTCCGCCGAAGCCGGCGATCTTGATGCGCAGGTCGAGATCGCGCTCCGGCGCCGGGGCCGGCCCATCGCCGCCGGTCAAGCCGAGTACGCCGGGGACGTCCACCAGTGCGGGCGCGGCGAACGGCGCGGGGCGCGGTTCCGCGTCCTGGCCCCGGTCGCGCACGCAGCCCGGCACGAACAGCGTCGCCATCTCGTCGTGCACGAACTTCTGCGCCTCCACCGGAGTCAGTTTCCAGATGGTCGGGCAGGGTGAGAGTACCTCGACCAGCGAGAAGCCCAGCCCCTTCACCTGGTATTCCAGTGCCCGGCGGATGGCTTTGGCCGCCTGCATGATCTGCTTGTTATCGCCCAGCGAGACGCGCTCCAGGTAGACCGGCGCGTCCAGCGAGTTCAACAGTTCGCACACGTGTACCGGGTAGCCGTCGTTCCACTTCTCGCGCCCGCGCGGGGAGGTCGTGCTGCGCTTGCCCAGCGGAGTGGTGGGCGCCATCTGGCCGCCGGTCATGCCGTAGATGCCGTTGTTGACGAAGATCACCGTCATGTTCTCGCCGCGGTTGGCCGCGTGGATGATCTCCGCCGTGCCGATCGCGGCCAGGTCGCCGTCGCCCTGATAGGCGACCACGATGCTGTCCGGCCGGCTGCGTTTGATTCCGGTGGCCACCGCCGGCGCGCGTCCGTGCGCCGCCTGCACGTTGCCGGTATCGAAGTAGTAGTAGGCGAAGACGCTGCACCCGACCGGGCTGACCAGCACCGTGCGGTCGCGGACTCCGAGCGAGTCGATCGCGCCCGCCAGCAACTTGTGCACGATGCCGTGCCCGCAGCCAGGGCAGTAGTGGGTCTGGCCGGCTAGCTCGCCCTTGCGCTCGAAATGGGTGTAGAACGCATGCGCCCGCTCGTGACTGATCGCGTAACTAGACATGGGCCAGGGCCTCCTCCCGCGCGCGCGGCGCGAAGGGCCGTTGCGGCCAACACGATCAGCAGCGCGACGCCAG
>JBBIQR010000068.1:481-19829 GCA_037442245.1 Candidatus Solibacter sp. | reverse complement strand
CCGCCGGCGGGCGGCCAAGGGGTAGCCTCACTCCCCGCATTTCAGCCGCGGACTGCGCGCAATTGGGGGTATTGTTCGAGGGGCGAATTTCGCCGAATATACAAGTAGTGAAGACATCGGAGTGCGTGGCGGGCGACGCCCAAACGGTACGGGGCCGTGCCACGATCCTGGTGGTGGAAGAGCCGTTAGTCAGCCGATTTCTGCGTTCCGCCCTAACCAATCAAGGATACGACGTGGTGTGCGCCACAGCCGGCACGGCGCGCGCCATGCTGCGGAGAGACCGCGCGTCGATTCAGGTGCTGGTGACGAACATGCCGCTGGAGTTTGCGGCGCATCCGGACGTGCCGGTGTTGTACCTGGATGCATTTCCCGATCCTTCGATTGCGGATGCGTTCGTCAAATTGCGAGTCCTGGCCAAGCCGTTTCATCCACGGTTGTTGTTTGAGAGCGTGGCGCAATTGATAGGATGAGCCAATGGGCTTCTATCTGTGGCTGGACGGCGATTCGGCCTGGGCGCAGGGCACGTACGAGTACCGGGCCATGGGGGCGGCGGTGATCGCGCGAACGGACCTGTTCCGGCGGGGCGATTTCCGGGGGACGCGGCGGCCGAGGCCGGGTCCCGGGGCGGAATTCGCCGGGCAGTTCGCCAGCCTCGGACACGTGAATCAGCAACTGGAGAAGCGCCGCAAGTCAGCGCGCCGCGGCGGTTAAGGCGGCGGTGGCGCCATCGATCGCTTCGCCGGCGTTCTCGAGCACCTTGCCGACGCGGACGATCTGCTCGTCGGCGAGTTTCCACTGTTTCTGCTCGATGCTCTCGCGCACGGCGGGCAGGGTTTTGACCCCGTAACCGGTGTAGAAGCCGGGGGCGTAGATCTGGTGTTCGAACCAGGGGCGCTGGGGGAGCCCATCGTTCAGGGTGAGGGCGCGCTCGACGGAGATGAGGCGCGCGTTCACATCGCGGAGGGAGGCGCGGGCGAGGGCGCTGCCGCCATCTTCGGCGGCCTGGGCGAGAGCCTTCGAGTAGGCTTCGGCGGTGCGTTGCAGCGCGGCGTAGCCGTTTTCGAGGGGCGCGAAATTCAGAACCGGGGGGACGGCTTCGCGGGGCGGCGGCAGCATGGGATGGCGGGGATCGTCGATTTGGGCGTAGACGCCCTCGTCGATCAGGCGGTTGCGGTCGATGGTTTGCAGGCGGCGTTCGCGGGCGAGGGTTTCCACTTCATCGATGTAGCGGCGCACGGTAGTGCTGAAGGCGTCGAAATCGTAGGGGAGCAGGTCGGCGTCCGCCAGGCGGAGGACGGCGCTGCCGGCGATTTGCGCGAGGGCGCGTCCGTAGACGAATTTCGTATCGGAGAAGTGGGTGTACCAGTAGAAGTCGTCGTAGATGGAGTGATAGATGCCGCCGCGGTCCTCGCCGCCGAAGCCGAGATTGAGGCTGGCGATGCCGAGGTGATCGAGGAAGGCGGTGTAGTCGCTGCCGGAGCCGAGGGCGCCGATGGCGAGGTTGGGGCGGGTGCGCACGTCGTCGCGGCCGGGGGTAGGGGGGGCGGCGAGGCGCGAGGCGCGGAGGCGCTGCCAGACGGAGACGTTGGCTTCGGGGTCCTGTATGTCGCGGGCGATGGTATTGACGAAGGTTTCCAGGGTATGGGAGCCCTCGGCCTGGAGGAGACCGCGGCCGTTGCCGTCGGAGTTGATGTAGACGGCGGCTTTGCGTTGGAGTTCGGCGGCGTGGGTTTCGGCCCATTCGGTGGAACCGAGCAGGCCGGGTTCCTCGCCGTCCCAGGCGCAATAGACGATGGTGCGTTTGGGCTTCCAGCCCTGTTTGAGGAGGGCGCCGAGGGCGCGCATTTCCTCCATTTCGGGCGCCATGCCGGAGATGGGATCCTCGGCGCCGTTGACCCAGGCGTCGTGGTGGTTGCCGCGGATGATCCACTCGTCGGGCCAGGTGGAGCCGGGGATGCGGACGATCACGTTGTAGAGCGGCTTGATATCCCAGTTGAAGGCCAGTTTGAGATGCACGGTAGTGGCGCCTGGCCCGATGTGGTAGGTGATGGGCAGGGCGCCGCGCCAGTCCGCGGGAACCAGGGGGCCTTTGAGGGCGGTGAGCAGCGGCTGGGCGTCGCCGTAGGAGATGGGCATGACCGGGATCTTGGTCAGGGTGGTGACGTCCTTGAGGGCGAGGCGTTTGGCATCCTTGGTCGCGCCGATGCCGGGGGTCAGAGGATCGCCGGGATAGATCGGCATGTCCATGACGCTGCCGCGCTGCGCGCCGGCGGGCGGGCGCAGGGGCCCGAGGGGGAAGATGTCGCCCTGCTGATAGCCGTCGTCGCGGGGGTCGGAGTAGATGAGGCAGCCGATGGCGCCGTGCTCGGCGGCGACCTTGGGCTTGATGCCGCGCCAACTCCCGCCATAGCGGGCGATGACGATCGCGCCCTTGACGGAGATGCCGAGGCGGTCGAGTTGTTCGTAATCGGCGGGCACGCCGTAGTTGACGTAGACGAGGGGACCGGTGACGTCGCCGTCGATGGAATAGGCGTTATAGACCGGGAGTTGCTCGCTTTTCTGCTGGGAGGTGGGGTCGGCGGGGACGGCGGGTTCCTCGATGCGGGCGGTGTAGTGGGAGGGAGCGGTCATTTCGAGGAGGCGCTCCTTGGGGGTCGGGAAGAGCACGTCGAAGGTTTCGATGGAGGCGTCGAGGCCCCACTCCCGGGCTTTGGCGGCGATCCACTCCGCGTTGTCTTTGTCGTAGGGCGAACCGACGTGGTGCGGGCGCGCGGAGAGGCGCTGCATGTAATCGCGCATCGCGCCGGTATCGGGGATGGCGCGGAATTTCGCTTCCCACTGCTGCTGCTGGCGCGAGGAGTCGGCCGAGTAGCCGCGCAGCGCCGGGGGATCGGCGGCGTGCAGGGGGAGAAGGCTGAGAGCCAGACAGAGGGTGTAGGTGAAAAGAGGCCGCGTGTGGCGAGTTAGCGCCCAAGGGTGTGCGAGCGTCATCTGGAGATTATCGCATTGGGGGCGGCGGGAGTGCTCATCGGCGGAGGGGATGGCGCGGAATAGTCCCTTGTTTTCTTCAGGCGGTATCGGATAGCCTGAACAGTGGGCTTTGTTGATTTCTTAATCGGTCAAGGAGGCTGATTCGTTGTGATGGCCAAGTTCTTTACGATCGCCGCCGCGGGTTTGATGGCCGCGGCTTCTCTTTGCGCGCAGCAGACGGGTTATTTGAAGACGAAAGTGGATCCGGGACGGGCGGGGGTTTTTGTGGACGGCAAGTATGTCGGGCCGGCCGCGAATTTCCGCATGGCGCGCAAGTACGCGCTGGCCCCGGGCGAGCACAAAATCAAGCTGGTGGAACCGCGTTATGAAGATATCGACACCACGGTGACGATTCAAGCCGGCAAGACCGCGGAACTGAAACAGACCATGAAGGCGCTGCCGGTTCCGAAGGGGCCGTTCGGCACGCTCCGGACGGAGAATGCGGACAAATTCGCCGCGGTCTACGTGAACGAGCACTACATGGGTCACGTGGACGAATTCAGCAATCCATTCCAGGGCCTGGAGTTGCCCGCCGGCGACTACAGTGTGCAGATTGCGCCCACCAGCGGGCAGCCGATCAATCAGAAAGTGAAGATCGAAGCCGGCAAGACCGTGCTGGTGAAGTAAGCGGCCGGGTCACTCGAATCGGCGGCGGAATTCCTCGAATTCCCGCTTGAGTTGAGCCACTTCCTCTTCGAGCGCGGAAAGGCGATCGGTTGTGGATGGGGCGTGACCGGCGGCGGGGGCGCTTTCGGCCGGCGAATCGATTTCGCCGGAGAGCAGGTGCGCCCACCGCGCCTCTTTGTGGCCCGCCTGCCGCGGCAGGAGTTTCACGAATCCCATTTCCGCCAGACGGTTCAGGGTACTCTCCACGCCTTCGAGATCGTCGAAGGTGTAGAGCCGTTCGGCGCGGCCGCGGAGTTCGCCCGGGGTTTGCGGACCGCGCAGCATCAGGACGCACAGGATGGCGGCTTCGCGGCGGCCGAGGTTGTGCCGTTCGGTGAAGCGCTGCTCATGCTTGGCGACGCGCCCGTCGCCGGTGATGCGCATGGCGAGACCGTGGGCGCGGAGCGATTCGAGGGCGGCTTCGACGGTGGAGTCGTCGTAGGCGACGACGGGTTCACGATTGGACTTCTGATTGCAGGCGTTCAACAAGGCGTTCAAGGAGAGCGGGTAGTAGTCCGGGGTCGCGATCTCCTTTTCCATGAGGGCGCCGAGTACACGGGTTTCTTCGCGGCTGAGTTGCCAGTCCATAATGCCAGTGTACGTTGATACCATAGGGGGTCTAAACAGGGACCGAATGTCGTTGGAATGGATGCAGACGGCTCCGGCGGAACGGAAGCGGCGCACGACGGCGGCGGCGGGCCGGGTGGAACATGCCGGCGCGGCGGCGGCGGTGGCGCGGGCGGCCTCCGGACTGTTTGCGCAACAGGCGCCGGAAGGCTTCTGGTGCGGGGAGCTTACGGCGGACGCGACTCTGGAAAGCGACTACGTGCTGCTGCAACTGTGGCTGCATCAGCCGGAGGGCGCGGAGTGGAATCCGCCGAGCCGGGGGCGCATCGGCAAGGCGGTGCGCAGCATCCTGGAACGGCAGTTGGCGGACGGCGGCTTCAACATCTATACCGGCGGGATGGCGGAGATCAGCGCCACGGTGAAGGCGTATACGGCGCTGAAGCTGGCGGGTCTGGCTCCGGAGAGCGATCCCCTGCGGCGCGCGCGGGAGTGCATTCTGGGGCTGGGGGGACTGCAGGCGGCCAACAGCTACGTCAAGATCAACCTGAGCCTGTTCGGGCTGTATCCGCGCAAGTATGTGCCGAGCGTGCCTCCGGAGATCGTGATGCTGCCGGGGAACGTGCTGTACGAGATGTCGTCGTGGACGCGCTCCATCGTCGTGCCGCTTTCGATTGTGCAGGCGCGCGGGGCGAACCGGCGGGCGCCGGACGGATTCACGCTGGACGAGTTGCTGCTGCCGGGAGTGTCGCTGGCGCTGCCCAAGCGCAGCGGGCTGAGCGTGCTGTTCCACCATCTGGACCGCGTGTTCAAGGTGTGGGAGAAGCGGGGCAGCGAGCGCATCCGGGGTGCGGCGATTCGCGAGGCGGAGCGTTGGGTGCTGGCGCGCACGCAGCACACCGAGGGGCTGGGCGCGATTTATCCGGCGATGATGTACATGATCATGGCGCTGGACGCGCTGGACTACGCGCCGGACCATCCGGACCGGCTGGAGGCGATCCGGCACTTCGAATCGCTGCTCATCGAGACGGACGAGCGGTTCATCTTCCAACCTTGCCTGTCGCCGATTTGGGATACGGCGATCTGCGCGTTTGCCATGGGAGAGGCCGGGGTCACGGACGATGAGAGGATGACGCGCACGGCGGACTGGCTGATCAGCAAAGAGGTACGGCGGCGCGGGGACTGGAGCATCAAGCGTCCGGACACGGAGCCTTCGGGTTGGGCGTTCGAGTTCGCCAACGAATTTTATCCGGACATCGACGACACCGCCATGGTGTTGCTGGCGCTGATGCACGCCCGAGGGTCGAACGCGGCGGCGCAGGCGGCGTGCGAACGGCGGGCGGTGAACTGGCTGCTGGCGATGCAATCGAGCGACGGCGGCTGGGCGGCGTTCGACGTGGACAACAACTGGGCGGTGCTGAACCGGGTGCCCTTCGCGGATCACAACGCGATGCTGGATCCGACGTGTCCGGACATCACGGGGCGGGTGGTGGAGTGCCTGTCGCGGAGCGGACTGGCCGGCCACGACGCGGTCGAGCGCGGCGTCGAGTACCTGCTGGGCGCGCAGGAGCGCGATGGAAGCTGGTACGGGCGCTGGGGCGTGAACTACATTTACGGGACGTTTCTGGCCATGCGGGGGTTGGCGGCGAGCGGGGCTCCGGAGGCGCGCGAAGCGATTTCGCGCGCGGCGGCGTGGCTGCGCGCGATCCAGAATCCGGACGGCGGCTGGGGCGAGAGCTGCGTGAGTTACGCGCGCGACCACTTTGTGACCGCGCCGAGTTGCGCTTCGCAGACGGCGTGGGCGCTGCTGGGGTTGGTTGCCGCCGGGGAACGCGAGACGGTTCCGGCGCGCGCGGGCGCGCGGTACCTGCTGGAACGGCAGTTGCCGGACGGACACTGGCCGGAATCGGCCACGACGGGCACGGGCTTTCCGAACGTCTTCTACCTCACCTACGGGATGTATCGCGATTACTTCCCGCTGCTGGCGCTGGCGCAGTTCTGACGTGACCGGCGGACGAGCGGCGGTGCGGTACGGAGCGGCGGCGCTGGCGGCGGCGCTGGTTTTCGCCTGGATCGCGGCGGCAGTCGCCAAGTCCGGCGTCCCGGTGCTAGACCTGCGGATTCGCGAGGCGGTGCACGCGGCGGCGTCGCCGGGCCTGACGCGGGCGGCGCTGGCGGTCACACAGCTTGGGGGCGACCTGGTGCTGTGGCCGCTGGGCGGAATCGCCGTGCTGTGGTTGATCCGCGCCGGACGCCGCCGCGAAGCCGGTTTGTTCCTGCTGGCGGTGCTGGGCGGCGATGCGGTGAACGAAGGGCTGAAGCTGATCTTCCACCGCGCGCGGCCGGAGCCGTTTTTCGGATATCCCAAGCCTTTCACGTACAGCTTTCCGAGCGGGCACGCGTTCGTCTCGCTGTGCTTCTACCTGACGCTCGGGGAGATCGCGGCGGCGGGGCGGGCCGTGGGGAGGCGCCGCGCGATGTGGGCAGCGGCGGTCCTGCTGGCGCTGGCGATCGGGATCACCCGGGTATACCTGGGGGTCCACTATCCGAGCGACGTGGCGGCGGGCTACGCGGGGGCGGCGGCGTGGTTGTGGGCGGTGCGGGCCTCCGGCGTCCTCCGGTCGCGGTAAGTCGCTGAATTTGCTTGCCAACCGGGGCGAGGTGTGGCTGAATAAGCTGGTGAGGGGTCTCTAGATGGTATTTCGACGCAGCACTCTGTTGGTGCTGGTGCCTTGGGGCGTCGCGCTGGCGCAGGCTCCGACGGGCGAGATCGCGGGAACGGTCTACGATGCCGCGGGAGCCGCCGTGCCCAACGCTTCGATCAAGGTGCGCAATGCGGCGACTTCGTTCGAGCGCGCGCTGGCGAGCAACGGTTCCGGCCATTACAGCGTGGCGTCGCTGGCGGCAGGGTCGTACGAAATGCGGGTGGAGGCGCCGGGCTTCCGCCGGACGCTGGTGAACGCGCTGGTGCAGACCGGGGCGGTGACCACGGTGGACTTTCACCTGGAAGTGGGCGAGCAGAAGGACACGGTGACGGTGGACGCGGTGGCGCCGCAGATCGAGGAAGAGCGCTACAGCGTGGATCAGGTGATCACGCGCAAGCAGATTCAGGAGTTGCCGCTCAACGGGCGGGGCTTCCTGCAACTGGCGTTTCTGACTCCGGGCGTGCAGATCTCGACCAATTTCCAGGGAACCTACAACCGGTCGATGGACGTGAGCGTGCTCGGCAACAACCCGGACTTCACGCGGATTTCGGTGGACGGGGCGCGCATCAACGACCCGGTGGACGGCGGGACGCAGCAGAACTTCTCGCAGGAGATTGTGCAGGAGTTCCAGATCAGCAGCGTGAACTTCGATCTTTCGACCGGTATCGCCGCCGGGGGAGCGATCAACATCGTGACCCGCACCGGGAGCAACGCGCTGCACGGCAGCGGGTTTTTCTTCTTCCGGGATCACAACATGGCGGCATATCCGGGGCTGCAACGGGACCCGCTGGCGCCGGATCCGTTTTTCGCGCGGCGGCAGACGGGGCTGTGGGTGGGGGGACCGGTCATCAAGGACAAGCTGTTCTTCTTCGGCGCCTACGAGCACAACAATCAGAAGGGCGTGTTCACGGCGGTGCCGAGCGATCCGGCGTTCGCTTCGATGGCGCGGGTGGCGGCAAGTCCGCGGCACGATAACCTGGTGAACGGGCGGCTGGACTACCGGGTCTCGTCGCGCAATACGGCGTTCGTGCGCTACTCGCACGACGGCAACGACGAATTTGCGCCGCGGGTGGCGAACTCGCTGCCGTCCTCGTGGGTGAGCAATACGAACTGGGCGGATTCGGGAGTGTTCTCGCTGATTTCGAGCGTGAAGCCGAACGTGGTGAACGAATTCCGCTACTCGACCACGTTCTGGAGCAACCGCAACCGTCCGCCGACGGACGCCGAGTGTCCGGATTGTCTGGGGCTGGGCGGACCGCACGTCACCATCGTCGGGGCGGGGATCACGTTCGGCAACCAGACGAATTCGCCGCAAAGCCGCAACACGCGGCGGCACATCTTCGCCGACAATATGACGTGGCAGCACGGCGGGCACCGCTTCAAGTTCGGCGGCGAGTGGGAGCATTTGAAAGGCACCGGGACGTACTCGCTGGACGTGCCGGCGGACATCACTCTGTTTTCGCCGCAGGAGGTGCGGCAACTGAATCCGGCGCTGGCGCCGACGCTGCGGACGGCGTACCAAACGGTGAACGACGTGTTGAGCCTGCCGCTACAGACCTTCACGTTTGGGGTGGGCGACGTGAATCAGCCGCCGGCGTTTCAGCGCGGGCAGGCGGACCACGACAACCTGCTGCACTTCTACTGGCAGGATAGCTGGAAAGCGCGTCCGCACCTGACGGTGAACTACGGGCTGGCGTGGTCGTTTGAGAGCAACGCGCTGAACCACGATCTGACCAAGCCGCAGTTTCTGGAGCCGGTGTTCGGTCCGGGAGGGCTGAGCAACGAGAAGCACAGCTACCTGAGGTTCACGCCGGCGCTGGGTTTCGCCTGGACGACGGCGGACGAGCGCACGGTGATCCGCGGCGGCGGCGGGATTTTCTATGACACGCTGAATATCGAGAGCCGGCTGGTGGAGCGCGCTTACCTGGGTCCTTTGGGCACGGGCTTTCTGCCGCTGCCGGGAAGCATCGTGCCGAATCCGATTCCGCTGCCCGGGCTGCCCGCCGGAACGCCGCTGAACATCCGGGTGCCCACCGCGTTTTCGGGCGCGCTGCTCAACCTGATCTTCCCGCTGGTGCGCGCCACCGCCATCCAGCAACTGCACGTGAACCCGAGCAACACGGACCTCACGGTGCGCAACATCGACGTGTTCAAGACGGGGACGGACCTGTTCGTGAACGATTTCGTTCCGCCGGCGGCGCAGCACCTGAGCATCGGGGTGGAGCGGCAGGTGACGCAGGACCTGGCGTTCACGGCGGACTTCGCGTTCCGCCATTTCATCCACGAGATGCTGCGCGGGATCGACCTGAACCACTTCAACGCGGTGGGCGGGCCGCTGATTCCGGGGTGCAACGCGGCGAATGCCACGACGCCGTTCGTGGAATGCTCGAACGGACCGGTGAACGCGACCATCAGCGGCGGGCGCGGCACGTACAAGGGGCTGCTGGTGCGGGTGGACAAGCGGTTCAGCCATCATCATCAGGCGAGCCTCTCCTACGCGCTGCAAAGCGATACGAACGTGTACGGCGCGCAGCAGCTCTATACGCCGATCACGAACCTGAACAACTGGCTGCAGAACGTGGGACCTTCGTCGCCGCGCCACATTCTGAATCTTTCGGCGATTTTCGAATTGCCCAAGCGCGTGCAGATTTCGCTGATCTCGAGTTTCACCAGCCGGCAGCCGTTCCAGCCGGTCATCACCGGGACGGACTTTTACGGCACCGGGGTCGACCAGTTCCTGCTGCCGGGCGGCGGCACGAATCAGTTCAACTTCGGATTGGGGAAGAGCGATCTCGCGAACCTGGTGGGTCAGTACAACCAGACGTACGCGGGCAAGCCGGGTCCGAATGCGGCGCAGACGTTCCCGCGCATCTCGCTGCCTTCGAATTACGAACTGGGGCGGGTGTTCAATTCGCAGGACGTGCGGGTGACCAAGTTTTTCCGCATCGGGGAGCGGCTGGAGTGGCAGGTGTTCGGCGAGGCGTTCAACCTCTTCAACACGGCGAACCTGAGCGGCTATGAGAGTAACCTGCTGGCGCCGGAGTTCGGGCAGCCGACCACGCGGTTCAGCAGCATATTCGGCACCGGCGGACCGCGGTCGTTCCAGTTGGGCAGCCGGATTTCCTTCTGATTGGGAGGGGCGCGGCGCAGCGGGATCAGGCCGGGATGAGCGGTGGTATGCTGGCGGGGAATGGTTACCATCGGGCTTCCGGAACTGTTGGTGATCCTCGGTATTGTGGTGACGCTGGGCGTGCTGGGAGTGGCCGGGTTCCTGCTCGTGCGGCTGGCTTCGGGCGGCTCGCGGATGAAGATCTGCCCGAAGTGCTCGCAGCAGATTCCCGAGTTCGGCGTCTACTGTCCGCTGTGCGGGCAGAAGATCGGGTAGCGCTGGTCACCGCGACGGGCGGGACGGCATGCGGACCCGTCCCGCCCTTCGCGGATTGGTTGAATCCCGCCGGAGATCAGCGGGTCTTGCGTTGGCGGAACGTACCCGCCGCCTTCACGACGAAGTGCGCTTTGCCGTTCAGGTGCTCGATGGTGGTCTGGAGCAGCCCGACGGTGTACGCCATATTGTGCACACCGAGGCTGCCGTCGTTGTTCACGAACTGCCAGTTGTATCCGGCGATCAACTGGTCGCGCGTCCAGGTGGAATCGATGGTCAGGGACGTCTTCGGCTTGCCGGCGGGCGGCAGCAGCGTGGAGAGCTGGTCCAGCAGGTGCTGCACTTCGGTCTGCACGCCTTCGATCTGGCCGTCTCCGTCGTAATCGAGCAGGGGGAAGTCGAACGTGGTGATCTTCTTCCCGTGGCACTCCTGGCAGGCTCCGACCATATCGTGGCCGGCGCCGGTGGAGTCGGTGTACGACATCCGGAAGGTATGGCCGCCGGCCTGCAGGAAGGCCGCATCCTTGGACCCCACGGTCTGCATGTGGCAATGGGCGCAGGTATCGGTGACGACATCGGCGTGAGCCGAGCTGGGGATGGCGACGCCGTAGGTGTAGGCGTTGGTTCCCTCGAGCATGTCCCCTTGGGGACCGTGGTGCGGGCCGTAATAGGGGCTGGCGGCGGCGGTGGGAGCGTACTGGGTCGCGTTCTGGCGGGCGTGGTGGCAATTCACGCAGAGGGTGCCGGCGCCGGCGCTGTCGACGACCGTTCCGTCGGCCAGGGTTACGGGGTTCAGGTTGCGGACCAGGTGCAGGTTGGTGGATGGGGACGTGCGCCCGTGCGGCGAGTGGCAGGTCTGGCAGTTGATCGGGTTGTAGTCGGTGTCGGTGATGGTCTGCCCGCGCATCCGCTGGATGAATCCGCCGCCGGTATGGCAGCCCACGCAACCTTCGCGTCCGGGACCGGACGGATCGGTGGTGGTCACGGCGTGCATCGAGTTGTTCCACTCGGCGGTCTTGATGTGGTTGGGCGAAGCGCCGTGGCACTGGCCGCAATCGCCGGAACTCATGTTGACCGAAATCAGCAGCGGGTTGCCGCCGTTCGCGGCGTGTTCGCTACCGGCGCCGTGGCAGTTCTCGCACTGAATGTTGGCGACGTTTTTCAGGGCATCCGGCACCGCGGCCCAGTTGCTGGGCTGCAAGGTGCTGGGGAAGGTCCAGCCCAATTGCGTGGCGACATCGTCAAACCCGCCGTTGACGGATAGAGCAGCGGTGTCGAATCCCACGGTGTGGCAGGGGAGGCAGTTGGGCCCGTAGTGTGTCGTGCGATTGCCGTTGATGCCGTTCTGGAACATCGTGGAGTGGAGGGTGGTGGACCAGGAATCCGCCATGGACCAGGCGGTGTTTGCGGGACCGCCGCTGTGGCAGGTTTTGCAGGTCCCGATGCCGACGTAGGTCGCCCCGGTGATATTGAGGCGGGCAGTGACTACGCCGCTTTTGGTCGTGATGGTCGCGGTAACCGTGTACCAGCCTTTGACATCCGGGCGCAGCAGTTTGCGGTCGGCTACCCGGTAGGAGACGCGGTCCGCCATCTCCCAACTGGGCATGGTGGCGGGCAGGGGGCTGGCGACGATGGCTGCGGCCGATCCGTCGGGTTTCGCGGTGAGGGTCCAGTCGACGCTGGTAATGTCCGCCGCGGCCACGCCGATATTGACCTGAGCTTCGAGGAAAGCCGGTTGGCCGAGGCCGATGGTGGAGAGTCCGCCGGACCGTTCGGTATCGGCGGGCAACTTGTAGTTAGAAATGTCGTCTTCAGAGATTGCGCGTAGGACGATTCTGCCCTGCAATGGTGTTTGAGCGAACGCCATCGTGGTACCGGCTGTCAGTAGCACGGCTGCACAGAATCCCCGCATTAGTCTGTGAAATGCAGAGGATTTCGACATATGGGATCTCGGTACTATGGCGCAGTGCCGTAATGATGCCATATGTAGAAATTCGTTTCAAGTGTTTTACCTCTTATTATCTGAAATATGGACGAATTGATGGATTAGTCTACAGATTACTTCGTCGCGGTGGTTTCTTCCGTTTGATCGGCGACCGCTCCCTCACGGTCGCGGCTCGTTTCCGAGCCGCGCGCGTTAGCAAGCGGTTGGCACACCGGACCGAACCTGCCGGCCAAAGCACTAGCAGTAGAAACTGCGGTCCCAGGCGTGGCGCTTGAGGAGGGCGAGAGTCGCGGCGGGCAGGGGGCCGGAGTCGCTCAGGGCGGCGTTGGATTCCACGTGGCGGGGGGAGCGCATGCCGGGGATCACGCTGGAGACCGCCGGGTGGGAGAGGCAGAAGCGCAGGGCGGTATCGGGGATGCTGGCGGACTCGCCGAGGTCGCGGCGCAGGGCGTCGAGGTGGCGGACCACCTGCGCCTTGCGGTCGCCGCGGAAGTACCATTCGCGGAAATCGCCGGACGGGAAGGTGGTGCTTTCGCTGAAGTGGCCGCTCAGGGAGCCTTCATCGAGGGGCACGCGGGCCAGTATGCCGATGTTCAGCTCCTGCGCCAGCGGGAGCATGGCGCTCTCGGGGGCCTGGTCGAAGATGTTGTAGATCACCTGCACGGCGTCGATCAAGCCGGTGCGCATGACGGCGAGGGCGCTGGCGGGGTCGTGCTCGGTGGCGGAGACGCCGGTGAACCGCACCTTGCCGGAGCGCTTCAGGTCTTCGAGCGCGCGCTTCCATTCGTCGGTGGCGACCCAGGCGTCGGTCCAGACGTGCAACTGGAGCAGATCGATGGTATCGAGCCGGAGATTGCGCAGGCTCTCCTCGGCCGAGGCGACGATGTAGTCGTAGGGGAAGACTTCCGCAATGGGCGTGGTGGCGGAAGCGGGCCAGACGCGGTTTTTGGGCGGCACCTTGGTGGCGACATAGACCTTGCGGCCGGATTCGCGGACCACCTGCCCGACGAGTTGTTCGCTGTGGCCGTCGCCGTAGGCAAGCGCGGTATCGATCAGGTTGACGCCCAGATCGAGCGACAGGCGGAGGGCGGAGAGGGACTCGTCGTCCTGGCCGCCGAGCCACTGTTTCCCGCCGATGCCCCAGGCTCCGTAGCCGATATCGCTGACTTCGAGTCCGGTCCTGCCGAGTTTTCGATAGCGCATAGGTGCCTAGTTGGAGACCGCGATGGTGACGTTCGGTTGGGTGGTGTTGGAGCCGATCTGGACGGCGACCGGGACGGCGGCGCCCGCGGAGACGCCGGAGGGCACCTGGAGGTTGACCTGGATGACGCCGGCGACGAGTCCCTGCGCGCTGCCGGCGTACTGGACGGTGGCGCTCTTGCCGCCGATGGTGGCGGCGACGGGCAGCACGGGGCCGCCGGAGGGACCGGTGCCGGGTTGTCCATCGGCGCCGGGAGGATTGGTCTGGCCCGCGCCGGTGATCCACAGCGAGATGTAGGCGCCGGATTTGGCCGGTTTGGAAGCACCGTTCACGCTGCCATCCTGGTTGATGGCGGCGGCTTGTCCCGCGCCGGAGCCGTTGAGAGTGAAGATGGCGGGCACGGCAGTGGCGATGGCGGCGCTCAGAGCCGAGGAGAACTGGCCGTTATAGGAGACCAGGACGGGGACCTGCGCGCCGCTGACGCCGAAGGGAACGATGGCGGCCACCTGGTTGGAGGAGGTGTAGAGCACGGGCGCGGAGAGCGATCCGAAGTAGACGCTGGTGCCGGCGACGCTGGTGGGGACGAGGCCGTTGGAACCCAACTGGTATTGGGCCAGGGGCGAGGGGCCGAGACCGGCGCCCCAGAGGACCACGACTTCGCCGGGCGCGATGGCTCCGGCGAGGTTGCTGGCGCCGCTGGTGATGGCATTGAGGCTCATGCTGGAGGCAGAGGGTTGCAGCAGGCGGACGGCGTTGTTGTAGGTGTCGGCGACGAGGACGGCGCCGTTGGGGGCAAGCGCGAGGGCGGAAGGGGAACTCAGCATCGCGTTGGTGGCGGAGCCGCCGTCACCGGAGTATCCGCGGCTGCCGCTGCCGGCGATGGTAGTGATCAGGCCGTTGGGCAGCACCTTGCGCACGCGCGCGCTGCCGTCGGCGATGTAGAGGGCGCCGGAGGAATCGGCGGCGAGAGCGACCGGGTTGCCGACCGGGGTGGCGGTAGCGGCGACGCCGTCCCGATCGTAGCCGCCGATGCCGTTGCCGGCGAAGGTGCCGATGATGCCGCCGGAAACGACGCGTACGCGGTTATTGCCGGTATCGGCGATGTAGACGTTGCCGGCGGTATCCACGGCGACGCCCTGCGGCGTGCTGAGCATGGCGGAGGCGGCGGGACCGCCATCGCCGCCGTAACCGGCGACGCCGTTGCCGGCGATGGTGCTGACGGCGCCGGCGGGGGAGATCTTACTCACGCGGTTGCGCCCGAACTCGGCGGCGTAGATGTTGCCGGCGGAATCGAGCGCGATGCCGAAGGGGAGGCCGAGTTCGTTGTTGGCGCCGGCAATCGTGGTGATGGTGGCGCCGGAGACTTTGCGGATGCGGTTGTTCTGGGTATCGGCGATGTAGAGGTTGCCGGAGGCATCGACGGCGAGTCCCTGCGGACCGTTGAGCTGGGCGCTGGTGGCGGCGCCGTTATCGCCGCCGTTGCCGGGGGAGCCGTTGCCGGCGAAGGCGGTGATGACGCCCTTGGCGTCGATTTTGCGCACGACGTTGTTGAGGGTGTCGGAGATGTAGAGATTACCGGTTGAATCCGCGGCCACGCCGAGGGGGGTATTGAGCTGGGCGCTGATGGCAGCGCCGCCGTTGCCGGAGTAGGCGAGTATGCCGTTGCCGGCGACGGTCGCGACGTTGCCGCCGGTGAGTTTGCGGATGCGGTAGTTGAGCGAATCGACGAAGAAGAGGTTGCCGGAGCCGTCGAGCGCCACGCCGGTGGGGCCGTTCATCTCCACTTTGTTGGGCGCGCCGCCGTCGCCGGCGAAGCCGAGCGAGCCGTTGCCGATGGCGGTGGTGATGTTGCCGCTGGAATCGATCTTGCGGATGCGCTCGGTGCCGAACTCGGCGACGTAGATATTGCCTGAGGAATCGGCGACGACGCCGAAGGGCGAGAGCATGGCGAGGCCGGTGGCGGTGCCGTCGCCGGAGAGACCGACCGACCCGTTGCCGGAAACGGTGGCGATGTTGCCGTCGGTGGTGACCTTGCGGATGGTGCCGTTGCCGGTGTCGGCGATGAGGGCGGAACCGTCGGAGAGAAACGTCATGTCCTGCGGACCGGTGATGCCGGCCTTGGGAGCGGGTCCGGCATCGCCGTAGAAGCCCTTGTATCCCTCGCCGGCGAAGATGGCGATGTTGCCGTTGACGTCGACCAGGCGGATGGTGTTGTCGGCGGCGGTGACGATGTAGACCAGGCCGTTCTTATCGATGGCGATGGCGACGGGGGCGTGGATCTGGGCGGCGGTGGCGGGACTGCCGTCGCCCCAGAAGCCGGGCTGGGAGACGTTGCCGTCGCCGGCGTAGGTGGTGATGATGCCGTTGGGATCGACCTTGCGCACGCGATTGTTGAGCGAGTCGGCGATATAGAGATTGCCCGCCGAATCGAGGGCCATGCCTTGCGGGGAGTTGAGCTTGGCGTTGACCGCGGGGCCGCCGTCGCCGGAGAATCCGGCGCGGGAATTGCCCGCCACCAGGACCATGCTGCCGCTCGAATCCATGCGGTAGACGCTGTTGCCGGCGCTGAAGTAGACGCTGTTGCCGGCTACCATGACGCGGTGCGGCACCCCGATGGAAGTGCCGGCGGCGGGAGCCGGCGTCGCGGGCGGAGCGCCTCCGGCGACGGTCGAGATCGTATATTGTTGCGCAAGGGCGGCGGTGCCTGCCACGAGCAGGATAGAAAGTCTCAACATGCGTGTGATAAATCCATTATGACGTTTTGAGCGGCGCCTCGCTTGGCGCCATGCATTCGGCGAGGGCATCGAGCGCGAGGGTACACTGGCGGCGGTCCACGTCGTAGTGGGTGACCGCGCGCAGGCAGCGATCGTTGATGGGGTTGAGCAGCACGCCGCGCTGCTTCAGGCGCGCGCTGATCTCCGCGGGAGGGATACCGGCGGCGGAGACATCGAAGATGACGATGTTGGTCATCACCTTCGCGGGATCGACGGCCACGCCGGGGATGCGGGCGAGACCTTCGGCGAGGAAGCGGGCGTTGGCGTGGTCGGCGGCGAGTTTGGCCGGCGATTCTTCGAGCGCGACGAGTCCGGCGGCGGCGAGGATGCCCGCCTGCCTCATGCCGCCGCCGAGGCGCTTGCGGTAGAGGCGGGCTGTGGCGATCAAGTCCGCCTTTCCGGCGAGGATGGAACCGGCGGGTGCGCCGAGAGCTTTGGAGAGGCAGAACATGACGGTATCCGCGGGAGCGGCTATTTCCTGCACGGGAACGCCCAAGGCCGTGGCGGCGTTGAAAATGCGCGCTCCGTCCATGTGGACGCGCAAGCCGCGCTCGTGCGCGCCGTCGCAAATCGCGCACAGTGTGCGGATCGGGTACACGGTTCCACCGGCCATGTTGTGGGTCTGTTCGACGGCAATGGCGCCGGTGGGCGCGTAGTTCGGGTTGAGGGGCTTGATGGAGCGGCGCACATCGTCCCAGGTGAGGATGCCGTCGGGCGTGGGGATGGCGCGAATCAGACAGCCGCTGAACCAGGCGGCCATGGCGAGCTCGTAATCGAGGATATGGGCGCGGGAATCGCAGATGACTTCCTGGCCGTGCGCGGTGAGCACCTTGATGCCGATGGTGTTGCCCATGGTGCCGGTGGGAACGAAGAGAGCGGCCTCCTTTCCGGCGATGGCGGCGGCGCGCTCCTCGAGGCGGTTGACGGTGGGGTCTTCACGATAGACGTCGTCGCCGACCTCGGCTTCGAACATGGCCCGGCGCATGGCGGGGGTGGGCCTGGTGACGGTATCGCTGCGCAAATCGATCATGGGGCGAGGAACTCCTGGAACACTTCGTTGCTGAGCATGACTCCGCGAGGGGTGAGGCGGAGAACGCCGCCGCCGGTTTCGAGCAGTCCGGCGCCGGCGAAGCGGCGGATGGGCGCGTCGAAGCGCCGCCATTCTTCCGCGGTGGGGCGGACACCGGCGGAGAGGCGGAGTCCGACGAAGAAGCGCTCATCATCGCGGGCCGGCTCGGTTTCGACGGCGGCGCCGGCGAGGTAGGCGCCGACGGACTCGGGGTTTCGCGCGCGCAGGCGTCCATCGAAGGAGTGGGCGTCGGCGCCGAACCCGGCATAAGGCTCCAGCTTCCAGTACTTCAGATTGTGGAGCGATTCCGCGCCGGGACGCGCGAAGTTGGAGATCTCGTAGCGCGCGATACCGAGGGCGGCGAGGCGCTCGACGGCGGTTTCGTAGAACCCGGCGATCGAGTCTTCGGAGGGCGTATCGGCGGCGCCGTAGCGGACTCCGCCCAGGAGCATTTCGGCTCCGAGGCGGCTGTCTTCATCCACTTCGAGCATGTAGACGGAGACGTGTTCGGGGGAGAGGCGGGCGATCCAGTCGAGCGATTGGTTCCAGGTGGAGGCGGTCTGCCCGGAGAGTCCGGCGATGAGGTCGATGTTGATGGCGGCGATGCCGGCATCGCGCAGGACGGCGATTTCGCGCTCGACGATGGCGGCGGTGTGCTTGCGTCCGGTGCGGCGGATTTCGGCTTCGACGAAGGACTGCACGCCGAGGCTGACGCGGGTGATGCCGGCTTGCGTCCAGGCGCGGGCGAGCGCGGGGGTGATGTTGCCGGGAGCGGCTTCGATGGTGGCTTCGGCCCAGGGGCGTCCGGGGACGAGGGCGAGGATGCGGGCGAGGTCGCCGGGGTCGAGGAGGGAGGGCGTGCCTCCGCCGAGGTAGAGGGTTTCGGGCGTCCACTGCCAGGCGTGGGCGCGGATTTCGCGGGTCAGCGCGTCGAGGTAGAGGGGGTGCTGCTCGCGGGGAAAGACTCCGGAGGCGAAGTTGCAGTAGGTACACTTTTGGGCGCAAAAAGGGTACGAGATGTAGACGCCGGGCACGTGTCTACCATGATAACCCGCGCGAGTTACGGGGCTTGGAGGAGCGGAATGCCGGCGGATGCGGCGGCGGCGCGCAACTGCTCGTCGAGGGTGGCGAGGGGCGCCTGCTCGCGCTGGGCGAGACTGAGGTAGGCGGCGTCGTAGGCGGTCAGGCGGTGCCTGCGGCACAGCAGTGTGAGGTCGTGGCAGATCCAGATCGCTTCCCGGCGCTCTACGTGGATCGGCAATGCCCTCAGTTCCTCCAGAAAATCCGCGACTTGCCCCGCGCTGATGCGCCGGCGGCGCTCGGCGCCCACCAGGACGTTGGCTACTTCGAAGGGCCACAGATCCGGCACGAGCGCGAAACTCAGCCGGTTGCGAAGCGACGAATAAGTGAACGAAACAAGCTCGTTCGCTTCGTCCGCAAAACACCACGCCAGGGTAAGCGAGGCATCGAGAACGAAGGGTGGCATAAGAGGCGCTATCTACGGCCTTCGTCGATCAGATCCTTGATGGTCAGGCCGGGTCCCAGGCGGAGCCCGTGCCGTTGCCCGAAGGTTCGCAGGTCTGCCGGGGAAGGCGCCTGGTCCGCGGAAGGCGCGTGGGGCGATCCGATCCCCATCGACAGCACCCTCTCGGCATACTCCTCGGCTGTGAGGCCGCGTTCGGCGGCTTGACGCGCGAATTCGTCCGGCACGGTGACCGTGATCTGCATCCAGTATCAGTATAGCCGCGCGGGTGGCCGCCGGTGCCGGCGCGGCGGGAGCGCTAGCGGGCCGAGAAACGGTAGATGGTGGTGCTTTTGCGCGTCTGGCCGGGCTGCAACGTGGTGGACGGGAAGGCGGGTTTGTTCGGCGAATCCGGGTAGTGCTGGGTCTCCATGCAGAAGGCTCCGCGGTGCGCGAACGTCCTGCCCTTGCCCTTCAGGGTGCCGTCGAGGAAGTTGCCGGTGTAGAACTGCATGCCGGGCTCGGTGGTCCAGACTTCCATGACGCGGCC
>JBBIQR010000068.1:0-471 GCA_037442245.1 Candidatus Solibacter sp. | reverse complement strand
CGGTGGTGGGTTCGTAGACGGTGGCGGCGCCGGTGAGGCCGCCCGCGCCTTTGTCGAGCACCCAGTTGTGATCGTAGCCGCGGCCGTACTTGAGCTGTTCGTCGTTCTGGTCGATGCGGGCGCCGATGGCGGTGGGGTTATGGAAGTCGAAGGGCGTGCCCTTCACGGAGCGCAGCTCGCCGGTGGGAATCAGGGTCGCGTCGACCGGGGTGAAACGGCTGGCGTTGATTGCGACCTGGTGGTTGAGGACGGTGCCTTCGCCCGGGCCGGCCAGATTGAAGTAGGTATGGTTGGTGAGGTTGACGACGGTGTCCTTATCGGTGGTGGCGGTGTAGTCGATCTGGAGTTCGTTCTTATCGGTGAGGGTGTAGAGCACGTGGGCGGTGAGGGTGCCGGGGAATCCTTCTTCGCCGTCCTTGCTGACGTAGGTGAGGGCCAGTTCGGCGCCGGCGCCGGGCTTGGCGGTCCAAA
>JBBIQR010000067.1:16949-19899 GCA_037442245.1 Candidatus Solibacter sp. | reverse complement strand
AGACGACCATGGCGCCGTTGTAGCTGCCGTACAGGAAGGAGAGCCAGAGTTCCACGGCGAGGAGGCGGGTGAAGGACGGGCCGGCCACGAGCCAGGAGAGCGCGGGATAGGCGGTGGCGACGGCGAGGACGGTGCAGGTGATCAGGATCGGGGTGCGCCCGATGCGGTCGGAGAGTGCGCCCATCAGGGGGAGCCAGAGGAAGTTGGAGATGCCGACCAGGAGGGTCACGTTCAGGGTCTGGGTCTCGGCGAGTTTCAGCACCTTGTTGCCGAAGGTGGGGGTGTAGGCGGTGATCATGTAGAAGGAGACGGTGGTCATGGTCACGAGCATGGTGCCGAGGACCACGACGCGCCAGTTGGCGCCGAGGGAGCGCAGAATTTCGCGCGGCTCGGGATGGCGGGCGCGGGCGCGGAACTCCGCGGTTTCGGCGAGGGAGCGGCGGAGGAGGAAGAGGAAGGGGATGATGCCGCAGCCGACGAGGAGGGGAATCCTCCAGCCGAAGGAAGCCATCTGGGCGGGCGAGTAGCGGGCGTTCAGCGCGACGCCCAGCAAGGCGGCGAAGACGACGGCGCACTGCTGGCTGGCGGATTGCCAACTGACGTAGAAGCCCTTGCGGCCGGGGGTGGCGATTTCGGCGAGGTACACGGAGACGCCGCCCAATTCGACGCCGGCGGAGAAGCCCTGCACGAGCCTGCCGACGACGACGAGCAGGGGGGCGGCCATGCCGATAGTGGCGTAGCCCGGCATGCAGGCGATGGAGACGGTGCCCACCGACATCAGCGCGAGGGTGAGGATCAGGCCGGCGCGGCGTCCCTTGCGATCGATGTAGGAGCCGAGGACGAGCGCGCCGAGCGGGCGCATGAGGAACCCGACTCCGAAGGTGGCGAGCGAGTACATGAGGGAGGCGAACTCGCTGCTTTTCGGGAAGAAGGTACGGCCGATGGCGGCGGCGTAGTAGCCGAACACCATGAAGTCGTACATCTCGAGAAAGTTTCCGGTCGCCACGCGAATGACGGTTTTGATCTTAGCCAGCCGGTCGTTTCGATCCATTGAGGGGTTCCCTTCCTGACGCGCTCAATCGCGCAGTTTTTCCCTTTCGTTGCGCACGAATCCGTCCGGGAGCGGCAGGTAGACGTCCTGGCGGGTCACGTCCCGCTGCCCCTGGGCACTGAGCACGTAGCGCAGAAACTCGAAGACCATTGGGTTCGCCGGATGCCGGTTGGCGTAGATGTAGACACTGCGGGTGAGCGGGTAGGAACGGTTGGCGACGTTCTCGCGGGTGAGCGGCACGTAGCGGGCGTCCGCGGCGGCGGCGAGCGGGAGGGCCTTATCGGCGGCGGTGGCGTGGCCGTATCCGCAGAAGCCGATGGCGGCATCATCCTGCGCGACGGCGCGGACGATGAGGTCGCCGGCGTTGGCGAGCAAGCGGCCGCCGGGAGCGTAGAGGTTGGCGTACTCGGTGAAGGCGCAATTCCACTTGCGGCTTCCGTCCAGCACGGTCTGCTGGAAGAAGCGGCCGAGACCGGAATCGATCTGGTATCCGTGGAGGCGAATCGGGCGGGTGCTCCATTCGCCGGTGAGTCCCAACTGGCCCCAGGTTTGGATGGAGGCGCAGCCGGGGGCCGCGGGTTCGCAGCCGAAGATGGCCTGCAACTGGCGGAGAGTGAGGCGCTCGATGGGATTGCGCCGGTTGACGAAGATGGCGAAGGCGAAGGTCTCCAAGGGGACGTCGAAGCTGGCGGTCGCGACGGTGAGGCCGAGCGGGCCATCGGGGAAGACGCGGCGGTAGGCGATGTCCTCCATGGGGATGGTCTCGCGGCCCATGAGGGCGAGGTCGGCGGTTTCGAGGTAGAGTCCGGCGATGGCGTTGGCGGTTCCGAGGTAGCGGTTGCGGAACTGGACTTCGGGATGGAGGCCGCGGAAACCCCGTTCCCATTCGGTCACGAGTTTTTCCATGTGGGAGTTGCCGAGCACGCGCAGGACGGCGGAGGACTCCGGGGTTTGCGCCAGCAGGCACAGGGGAGCGAGGGAGGCGAGAAGGCGGCGCATGGTCACTGGCCGAACAGGGTGCGGCCGCGCGCGGCCTGCTCTTCCCGCAGGGGGATGTAGATGCGTTGATCGAGGACCGCCTGCTGACCTTCGCGGCTGAGGATGAAGCGGAGAAACTCTTCGATGGCGGGGTTCAGGGGCTTGCCGGGGGTTTTGTCGAGGTTGAGATAGATGAGCCGGGACAGCGGATAGACGGCGCGGGCGACGTTTTGATAGGTCGGCGGGTACGCGGGAGAGCCGGGGTGTTCGGAGAGGGCGAGAAGCTTGACGGCGGCATCGACGTAAGCGAGTCCGGCGTAGCCGATTCCTTCGGGGTCGCGGGCCACGCGTCCGGCGATGGGAAAGACGACCTTGTCGTAGGCGATGCCGGCGCGCCATTCGCCGCGCTTACCGGGAATGCTGAGGACGCGCTGGCGGACGAACTCCTCGAAGCCGTTCCAGGGCTGAACGCCGTAGATGTGCACGGGGCGGGCGGCCCAATCTCCGGTCAACCCGAGTTGGCCCCAGGTGGCGACGGGATCTGCGCCGCGGTGGCGGGTGGAGGAGAGGATGGCGTCGAGTTGATCGAAGGAGAGGCTCTCGATCGGGTTGGCCTGGTTCACGAAGAAACCGACGGCGTCGAGGAAGCCGAAGTGGCGGTAGGATCCGCCGGAGATGGGAACGCTCAAGGGATCGTAGCCGTGGCGCGCGCGGAAGCCGGCGACATCGTCGGGGCGGAGTTCGCGGGAGACGAACACCATATCGACGGCTCCGCCGACCAATTCCCTGGCGCCGAGGCTGCCGGCGAAGGGCGGTTCGAGATCGAGATCGAAGCGCGGGTGATATTTGCGGAAAGCGGCGAGCCAGAGCCTGACGAGGCCGGGCAGCACGTCGGAGGCGGCGGCTTTGAAGCGTCCGGAG
>JBBIQR010000067.1:0-16939 GCA_037442245.1 Candidatus Solibacter sp. | reverse complement strand
GCGTGCCGCCAAGGCTGGCATGAGCCTTGACAAATGGCTGGCGAGCAAGCAGCGGCCGGAGACATCGCGGATGCGCGGGGTGTAGGCGGGGAGGGCGGGATCGAGGGTGGGCTGGAGGAACTCGGGTTCGGGAAGGGCGCGGCCCTGGGTGCGGCCCTGCTCGGCCTCGGCATCGGTTTGCGGCTTGTGGGTGGGGAGCGGCGGGACGACCCACTGCACCATAGCGGGGGAGTGGGGCGCGGCATCGGGGGGCGCACCGAGGCCGGGCAGAGGGCGTGTGCCTTCGCGCTGGACGGCCTGGAGGCGGCGCCAGTCGATGCCCAGAGCCTGCAGAATCGAGGGCGCGACCTGGGTCGTCGAGACCGGGGCTTTGACGATTTCGCCCTTGCCGCCGGGCCAGGCAATCATGAGCGCGACGTTGGTATCCTCGTCGAAGAAGCCGCCGTGCTCGGCCAATTTGGGGGATTGCGGATTGCCCCACATGACGCCGAGGAGGGGCTGTACGATGAGGTCCGGCATGCGCGGGTCCTGGAGCGGATCGTTCCAGCGCAGCTTGAGGGTCTCTCCCCAATAGATCTTGTGGATTCCGAAGCGCGCCTGATCCTGTTGCAGCCTGGCGGCGACGGCGGCGGTGCGGGTCTGATCCTTGAGCCAGATGAGCCCGACGGTGTCCACGACGCACTGCGCGACGAGGCCCTTTTCGACGTCGTTGGCGGCCGCGCAGAATTCCGGTTCGGAGACGATCTTGCGGCGGGTGACATCGATGGGCGAGTTGCCGTGCTTGGCGGAGAGGACGATCATGGTGGAGCCGTCGATCTGGCGGGCGCGCAAGGCGTCGAGGATGCGGCCCAGGCTGGTATCGAGATAATCCATGGCCTGGGTTACGCCGGGGGCCGGAGCGGCGTCGGTATCGCGGTAGCCGGCGATCTTCTGGGCCACGTTGACGGCGATCAGGGTGATCCCCATCAACTTCGGGATGCCGATGTGGCGGGTGCCGGTGTGATCGTCGCCGCCGATCTGGCGCAGCAGCGCGGTCATGCGTTTTTCGTCCTGCTGGATGGTGGATTCGATGGAAGCCTTCACGCCGGGAGTGTGGGAGTTCGGCGCGAATTCATCATCCAGGCCGGCGCCGGAGGGACCCTTCACGTAATCGCAGAAGCCGGGGAACTGATCGATCCAGGTGGTTGTGCCGCCGGACTGCTTGACGAGTTCGAAGACGGTGTTGACGCGCAGCCACTGGTGCGGGTAGACGGGGGTGCAGCCGCGGGCGGGATCGAGCGGGAGTTTTTTCGGATCGACGCCGCCGCCGGAGTCTTCGGCATCGGGGTCGATGCTGACGCCCTCGTTGTAGACGACGGGGGTGCCGCGGGTGGAACAGGCGGAGCCGGGGGGCGAGAGGGAGCGGTCGTAGGACTCGGAGTAGATGAGGCCGGTGGCGTTGGGGGTGCCGCCGGTGAAGAGGGCCAACATGCCGGGAGTGGAATTCGGCAGGGGAGTGGCGGCATTGGTGAAGACGGTTGCGGAGCGGCTCAAGCGGGCGAGCGTGGAGGCGGGCCGGGCCTGGACGTAACGCGCCAGGTCGACGGCGTGGAGGCCGTCGGCGCTGACGACCAGGACGTGTTGCACGGCAGGGGACGGGGGCTGCGCCCAGGCGGAGGCGATGGTCCACAGGGCGGCGGCGGAGGAGAGAGTCCGGAAGATGGATCTGCGCACGCTACCCTTCTTATCACTGGAAGGCTAAACGGCAGATGAATGCGGCCGGCGGCGCGGAGTTCATCTTCTATTTAGGTAGGGGCGCATAGAATCTCCAGCGGAGTTGAATTTCCTGGAGGTGGCCGATGGGATTGCGTTGGTGGCTCGCGCTGGTTCTTCTGGCAGGGCGGGCCGTGGCCCAGGTATCGGGCGGCGCTATCAGCGGGACGGTGTCCGACCCGGGCGGAGCGGCCGTGGCGGGCGCCGACATCACCATCGAGAATGTGGATACGGGGGAGACGCGGCGCGTGGCGTCGAGCACGACGGGGCTCTTCAACAGCCCGAACCTTCCTCCGGGCAAATATAAGGTCACGGCGACGGCGGCGGGATTCACGGCCTATGTGCGGAGCAACCTGCAGGTGCAGGTGGGCGCGGAGCTGGTGGTGAACGTGCCGCTCGAAATCGGGGGCGCTTACGAGAAGGTGGAGGTGACGGAGACTGCGCCGCCGCTGGATGTGGCGAGCTCGTCGACGGGTTCGGTCACGGTCGGGCAGACGGTGCGGGAACTGCCGTTGAACGGGCGGGACTGGACGACGCTGGCGGCGCTGGAGCCGGGGGTCGCGGTGGTGCGGACGCAGGCGGCGGTGGGATTGGGGAATACGCGCGGGAACCGCGGGCTGGGGACGGCGATGGCGGTGGGCGGGAGCCGTCCGCAGCAGAACAATTATCTGCTGGACGGGATCAGCGTGAACGATTATTCGGGGGGAGGTCCGGCGAGCGTGCTGGGGGCGAGCCTGGGGGTGGACGCGATCCAGGAATTCTCGGTGGTGACGGGGAACGCGCCGGCGAATTACGGCAGGACGTCGGGCGGCGTGATCAACGCGGTGACGCGCGCGGGGACGAATCAGTATCACGGGTCGGCGTACGAATTTCTGCGCAACAGCGCGCTGGATGCGCGGAATCCGTTCGATCCCTCGTCGCCACCGGCGTTCAAGCGCAATCAATTCGGCGGGTCGCTGGGCGGACCGGTGCGGAAGAACCGGACGTTCTTCTTCGTGGATTACGAGGGTTTGCGGCAGGGGCTCGGGGTGACGACGCTGGATACGGTGCCATCGGCGAACGCGCACGAGGGGCGCCTGACGACGGGTACGGTCAACATCGATCCGAAGATCGCGCCGTACCTGACGTTTTATCCGCTGCCGAACGGACCGGTGAAGGGCGATGCCGGCGCCTACATTTTCTCGGCGCAGAATGTGACGGTGGAGAATTTCGTTTCGACGCGGATGGACGAGCGGCTATCGGATTCCGACCAGTTGCACGGCACGTACCTGGTGGACCGCGCGCAGACCAGCGGACCGGACGCGTTTCAGCAGGTGCTGCTGGGCACGCTGACGAACCGGCAGACGGCGACGATGGAAGAGAGCCACGTATTCGGGCCGTCGGTGGTGAACTTCGCGCGGGTGGGGGTGAACCGCGTGGTGGCGGAGGCGGTGAAATCGCTGAGCCCGATCAACCCGGCGGCGGGGGATCTCGCGCTGGGGTTCGTGCCGGGGCGCACGGTGGGGCAGATCAATATCGCGGGGCTGACGATTTTTCCGGGCGGCATGGGGTCGGCGGGAGAGTATCACTGGCACTACACGTCGTACCAGGCGTACGACGATCTATCGATCACGAAGGCGGCGCACTCGCTGAAAGTGGGGGGCGGCATGGAGTACATCCAGTCGAACCAACTGGGCGCGGGGGCGGCGAACGGGACGGCGGTATTCGGTTCGCTGTCGTCGTTTCTGACCAACAAGGCGACGTCGTTTACGGCGAACGTACCGGGGACGGGGAATCCGCTGGGACTGCGGCAGTCGATCGCAGCGGGATATGTGCAGGACGCGTGGCGCATCCGGCAGAATCTGACGCTGAACCTGGGGTTGCGGTACGAGATGGCGAGCGTGCCGACGGAGCAGTTCGGGCGGCTGGCGACGCTGACCTCGATGTCGTCGCCGGTGATCCACCTGGGGTCGCCGTATTTCCAGAATCCGACGAAGCGGGATTTTTCGCCGCGGCTGGGGGTGGCGTGGGATCCGTTCGGGCGCGGGACGACGGTGGTGCGCGGCGGGTTCGGGGTTTACGATTCGCTGCCGCTGACGTACCAGTTCGGGCTGTTGAGCGTGCTGAGCGCGCCGTTTTTGGAACAGGGATCGAGCACATCGGTGGCGCCGGGAGCGTTCCCCTCGGGGCTGTACGACTCGATTCAGGCCGGGGCGCTGCGGACGGCGTTCGTCGAACAGGACCCGAAGCGCAACTACGTGATGCAGTGGAACGTGGATGTGCAGCAGCAGCTATGGCACAGCCTGGTGATCGACACGGCGTACGCGGGCGCGCATGGCGTGCACTCGCCGTTTTTATCGAGCGACATCAACACGGTTGCTCCGACGGCGACGTCATCGGGATATGTATGGCCCTCGCCGCGGGGCAGCGGGCACAAGCCGCTGCCGGGTATCGGGAACGCGACCGCGATTTTCTACCAGGTGTCCTCGACGTATGACGCGCTGCGGGCGCGGGTGACGCGGCAATTCGGACACGGCATGCAGGTGCAAGGAGCCTACACGTGGTCGAAGAGCCTGGACACGGGATCGAATTCGTTCCAGACGGCGTTCACGAATTCGGTTTCGACGCTGCCGCTGTTCGACTCCCACATCCGCAAGGCGCCGAGCGATTTCGACGTCCGGCACATTCTGAGCGTGAACGGCACGTGGGCGATTCCGGGGGTGCGGGGAAACCACGGTCCGCTGGGTTGGATCACACAGGGCTGGCAGCTTGGGGGGATATTGCAGGCGGCGTCGGGACTGCCGTTCACGGCGACGATCGCGGGCGATCCGCTGGGACTGAACAGCAGCATCCCCTACGATTTTCCGGACCGGCTGGCACTGCCGGGATGCGGCAACCCGGTGAATCCGGGCAATCGCAACGACTACATCAAGCTGTCGTGCTTCGCGGCGCCGGTTCCCGGGGTGCGGCTGGGGGACGCGGGACGCAACGTCGCGACCGGACCGGGGCTGGTGGACCTGGACACATCGTTGTTCAAGAACGGGCATCTTGCGTTGTTCTCCGAGAGCGTGGCGATTCAGTTTCGGGCGGAGATTTTCAACCTGATCAATCATCCGAATTACAGTCCACCGACGGCGGCGGCGACGCAACTCTTCACGCAGGCGCTGGCGCCGATCAGTTCGGCGGGAACGCTGACTTCGACGTCGACCACGTCGCGGCAGATCCAATTCGCGGTGAAGTTGACGTGGTGAGCGGGATGAGGCGAATCCTGCTCAAGCTGCATCTCTGGCTGGCGCTGGCGAGCGCGGTGGTGGTGCTGGTTGTATCGGCGACCGGGTGCCTGCTGGTGTTCGAGTTGACGATGGACCGTTGGCTGGACCCGCAGGCGTTCGCGGTGAGGGCGCACGGGCCGGCGCTGCCGATCGCGGAACTCGCGCGGCGGGTGCACGATGGGTTTCCGGGGCGGGCGCTGACGCAGGTGAACCTTTTCGGCGCGGACGCCCCGGCCGAATTCCGGCTGCGCGGAGCGATCCGCGTCTACGTGGAGCCGCACACCGGGGCGATCACGGGCGTCCGGAGCGGGGAGCCGCCGTCGTACTGGGTGCGCCACGTACACCGCGAGATGGCGGCGGGGAAGGCGGGGGAGGCGATAGTGCGAGGGGCCAGCGTGATCGTGCTGTATCAATGCCTCTCGGGGATCTGGCTGTGGTGGCCGGGCAAACGGGTGAAGGTCAAATGGAACGTCTCCTGGCGCAAGGCGAATCTGGACGTTCATCACGCGGCGGGAATCCTTGCGAGCGTTCCGCTGTGCATTCTGGCGGCGACCGGGCTGGTGAAATCGTTCGGGGACCGGATCCAGCCGCTGGTGGAGGAGATCACGGGCAAACCGGCGGCGGTGCGGGCGATGACATCGCAGCGTCCGGCGGCGGGGCAGGTCCAGGGGATTGGGCTGGATGAAGCGCTGGCGACGGCGCGGCGGGTGTTGCCGGGCGCGACTCCGGCGCGGATCACGCCGCCCAAGAGCGCCACCGATCCGATCACGATTACGCTGAAGTTTCCGGGGGACTCGACGGCGCCGGGGCGGAGTTGGGTGGTGCTGGACCGGTATTCGGGGCAGGTACTGGCGATGCAGGACGCGCGGCACGCGCCGGCGGCGGCGGAGTTGCCGATCGTGAATCGCGCGATCCACGTGGGCGGGATTGCGGGAGCGCCGTCGAGGATCGCGGTGTTTGCCGCGAGCCTGGCGCTGCTGGTGCAGGTGGTCACGGGAATCCTGATCTGGTGGGGGCGGCGGACGGCGCGGAGCAGACCGGTCCGCGTCCCGGAAGCGCTGGCGTCCCGCAACGGGTGAGCGGGCGGATGAAAGAAAATTTAGCCTTCATTCAGACTGCGTTCATGCTGGGCGGATGAAATGGACAGCACGCCCGAGGCGGCGGCGAAACCTATGACTGCATGGAAGCGCTTGAATCGTTTTTGGTTGTGTGCCGGGCTGGCGGTGTACGCGGCGGCGGCGGCGCCGACCCACATACTGCTCACGGTGGCGCCGGATGCGCCGGGAGGCGCGGGACTGCCGGGGCTGCTGGCGGAATGGCGGCAAACCGGAATGGTGGCCGACGCGTGGCTGATCGACAGCGCGCCGCGGCAGCAGGCGACGTTCGCCGCGATCGCGGCGTTGCAGTTCCCCGATGAGGCGGCGGTGGAGGTGTGGGAGCGCAAGGGCGCTCCGCTACTGGGAGGCGGGGTGGTCCCCACGCGGGTGGAGACGCTGGCGCGCGGCGAGACCTTTCCGCGGGATTCCACGAAGGCGTTTTTTCTGGCGGCGCAGTATGACGTTCTGGCTTCCGCCGCGAAGTACCGGGAATTCGTGAAGGGCTACGTGGCGCCGGAGATGGAGGCGCTGCGCGGGAGAAACATTCTGACCAGCTACTTCCTGTTCGCGGGGCGCGAGGGAACGGCGGGCGCGGGGCACGCGCTGCTCATCATGGAGTACCGCGATTCGGTGGCGCTGGACCGCCGCACGCAGGCGATGAGCGAGGTGCGCAGCCAGCTTGCGGCCAACGCGGCATGGAAGGCGCTGGCGGAGACGAAGCCATCGATCCGCAAGGAACGTTCGCTGACGCAGGCGGCGTGGGAATTGCTGCCGGCGCCGGCGCTGAGCGATCTTCCGTCATATAAGCCCGAGTATAAGGTGACGGGCACGATCCGGATCCTGGGATCGTTTCTGAAGTTCGCCACGGCGGCGCTGGAAGAAGGGTTCCTGAAATACCAGCCGGACGCGCAATTCGCCGCGAACTTTTCGACCAGCAGCGAAGGCGCGATCGGAGGGTTGTGCACGGGCATCTCCGATATCGCTCCGGCGGGCGACGACGCCAAGATTACGGACATGATGCCGTTCTACAACGTGTACGGGTATCTGCCGCTGGAGCTTTCGGTGGCGACGGGCGATTACGAGAAGCGCGGCGCGCTGTGGCCGGGCGTGATCGTGGTGAACAAGGACAACCCGCTGGCGCATGTGTCGATGGACGAGCTGGACCGGATTTTCGGTTCGGAGCGGATCGGCGGATGGGACATCGGCGGCACGGCGGCGCACAACATTCTGTACAGCGCGAAATATGCGCGCGGGCGCGAGACCAACATTCGCACCTGGGGACAGCTTGGGCTGACCGGGGAGTGGGCGGACAAGGAGATTCAGACTTACGGGTACGCGTCGCCGGGGTTCGAGGTGTATTTCGAGCGGAAGCTGTTCCACTGGGTGGATAAGTGGAACGCGAACTTCCGGGAGTATGTGGAACCCAAGCAGGCGATCGGGGGGCAGGATGGCGCTCCGGTGACGAGCGAGCGCATGTTGGAGGAGTTATCGCGGGACAAGTACGGGATCGGCTGGGCGGCCATGTTCCACGCCGAGAGCTATCCGGATGTGAAGGTGCTGGCGATCGCCGCAGCGCCGGGCGGGCCGTACGTGCCGTACACGCCGGCCAGCGTGGCGGGCCGCAGCTATCCGCTGGTGCGGGACGCGTACTTTTACGTGAACCGGGAGCCGGGCCGCCCGCTGGATCCAAGAGTGCGGGAATTCATGCGCTTCATTCTGAGCCGCGAGGGGCAGCAGATCATCGCGCATACCGGGTTCTTCTATCCTCTGCCGGCAAGTTATCTTCTCGAGCAGCTTCGAAAACTCGATTGAAGGAGGGAACATGGAACCGGTAACGCGGAGGGCCGCCGCGGGCTATCTGGCGGCGGCCTGCCTGGGTGCGCAATCGCGCGACGGCCTGGACGTGCAGCGCGGGCGGGCGGAACGGATCGGCGCGCGGGGCGCGAAGACATATTACAGCAAGCGCTGGAACCTGGACGACCTGCCGGAATACAAGGCGGAGCAGAGCGCGTCCGGCGTGCTGCGCATCTGGGGATCCGGATACTTCGCACAGGGCAAGCTGCGCCAGTATTGGGAAGAGGGATTCCGCAAGTACCAGCCGGGGGTGACGTTCGAGTATCATCTGAAGGCTCCCGCGCTGGGCATCCCGGCGTTGTGCGCGGGGCTGGCGGACCTGGCGCCGAGCCGGCACATTTCCTGGGACGAGACGCTGCTGTTCCAGCGCGTGTACGAGCGCGACCCGGTGGAGATCCCGTTCGTGACCGGGAGCCTGAACGTCCCAGGCTGGAACTACGCCATCGGCATCTTCGTGAACGCGGCGAATCCGATTGGGAAGCTGACGATGGAGCAGCTCGACGGGATCTTCGGCGCGGCGCGCGACGGCGGGTATCAGGGGACCACGTGGGACACGCGGATCGCGCGGGGCGCGGACAAGAACATCCGCACGTGGGGCGAGGCGGGATTATCGGGCGAGTGGGCGGGGAAGGCGATCCACGTATATGGGGACAACCTCCGGTACCACATTCCGCGGACGTTTGAACGGCTGGTGTTTCACGGCGGGGATAAGTGGAACGAGGCGCTGCACGAGTACGCGAACTACAAGAATCCGGACGGCAGCAACACGCTGGAAGCGCAGCAGGTGTTGGACGCGGTGGCGAAGGACCCACTGGCGATCGGGTACTCGACGGTGGCGTACCCGACGCCCCACACGAAGGTTCTGGCTATTGCCGCGCAGGAGGGAGCGCGGTACGTCGAATTGAATCTGGAGACCGTGCGCGACCGCACGTATCCGCTGGTGGATGAAGTGTACTTTTACTTCGACCGCGCGCCCGGCAAGCCGGTCGATCCCAAGGTGAGGGAATTCGTGCGCTACGTGCTGAGCCGCGAGGGGCAGGACGCGGTGCAGCGGGATGCCAAGTACCTGCCGCTCACGTCGCGGATCGTGGGGGAGCAACTGCGCAAGCTCAAGTAGGCGCGGTCAGCGGGCCGCGGCGCCGGGCGGCGAGGGCCGCGGCGAGTCCGGCGCCGGCCGCGAGCGAGAGCCAGACGCCGGGCATGGCGAGGTTGCCGGTGGCCTGGTTGAGGTACGCAGAGATTGACGGCGTGGCGCCGCCGAAGACGACGATTGCCAGGCTAAGCGCCAGGGAGCAGCCGGACGCGCGGATCTCTGGCGGCATCAACTCGACGACGTGAACCGTCATCGCTCCGCCGTAGCCGCCGCCGAGGAATGCGAGGAAGAGAGCGGCCACGAGCAGGCGGGCGAAGGAAGGGCTCCAGACCAGCCAGGAGAGTATCGGATACGCGGTGAGCAGGGCGAGGACGGTGAAGACCAGGAGCACGGGCCGGCGGCCGGCACGATCGGACCAGGCGCCTGTGAGCAGGGGCCAGACGAGGCTCGAGATGGCGGCGCAGAGCGCGACGATCCAGACTTCGCGCGGGGCCAGGTGGAGCACGGATTGGCCGAAGGCCGGCACCCAGACCGCGATCAGGTAGAACGAGACGGCGGTCATCGCGGCCAGCATCGACGCGGCCAGCAGGATGCGCCAGTTGCGGGCGAGAGAGGCCGCAATCTCACGCGCGGAGGGGCGGGCGCGGAGTGGCGGAGGCTCCACGGTTGCGGGGGAGCGAAGCAGGAGCAGGAGGGGGACGAGGCAGCAACCGGCGAGCAGCGTCAGGCGGCGGTCCGGCAGGGCGGCGAAGATCGCGGCGCACTGGAGGGCGGCGGCGTGGCAGGCGGTGTAAAGCCCGCGGCGGCGGTGCGGCGCGATCTCCGCGAGAGAGACGGGGATGCCGCCCAGGATCAGGCCGGCGGCGAAGCCCTGCATGGCGCGCGCGAGGGCGTGCAGGGGAGCCGCGATGCCGGCACCTGCGACCAGCGAGCCCGCCGATATCAGGGCGAGAGCGAGCAGCAGACCGGCGCGACGGCCCTTGCGGTCGGCGAAGGCCCCGAGCAGGATGGCGCCCAGCGGCAGCGGCGGCCCCGAGGCGGCGTGGCCGCTGAGCACGCCGTACATGGCGAGAAAGCCAGCGGCGGCGAGGCAGGCCGCGGTCAGGATGCCGGGTTTCCCGGTGGAAGTCTCGCGCATAGTGTGATGACCGTGTGGTTTCTCCCGTCTCATCGGCGACCGCTCCCTCACGGTCGCGGCTCGGTTCCGAGCCGTGCGCGTCAGCGGGTTGGGACAGCGGACCTAGGCGGTCAGGGGGCCGGCTCGAAGAGAGTGGCCACGGTGTGGATCTGCGCGCGCAGGCCATCGCGAATCTGCTGCGCGCGCCGGTCGAAGCCGGCCTTATCGTCGCCCGGTTTATACGGAAAGACCACGCCGAGGGCACCGATGGTGCCGCCGGCCTGATCCTGCAGAACCAGCTCGACTTCGAAACGGTCGCCCTTGGGGTTCACCTCCAGGTTGCTCTTGCCGGTGCGGACGACGCGCAGGTCGTCTTCGTCGGCCTTCTTTCCAATGCGGCCGATGTTGGAGGCGATGATGACGTTGTCCTTCTGGCGGGGAGGCGTCACGTGCATGGCGAGAACCAGAACATCCGGATGGGCGGCGACGATGCGGTCCACCAGTTGTTGGGCGACGATCCTGCCGGACGGCTGCGCCATGACCGGTACAGAGAGGGCCAGCGCCCATAGGGCGAGTTTGTATGTCATATGCGATTGAGAGTCCTTCTTTGAGTTACTCAAGTTTCTTGAGTTGTTCCTCGACTACTTCGAGAGTCAGGGGAAGATACTTGCCGTCGTGGACGATTTCCGCCTGGCCTTCCTGGCTCAGGATATAGCGGAAATACTCCCTGACCTTGGGATCCATGCCCTTGCCCGGAAAGCGGTTGGCGTACATGTAGACCTGGTCGTGGAGCGGATAGGTGCGGTTGCGGACGGTATCGATATTGATCTCCACATAGGGTCCGCGCTCGTCGCGGGCCAGGGCGAGCACCTTGGTCTTAGGGGTGAGGAAGGTAACTTCCGAGTAAGCGATGCCGTAGGGATCGCCGCCCAGGTCGACGATCATCTGGTTGGCGCCGATGGAGAGCGTCCCATCCGGCCTGGCAAAGTTGGCGTACTCCCGCAGTTCGGGATTCCACTTGGCGCTGCCGTGCATGACCTCGTCCTCGAAGCGGGTGGCCTGGTGGTAGCGGAGATTGACGCCGTAGACGTGAATCGGTTTGTCCTTCCACTCGCCGGTCAAGCCAAGCTGGCCCCAGGTGCGGATGTTGCGGGAGGCGTCGCGGGCGCGTTCGGGGTGCCAGGTGGTGCCTTCCCAAGCGCCGGTGCGCTCCGCGCCGAAGATCGCCTCCAACTGATTCATGGTGAGTTTGGTGATGGGATTCGCCTTGTTGACGAAGATGGCGAACGCGGGGGACCAACCGGGGACGTCGTAGGAGCCGGTGGCGTAGACGATCTCGACGGGGTCGGTGTTGGTCATGCGCTGGTAGGCGAGGAGGTCCTCGAAGGTCATCTTGCGGCACGGTCCGATGTCGGATAGGCCGAGGTAGAGGGCGTGCAGCGCGGCGGAGGGCGTCTTCAGGTTGTAATGGAACGTGATGCCGGGCTGATACTTGCGGAAGCCCTGCTCCCAGTATTCGCCGATGTGCCCGTCCGCCACGTAGTTGGACCCGACCATGCGGATGACGCCGGAGACCTGGGCGGCGGGCCGGTAGTGGGGCAGGTTACTGAGATCGAACGTGTGGCGATAGGCGAGGTCGCGGCGCTGGCGCACGTGCTCGTTGCGGGCTTTCTGCACGTCCAGAGCGTTGCGGTCCTGAGACCATGCCAGAGCGGTGAGGGCGGCAGCGGCGGCGAGAGAAGTCTGTAGTCTCGGCATTGCAGGCGATTGTCCGAACCGGGAATGAACCGGCTATGAACGAAGGGTAAAAATCCTTTCATCTTGAAATGCCGGCGGTGGGGGCGTCCCAGGGGAAACGCGAAATGAGCGGATTTTTATGAACGGTTCATCCTGCGTTTAGCCTCGCAATGCTAATCTGCCGGTGCTATGCAACGATACGCGGCACTTGCCGTATTGAGTATTCTGGCCGGGCACTCCGGAATGGGCGCGGGGCCGATCCTGCGGCTGACGGGCAGTATCGACCTGCCGGGGGTATCCGGCGACGTGGATCACATGGCGCTGGACGCGCGGGGAGACCGGCTGTTTCTGGCCGCCGAAGACAACGGCACGCTGCGGGTGTTCGACCTCAAGTCGGGAAAGCTGGAGCGCACGGTAAAGGGCTTCGAGACGCCGCACAGCATTCTCTACCTGCCCGCGACGGACGAACTCTGGGTGACGGATGGATCGAAGAGCGTGCGGGTACTGGACGGCAAGACGTTCGCGGTGAAGAAGACGATCGCGACAACGCCGGGCGCGGATTCGATCGGGTTCGACGCGGCACAGGGGCGGCTGTTCGCCGTGACCGGAGGGAAGGATGTGTCGATGACGACGTCGGCGCTTTCCGAGATCGACATCCACAGCGGCAAGCTGATTCGCGAGATTCCGATTGCGGCGGCGCACGTGGAGGCGATGGCGCTGGAGAAGACGGGGACGCGGCTGTTCGTGAATGTGACGGACAAGAATTACCTTGCGGTGATCGACCGCTCGACGGGCGCGGTGGCAGCGCAGTGGCCGGTGCGCGAGGCGAAACAGAACTCTCCGATTGCGTTCGATGAAGCCTCCAAGCGGCTGTTTGTGGTCTGCCGGGACCCTGGAAAGCTGGTGGTACTGGACAGCGGCAGCGGGCGGAGCATCGCGAGTTTCGACACCGGCGCGCGGGCCGACGAAGCGGTCTTCGACGCGGTGCACCACCGGGTGTACGTAGCGGCGGGCGAAGGCAAGCTGTATGTGTACCGGCAGATCGACGCCGATCACTACGAGGCGCTGGAGCCGGTGCCGAGCGCGGCGGGGGCCAAGACGGCGCTGCTCGACCCTTCGGGGCGCCGGCTGTTCCTGGGGGTATCGCCGGGCGAGGGGAAGACGGGCGCGCGGCTGTTGATCTACGCGGTCGAGTGAGTGAAGGGCGGCTCGTTCGCGGATATAATGCTGTGGGGTTGCGGTGGCGTTCCCAGGGCAGGAACGGGAAGCTTGAGCCATGAGAATGCTGGTCATCGAGGATGAAGCCAAGGTCGCGAAGTTCATCCAGCGCGGCCTGGTGGCGGAGCGGTACTCGGTGGATATCGCCGAAGACGGCCGCAGCGGCCTGGAACTGGCGACGAACTACCACTACGACCTGGTAATCCTGGACCTGATGCTGCCGGAGATGGCGGGCAGCGAGGTGCTGCGGCGCCTGCGCGCCTCGAATCCGAGCGTGCCGGTGTTGATCCTGACGGCGCGCGACGCGGTCTCCGAGAAGATCAGCCACCTGGAGGCGGGCGCGGACGATTATCTGACGAAGCCGTTCGCGTTCGCGGAACTGGTGGCGCGCGCCAAAGCGCTGTTGCGGCGCGGACCGGTGAGCCGGAGCAACGCGGTGCGGATCGCCGACCTGGAGGTGGACCGGCTGACGCAGCAGGCACGGCGCGGGAACCGGCGCATCGAACTCACGTCGAAGGAGTACGCGCTGCTCGAGTACCTGATCCTGAACGCGGGGCGGGTTCTGTCGCGCAACATGATTCTGGAGCACGTGTGGGACCAGAGCTTCGACGGGTTTTCGAACATCGTGGACGTGTACGTAGGGCATCTGCGGACGAAGATCGACGATGGGTTCGAGCCGAAGCTGCTGAAGACGGTGCGCGGCGTGGGGTACGTGCTGCGCGACGAGCGCGAGACATGAATCTCCGGTCGGTGCGGTTCCGGATCACGGCGTGGTACGGAGGCACGTTCGCGGTGGCGCTGGCGTTTTTCGGGGTGGTCGCCTACGCCGGACTGGAGCAGTACCTGGACCGCATCCTGCGCAATACGCTGCGGTACGACGGCAAGGGAATCGCGGAGACGATTCTCGACCGGAGCGGCGCGCGGCCGGATCTGCTGGCAAGGGAGATCGGGAAGCGGTCGTTCAACGCGCGATTCATCCGGATCACGCGCGCCGGCGGGGGGGTGGTGTACGTGTCGGAGCCGCCGGCGGACCACACGTTCGACCCCGGCAAGATCGGGGCGCGGCCGGACATTCAAACGGAACTGAGCCGCGACGAGCACTACGCGGGGCCGCGGGCGATGATGGTGTACGCGTATCCGTTCACGGCATCCGACGGCACGCGGTATCTGGTCGAAACCGGGAACACGTACACGCGCACGCGGCAGACGCTGCTGAACCTGATCTGGATGTTCGCGTGGATCGGGCCGCTGGCGACGCTGCTGGCGGTGACGGGGGGCTGGTTTGCGATCGGGCTGGCGATGAATCCGGTGCGCGAGATCACGCACAACGCGGAGCGCATCAGTTGGCAGAAGCGCTACGAGCGTCTGCCGGTTCCGCTGACGGGCGACGAACTGGAACAACTCTCGCGGACGCTGAATTCGATGCTGGACCGGCTGGAGGAGTCCTTTCAGCGGATCAACCGGTTTTCGGCCGACGTGTCGCACGAACTGCGCACGCCGCTGACGATCATTCGCGGGGAACTGGAATCGATCGTGCGGCAGGTGCCCTGCTCGCCGCAGGTGCTGGACGGGCTGGGGAGTTCGCTGGAGGAGGTGGAGCGGCTGAGCCACATCGTGGACCACCTGCTGATCCTCTGCCGTCTGGATTCGGGCGATGAAGCGGCGCAAAACGAGCCGGTGGATCTGGGGCAGCTCGCGGCCGGGACGGCGGAGCAGATGCGGCTGCTGTTCGTCGAGAAGGACCTTCACCTGGAATTGCGGGCGCCGGAGCCGGTGATCGTGATGGGGGTGCCGGTGCGGTTGAAGCAGGTGATCGTGAACCTGCTGGACAACGCGATCCAGTACAGCCGGCGGGGCGGGACGGTGGAAGTGATCGTGGGCGAGGAAGGGCCGACCGCGTATCTGGAAGTGGCCGACGATGGGGAGGGCATCCCGGCGGCGGACCTGCCGCACCTTTTCGAGCGGTTCTACCGGGCGGACAAGGCGCGTTCGCGGACGCGGGGAGGAGTGGGCCTGGGGCTCTCGATTGTGAAGGCGATCGCGGTTTCTCATGGCGGCGGCGTCAAGGTGGAGAGCACCGAAGGAAGCGGGTCGCGCTTCCGGATCGAGCTTCCCGCCGGGAATCCCGCGGCCGCTTCGGTGCGCGTGGAAAGCGCGCCGGCAGTCGAATTATAGGGCTCCGCGGCGACCTGCCGCGCCCGGCGCCCCGGGAGTATGAACGGAAATTTATCAACCATTCAGAATGGCTTCACGCGGCGGGGATGGAATGAGCCAAAGAGTGGTTGAGGAGACGAAGCACATGAATCGATGCCGAGCCCTGGTAGCCTGCGGCGCCGTCACCTGCCTGTACCTGACGCTGGTTGTCACTCCGGCGTTGCGCGCGCAGGTTGTGGGCGGGACCATCAGCGGAAGCGTGCTGGACCCTTCGGGCGCCGTGGTGCCGGACGCGTTAGTGCGGATCGAAAACCCGTCGCGGGGATTGCAGCGCGAGTTGAAGACGAACGGGGGCGGTTTCTACAGCGTTCCGAACCTCAATCCGGGCAACTATGAGATCACGGTCACGGCGGCGGGATTCCGGGTGGCGCGGCAATCGGCGGTGCTCACGGTAAGCGAGCAACTGGTGATCAACGTCCAACTGCAACTCCCCAACGATGCGCAGACGACGGTGCAGGTGGAGGGCGGCGCGCCGGCAGTGGAACTGGCGTCATCGTCGGTGAGCGCGGTAGTCGAGGGCAAGGCGGTGAGAGACCTGCCGCTGAACGGGCGCGACTGGACGTCGCTGGCGGCGTTGAATCCCGGGGTACACAGCGTCGATACGCAGACCAGCCCGGCGGCTGGCGGGAATGCCCGGGTCAATCGCGGATGGGGGACGCAGTTGAACATCGGGGGAGACCGTCCGCAACAGAATGTGTACCGGCTGGACGGCGTGGTGATCAACGATTACACGGGGGGCGGACCGGGGGGCGTGCTGGGGCTCGCGCTGGGAGTGGAAGCGGTGCAGGAGTTCTCGGTGGTGACGGGCAACGCGGCGGCGGAATACGGCCGGACATCGGGCGGGGTGATCAACGCGATTACGCGGGCGGGGACGAACCAGTTTCACGGGAGCGCGTACGAATTCCTGCGCAACAGCGCGTTCGACGCGCGGAATTTCTTCGATGGGGCGGATGTGCCGCCGTTCCGCCGCAATCAATTCGGCGCGTCGCTGGGCGGTCCGATCGCGAAGAACCACACATTTTTCTTCTTCGATTACGAGGGACTGCGGCAGTCGCTGTCGACGACCACGGTGGACTCGGTGCCGTCGGCGAATGCGCATCAAGGGATTCTGACGACGGGCAACGTGACGGTGGACCCGAAGGTGGCGCCGTACCTGGCGCTGTACCCGCTGCCGAACGGAGCGCAGAAGGGGGATTTCGGAGTGTACAGCTTCGTGGGCAAGGCGGTGGTGCCGGAGGATCTGTATACGGCGCGGGTGGACCATACGATCGGCGCGAAGGATACGTTGCACGCGACGGTGCTGAGCGACGACTCGACGACGACCGGACCGGACAATTACAATTTCGTGCTGAACGAGCAGATCGGGAGCCGCAAATCGGCATCGATCGAGGAAGGGCATCTGTTCTCCGGCGCGCTGGGCAACTTCGCGCGCTTCGGCTACAGCCGTTCGGTGGCGGAGGCGCCGATATTGGCGGGTGGCATCGCGGGGAACGCGCTGGACACATCGCTGGGCTTCGTGCCGGGCTATCCGGTGGGGACGATGCAGGTTTCCGGGACGCCGGACTTCCTGGGCGCGTCGCTGCCGAGCTACGCGTATCACTACAAC
>JBBIQR010000066.1:10509-19910 GCA_037442245.1 Candidatus Solibacter sp. | reverse complement strand
ACCTGCACGACATCGGCAAGGAGATGCTCAGCGATATGGGCGGCATCTACACGCTCGGAGTTCAGCCCGGCACGCGCATCCGCTACAACCTGATTCACGATGTCGCGTCCTTCAGCTACGGCGGCTGGGGCATCTATCCGGACGAAGGCTCCAGTGAAATGCTCATCGAGAACAATATTGTGTACCGCTGCAAAAGCGCCGGTTTCCATCAGCACTACGGACGCGAGAACATCGTGCGCAACAACATTTTCGCGCTGAACCGCGAGAACCAGATCATGCGCACGCGCGCCGAACCGCACGTCTCCTTCACCTTCGAGCGCAATATCGTCTACTTCGACCAGGGACGGCTCCTGGGCAGCAACTGGAGCGGCGACCGCTTCCAGATGACCGGCAATCTCTATTGGGACACGCGCTCCGCCGCGCCGCGCTTCGCCGGCCACTCGTTCGCCGAGTGGCAGGCGCTGGGCCACGACCGGGGATCGAAGATCGCCGATCCGCTCTTCGTCAATCCGGCCAACTTCGATTTCCGCCTGCGGCCCGAATCGCCGGCTTTGGCGCTCGGCTTCCGCCAGATCGATCTCTCGACCGTGGGTCCGCGCGTGCCGCCCGGCCAGTAGCGCTAGCCCGCATTTCTTACACCCGTTCGTCGACGAGGCGCGTGAGAAGGCCGTGGATACGAGGCGCGCGAAGCTCAGCGCGCGGAGGCATACTCGACTGTATGTCGAGCACGGTGAGCGAGCGCAACGAAGTAGACACGGCCTTATCGCGCGCCGCAGTAGAAGGAGTGTGAGAAATGCGGGCTACGCCTTCACCTTGAAGCGGTTCTGCAGCGTCGCCAGTTGATCCTCCAGCGACGCCTTCTTCGCCTCGGCCTTCGGCTTCTCGAAATGCTTCCGCTTCGGTTCGGCGGGCGCGGCTTCCAGCGCCTTCATCGAAAGCGCGATCCGCTTCGCCTTCGGATCGGCGTTCAGCACCTGCACTTTGACGATTTGCCCCGCTTTCACCACTTCGCTCGCGTCCTTGATGAACCGGTTGCTCAATTCGCTGATGTGTACCAGCCCGTCCTGGTGCACTCCGATATCGACGAACGCGCCGAAACGCGTCACGTTGGTCACCACGCCTTCGAGCGTCATCCCCGGTTTGAGATCGGCGATCTCCTTGACGTCGTCCCGCCACTTCGGCGCCACGAACTTATCCCGCGGGTCTCGCCCCGGCTTCCGCAACTCTTCGCGGATGTCGCCCAGCGTGTACATGCCGACAGTCGCGCTCGCAAACTCCTCCAGCTTCACCTTCTCCACCATCGCCGGATTCGCGATCAGTTCGGGCACCGTGGCGCCCAGCGATTTCGCGATCTCTTCCACCACCGCGTACGACTCCGGGTGTACGGCCGTGGAATCGAGCGGATTCTCCCCGCCGCGGATCCGCAGGAAGCCCGCCGCCTGCTCGAACGTCTTCGGTCCGAAGCCCGCCACCGCCATCAGCGAGACCCGCGACGCGAAGCGCCCGTTCTGGTTGCGGTACTCGACGATCTTCAGCGCCGTGCGCTCGTTGATCCCCGCCACGTACCTCAGCAGCGCCCACGATGCCGTATTCAGGTCCACGCCGACGCGGTTTACGCAGCTTTCTACCGACGACTCCAGGCTCTGCTTCAGCCGCCGCTGATCCACATCGTGCTGATATTGCCCCACCCCGATCGACTTCGGGTCGATCTTCACCAGTTCGGCCAGCGGGTCCTGCAGGCGGCGCGCGATCGAGATCGCCCCGCGTACTGTAAGGTCGAGATCCGGAAATTCCTGCCGCGCGATTTCGCTCGCCGAGTACACGCTCGCACCCGCTTCGCTCACGCTCACGCTGAAGATCTTCGCCAGGTTCGCCTGCCGCAGGAAGTCCTGCACCAAAGCGCCGGTCTCGCGCGACGCCGTGCCGTTGCCGATCGCGATCGCCTGCACGTTGTGCCGCGCCACCAGCGAAGCCAGCGTGCGGATGCTGCCCGCCAGATCGTTCTTCGGCTCGAAGGGATACATCACCGTGTGTTCCAGGAAGCGCCCGGTATCGTCCACCACCGCGATTTTGCAGCCCGTGCGAATGCCCGGGTCGATGCCCAGCACCGTCATCATCCCGGCCGGCGGAGAGAGCAGCAGGTTCTCCAGGTTCTCGCGGAATACCTTGATGGCCTCCTCATCGGAACGGTCCTTCAATTCCAGCCGCACCTCGGTCTGGATGGACGGATTCAACAGCAGGTCGTAGGAATCCTCGATCGCCTCTTCCAGGTGCGTCACCCACTCGCCGGGCGCGCGAACCACCCGCGAACGCATCCACGCCAGCGGCTGCGCGCGGTCCAGCTCGATTTCGAAAGTGAGCACGCCTTCCTTCGCCCCGCGCCGGATCGCCAGCATGCGGTGCGACGGAATCTTCGCCGCCGCCTCGCTATAGCTCGCGTACATCTGGAACTTGCCCTCGGGATCGGACGCGCCCTCGATCGCGCGGCTCGTCACGCGGCCGTCCGCCGCCATCATCGCGCGCACCGATTTGCGGTATTCCGCATTCTCGCTGATCCACTCCGCGATGATGTGGCGCGCTCCTTCGAGCGCATCCGCCGCCCTTCCCACTCCCAGCGCCTCGTTCACGAAGCCCGCCGCGATTCCATCCAGCGGCGCCCCGCCCTGCTGCTCCCACAGATATTGCGCCAGCCCTTCCAGACCCTTTTCGCGCGCGATCGACGCCTTGGTGCGCCGCTTGGGCTTATACGGCAGATAGAGGTCTTCGAGCTCGGTCTTCTCCAGCGCCGCCCCGATCTTCGCCTCCAGTTCCGGCGTCAGCTTTCCCTGCTCCGCGATGGTAGCCAGCACCGTCTCGCGCCGTTCCTCCAACTCGCGGAAATACTCGAGCTTCTCCTGGATATCGCGAATCTGCACCTCGTCGAGGTTGCCCGTGGCCTCCTTCCGGTAGCGCGCGATGAACGGCACCGTGGCGCCGCCGTCCAGCAGTTCGATCACCGCCGCAAGACCCTTGAGCGGAACGTTCAGAACCTGTGCGATGTGCAGCAGAATATGGGTAGGAAGTGCTTTGAGTTCAGGCATGAATAGCGAGGCACTTCCATGATGCCACAGGCGGCAATCATCTTCAGGGTTGACCCGGCACAAGACGGAAGTAGTGATTCCGGGCACCGGGAATAGGGCGAAACTCCATCCACGAAGGTGGGCCACCTTCTTCGGCTGCCGAAGTTCCGCCGCCGATGAGGCACACTACCGCCCTCACCCCCAGAGAGCGCCACTCCGCAAGCACCGCCTCCCACTCCAACCGGCTCACCTGATCCAACCGCCCGGGCCGGAGCCAACTCACCACCTGCCCGCGAAACGGCAGCAGGTACAACATGCTGCCGTCCACGCGCCCGGCCGCTGCCAGTCGATCGCCCTCACCTACGCCGTTTTGGCGGAGGAAGCGCGCCGCGGCGATCTCACCGCTCCAGGACGATTCCGCCGCTCGCATGGTTGAAGCCGGCAAAGTCCCCAGCAGCCACGCGCTAAACAAAGTGATCGCCAGCATCTGCGCCCAACGCATTCGGCGCCCAAGGCCGGCCTCTCCGGCGCCGGGCCACAAGGAAACCGCGACCAGCACCGCGGCGAACCCGGCGATGTGCCGGAGTTCCACGTAAACCAGCAGATACAACATCCAAACCACTACGGGCCAAGCCGCGCATACCCCCAAACCCGCATTGACCACGCACTCACCACGTCCTCGAAAAAGCAGCACCAGCCCTGGCAGTGCCAATCCGAGGCACAGGACGAAGATCCCGGATTGAAGCAGGTTCTTCTTGACCGCGCTCGCAATTTCCACCGGCCGAAACTGCGTCCGAACTCCCCGGTGCCACAGTGCGGGGTCGTACCAGAGCGGAAAGACGCCGCCATCCGGGTCGGAGAACTCCAGCAACAACGGCTGCCCAATCAAAACTCGCGGCGCATGCACGGGAACGCCGCTGCCCGGCTCGTGTCCTACCCAGCCGCGATGGAGTTGGTATCCATTGACGAACCACGCGAAGTTCAGCCTGCCGGTTTCGCCGAATGTAACCCTCTGCGCGCCGATGCTTGCCAGGACTGCGGCCGGCGCTGCGGTAAGCAGAAACACGAACACCGCCGTCAACGCCGGCCGTAAGGGTTGCCGCGCCCATAAGCGCGAGGCTACGAGCAACGCAATCAGGATCAGCGAAGCCGGAAACATGATCGCTTTCGCCCAATAGGCGATTCCGAGCACAACCCCAAGCGGCGTCGCGAAACGACCGTTCCCGATACCCTGCAACCTCAGCACGATGCCTAGCGCGCTCGTTACCGTGGCTGCTACCAGCCCGTCGGGAGTGTAGCAGACGGCAAACTTCAGATATAGCGCGAGCCCCATCAGTAGCGTCACACAGTAGGCCGCCGCGGCCAGCCTGCCCCGGCGGCCGCGCAGCCGGTAGAGGCTGCCCGCGAAGTAAAGAAGCGACGCCAGGTAGACACCGTGGATGACAACCTGCACGGTGATCAGCGCGTTCCGGATCGATTCGATCGACGCCCGCGCCGGCAGTGTCAGGCTGAGCAGGATCGGATACAACGGGCTCCAGTAGGCGTTTGTCAACGCGCGCAGATTTCCCGCACGGAGATGTGTGGCGAGATCGACGTAGCTGGTCGTGTCGCTGGCCGGATAATCGATATATCCGCCAGCGGCAATCATCACAGCCACGATCACCAAAAGCGAAACGATTCCGGCCGCCGCAACCAGCTTACGCGGGGGATTCACCGTCGTCCCCGTGTTGCCGCCCGCACCCGCGCCCTCGGCAATTCTCAAGTCAGGTGGCGAGATCATGGCGACTGGCGGCCGCGATCCCTTCTTCCTCGCTGGACCGGCACTCTAGCATACGACTTCCACCCGCGTGACGATCTCCTCACGCGGAATCAGCGCGCTCCAGTACGCGACGATCTCGCGCACCGCCGGCTTGCCCTCGCCAAACCCCGTGGCCCCCGGCGGTCCATTCAGCACCAGCGGGATGAGTTCCCTGGTGAACCGGTCCACCGCCTTCTTGTCCTGCCCCCGCACGCCGATCCGCACCTGCACCTCCGGCGCATCCGGATTCGCGGGCGCGGCCGAACCGTGGCAGGCATTCACGCCGAAATATTCGGTGTAGACCTCCTCGAAGTGCAGCCCGAGGCGTTCCAGCCGCGCGCGCACGATTGCATCCGCCGCGCGAGCCTTCTCCAGAGCCTGCGGCCAGCTATACACCAGGGTCCCGATCGCCTTCCACCCGTTCGCATACGCAATCGAAAGCTTCAGCGATGGCGGGCGTTCCCCGCCTTTGATGCCGCCGACCCGCACGCGATCCGGCCCCGCCTCACTCAGCCGGATCGAAGTGAAATCGGCGATGCAATCGGGCGTGATATACCGCTTCGGGTCGCCGAGTTCGTAGAGCAATTGCTCCTTGACGGAATCGGCCGAAACCCGCCCTCCGGCCGACGCGTGCTTCGTCACCACGAAGCCGCCGTCCGGCTCGGCTTCCACAATCGGATAGCCGATATTCGCCATGTCCGGGATGGACTGCCACTCCACCTGGCAGTTGCCCCCGGTGCACTGCGCGCCGCATTCGATGATGTGCCCGGCGATGGTGCCCGCGGCGAGCCGGTCGTAGTCGTCCGGCGTCCAACCGAACCGGTGAATCATCGGCGCCAGCGTGAGCGCGGTGTCGGTGCAGCGTCCGGCCACGACCACGTTGGCCCCGGTAGAGAGCGCTTCCGCCATGGCGAAAGCGCCGATATACGCGTTGGCGCTCAGGATGCGTTCGCGGATGCCCGCGAGCGGCTCTCCCGTATCCATATCCCGCATCTCGTAGCCCTTGTCCAGGAACTCGCCGATGCGCCCGGACACGTCGTCGCCCAGCACCACCGCCACTTTGATCCCCGGCGCCAGCCGCGCCACCTCGCGCGCGCAGGCCACCGGATTCACGCCGCCCGCGTTGGCGATCACGGTCACGCCGCGCTCGCGCATCCGGCGCGCGATCCGCCCGATCAGCGGCGGGAAATCGCGCGCGTAACCCAGATTCGGATCGGCCTGCTTCTGCTTCTGCAGGATCGACATCGTGACCTCGGCCAGGTAGTCGAGCGCCAGATAATCGATCGGACCTTCTTCGATGAGGCGGACCGGAGCTTCCAGCCAGTCGCCCCAGAACCCTTGACCGTTCGCGATGCGAATCATGAAGGATCACCCATAAAAGCCGGCAGCCCGCTTCTGCTTTGCCGCGACGCCGCCAGCGCGAAATCGAGGACCGCGCGCGTCTCCATCGGATCGATCACCGCGTCACAGTGGCCGCGCGCCGCGGCGTACCGCGCATCCAGCCAGCGCTCGTAATCGGCGCGCGTCCGCTCGACCGCTTCCCGCAATTCCTCCGGCAGCGGCCCGCCCTTGTGCTTGGACAACTCCGCCGAATACAGCGCCACCACGGCGGAATCCCCCTCCATCACCCCGATCCGCGCGGTCGGCCAACTGAACGTGAACGCCGGATCGAAGCCCTGTCCCGCCATCGCGTAATAACCCGCGCCGCTTGCGTGGTTCAGCGTCACCACGATCTTGGGCACCGTGGCGCAGGACATCGTCTCCACCATCTCCGCCCCGGCGCGGATGATGCCTTCGCGCTCCGCGTCCGGCCCGACCATGAACCCCGATACGTCCTGCAGGTAAACCAGCGGCGTGCCTTCGCGCTCCGCGTTCTCGACGAAGTACGCCACCTTGCGCGCCGAATCGGTGTACACGATGCCGCCGATCCGCGGGCGTCCATCCTGCTTGAGGAAGCCGCGCCGGTTGGCGATGAGCGCCACCGGACGCCCGCAGAGGCGCGCGTTGGCGCACAACATCTCCGGTGCGAAGTCCGGCTGGAACTCGCGGTAATCGGCCGCATCGAAGATGCGGAAGACCACGTCTTCGATCTCGTACGGCAGGCGGTGGTCCGCCGGCAGCGCGCCATACAGCTCGGCCGGATTGCGCGCCGGCGCCGTGGCGCCCTCCGGCGCGGCGGCCGGAGCCGGCAGCGCGCGGAATCGTTCCCGGATCTGCGCCAGACACGCGGCGTCGTCTTTCGCCCGATAGTGCGCCACCCCGCTGATCGCCGTGTGCAGGTACGCGCCGCCGAGCGGTTCGGAATCGATCACCTGCCCGGTCGCTCCCTTCACCAGGTTGGGCCCGCCCAGTCCCATGAAGCTGCTTCCCTCTACCATCAGGATCACGTCGCTCAGCGCCGGCAGATACGCTCCGCCCGCGATGCACGGCCCCATCACGGCGGCAATCTGCGGGATGCGCAGGCGGCGCCGCATGATCGAGTTGTAGTGGAAGATCCGCCCCGCGCCGTACTGTCCGGGGAAAATGCCGTCCTGATACGGCAGGTTCACCCCCGCCGAATCCACCAGGTATACGATGGGCAGCCGGTTGCGCATCGCGATCTCCTGCGCGCGCAGAATCTTGGTGATCGTCTCCGGCCACCACGCGCCGGCCTTCACCGTGGCGTCATTGGCCACCACCACCGCCGGGCGCCCTTCGATGCGGCCCAGGCCCGTGACCACTCCGGCCGCGGGCGCCTGCCCCTCGTACCGGTCATAAGCCACCAGCAGTCCGACTTCGAGCAGCCGCGTCCCCGCGTCGAGCAGCGCCGCGATGCGCTCCCGCGCGGTCAGTTTCCCCGCTTTGTGCTGCCGTTCGATGCGCGCCGCGCCGCCGCCTTCGCGGAGACGCTCTTCCAGTTGCGCGAGTTGGTCGACCAGAAGGCGCATCTGCGCCTGACGCGCGACGTCCACGGCTACCAGTTTATCGCGGAGGACCGCGGCGTTACCGGTGGTGCTGCGTTTCGTGGTCCTCGATCATGCGCCGCAGCGTCTCTTCGAGTTCCGCCACCCGCCGCGCCAGATCGTCGATGGCCTGTCCCTCGGGGTCCGGCAACCGCCCGTGTTCCAACACGCCTTCCTCCGTCCGCACCCGCACCACGCGACCGGGAATGCCCACCACGGTGGAATAATCGGGCACCGGCTTCACCACCACGCTGCCGGCGCCGATCTTCACGTGGTCCCCGATTTTGATATTCCCGAGCACTTTGGCGCCCGTCCCGACCACCACGTTGTTGCCCAGCGTCGGATGCCGCTTGCCCCGCTCCGCGCCCGTTCCCCCCAGCGTCACTCCCTGGTAAATCAGGCAATCGTCGCCGATCTCGGCCGTCTCGCCGATCACCACGCCCGAACCGTGGTCGATAAAAAAACGCCGTCCGATCGTCGCGCCCGGATGAATCTCGATCTGCGTGAAGAAGCGGCTGATCTGCGACAGGAATCGCGGCGCCACCGGCACGCGCCAGCAGTAGAGCTTATGCGCCAGCCGGTGCAGCAGGATGGCGTGGAATCCCGGATAGCACAGGAAGATCTCGAGGACGCTCTTGGCAGCCGGATCCTCGCGGAATATGGTGTCGATCTGTTCCTTGACGGTGCGGAACATAGTGCGGGCGGCCCTTGCTCCTGCCTTGCCCCTAGTGCGCGGCCAGCATATCTTCTTTGCGCTTCACCAGAGTCGAAGTGTTGTAGCTGGCGGCTTCGAAGCCGTGGCCATGAGTGATCGCATCCGTCGGGCAGGCTTCGACACAATACCCGCAGAAGATACAGCGGTTGTAGTCGATGTTGTAGACCTTGGCATAGCGTTCCCCGCCGGAGATGCGCGTCTGCTCGGTGTTCTCCGCGGCTTCGATGTAGATGCAGTTGGAGGGACACGCCGCCGCGCACAGGAAGCAGGCGACGCACTTTTCCATTCCGTTCACGTCGCGCTGCAAAACGTGGACGCCACGGAAACGCTCTTCGAAATTCGGCGGAGCGTCCGGGTACAGGTCCGTCACCGTCGGCTGCATCATCTCCCGGAACGTGACGCTCATTCCCTTCGCCAGAGCCGCGGCGGTTCCAAAGATCTCTTCGAATGTGTTGGCCATGCGCTGAACCCCTATTCTATCGCCTCTCCCGGTGCGGCAGGCCTCCTGGCCTGCCTTTGGATCGAACCGGGGACCTGCCCTCTCCGGGCTCCCGCCGGGAGCCTAGTTCCGCGAGCCTCAACCCGCCTTCCACGCGGGAACGTCGTCACCCTCCCGCAAAACCCCCAGAGCCGCCATCTCCGTCCGGTTCCAACCCTCGATCACCTTTTCAATTCGTCCCCCTTCATCCAGTTGAAACATCGTCGGGACGTTGGTAATACCGAAGGCGTTGCTCGCCGGGAAGCCGTCTTCGGGATCCAGCAGAATCGGCATCGTCAGGCCGTAATACCGCGCGAAATCGGCGGTGTCCTCCGCTTCGTTCTGCGAAACCGCCCACACCTTCGCCCCCGGATGAAGGCGGTCCAGGTAGGGCAGCCAGTCCACCCGG
>JBBIQR010000066.1:0-10499 GCA_037442245.1 Candidatus Solibacter sp. | reverse complement strand
CTCGTACCACCGCGCAAGGCGCACCGCCGGATGCCAGCGCCCGAGCCGCAGCCGGAGCAGCGTGAAGCCGAGATTGTGCCAGTCGATGACGAGCCGCACGCCCCCGAGCTTCTGCAGGCTCACATCGGGCGCGGCATCTCCGGGTCCCAGCATCTTCCCTCGGGGCCTCCCCATAATTCGAGTGTACAGGAATCGGAACATCACTCCCTCGCAAGCTCGGCGTGAATCAGCCGCGCGACGGTCTCGGTCAGCGGCCGCGGATACTGTGTGGGCGCCATCGCCAACGCCTGCCTCCGCACCAGGCGGTGTCCGGCCACCCGGAACAGTTCGATGAAACGCCCTTGCCCGCGCAGCGCGAACTCCGGCAGGATCGAGTAGCCGTAGCCGGATTCCACAAGCCGTTTGATCGCCATCGTATCGTCCGCTTCCATCGTGATCCGCGGGCGGATGCCGATGGTTTCGAAAAAGGAGTCGATGATCAGCCGCATGTTGCTGCGGCGCGGATACAGCAGGAACGGCGCGTCCGTCAGGTCTCTTGGCTCCAGCCGCACGATCCGCCCGCCCGGCGCGCCCTTGCGCCCGTGAGCCGGACGCAAGCCCAGCAACTCCTCTTCGAAGAGAGGAAACACCGTGAGCCGCTCCTCGGCAATCGGCATCGAGATCAGCCCCAGGTCGAACCGGCGGCTGAGCAGTCCCGCCACAATTTCCTCGGTCGCCGCTACCGTGACGTGAATTTCGTTCTCCGGAAACCGCTTCCGCAGCATTCGCAAAGGACCGCCGAGCCGGTAGATCAGCGCCGTCGCGCCGGTGGCGAAGTGCAGGGGACGCGTATCCGCCGTCGAGTCCCCGCCGAATTCCGCTTCCGCCGTCCGCACCCGCTGCAGGATCTCCCGCGCGTGCGCCGCGAAGCGGTGGGCTTCGTCGGTGGGGACGATGCGGCGCCCCGAGCGCACGAACAGCTCGCACCCGAGGTGCGTCGCCAGCGCGCGCAGCTGCTGGCTGACGGCGCCCGGCGTCAGCCCTACCGCCTCCGCGGCCCGCGTCACGCTCGAGGAGTGGTACACCGCCAGAAAGACATGGAGTTGGCTGAGCAGCATGAAGACGTCCCGCCTCGTCAGGCAGAAGCGGCCCGGCCGCTTACACCGTAGCCCGGCATCCTTCCCCTACCCTTTAGCATGGCTAAACATTCAGTTTAGTTCATTTGGCTTGACCGGGGGTATATGGGGGGCTATTCTGCTCTCAGGCCAGGGATCTTTTGGCAGTTCTGGTGGAGGTTAGTTCGTGGCATCATAAGCCTCTTACCCATACCCCCCCTTGGGCAGGAATCCTCTCTCTCCTGCCCTTTTCTTTTTCCGCCCGCCATCAGAACTCTTTGAGCAACTGCTGCGCGGCAATCAGCAGCGGATCCCACACCGGCGCGAACGGCGGCGAGTAGGCCAGGTCGAGCTGTTCGAAGTCCTCCACCCGCATCCGCGCCTGCAACGCCGCGGCAATCACGTTGATCCGCCCCGCCGCCCCATCCTCGCCGATCACCGCTCCGCCCACCAGCCGCCGGCTCTCCCGGTCCGCCACCAGTTCCACCGTCGTCTTCGCCGGAGCGTAATACCTGGGCCGCGTATTGCCCTCCACCCGGACCACCACCGGAGTGAACCCTTCGGCGCGCGCCTGCCCCGCGGAGAAGCCCGCCGCCGCAAATCCCATGCCGAAAATGGAGACGATCGACGTCCCGCACACCCCCGGAAACCGTTCGCGCCCGCCTGCCGCGTTCGCACCCGCAACCCGTCCCGTCTTGTTCGCGGTCGTGCCCAGCGGAATCCAGGCCGGACGGAGCGTCACCAAGTGCTGGACTTCGGCGCAGTCGCCCGCCGCGAAGATCCCGCGGACGCTCGTCTCCATCCGGTCGTCCGTGCGAATCGCCGACGTCCGCCCGATCTCGATACCGGCTTCCGCGGCCAGCTCCGTATTCGGCCGGAAGCCCGCGGCCGCCACCACCATGTCGTACCCCAGGCTGTCCACGCTGCTCACACGCTCCCCGGTCCGCAGTTCCACCCGGTGCCGCTCCAGTTGCCGGCGGACCGCCTCCGTGAACGCCGCGTCTCCCCGCAACAGCGCGTGGTCCGTCGCTTCGAAAAGGGTCACCGCCAGTCCCCGCCGCCGCAGCGCGTCCGCCGCTTCCACCCCGATGTACCCCGCCCCGATCACCGCCGCCGTTTTCGGCCGCCGGTCGCGCAGGAAATCGCGCATCCGTCCGGCATCCTCCAGCGTGTGGAGCGTGAACGTATGGGGAGCCCCGAAACCCGCGATTCCACGCGTCTCGCAGCGCGCTCCGGTCGCAATCACAAGCCGCTCGTAGCGCAGCCGCTCCCCGGAATCCAGCACCACCTCGCGGCGCGGATGCGCGATGCCGGCCACCCGCGCGTTGGTTCGCACCTCGATGCGCCGCTCTTTGCGGAAATACTCCGGTGTATAGACGATCAAATCGGACGCCGCGCCCACACGCCCTTCTACCAGGTACGGCAGGCCGCAGGCGCCGTAAGAAATCACCGGCCCCTTCTCGAGCACCAGAATCTCGAGGTTCGCATCCAACCGGCGGGCGCGCGCGGCGGCGCTCAGTCCCGCGGCCACGCCGCCGATCACGATCAGCATCGGCCGCTACTCCTCCCGCTTCATCTTCTGCACGAAGTCGAGGATGTCGAAGGTGCGCACCTTCCGGTCCGGAAAGAAGCTGTTGATCGCTTCCTGCTCGTCCGTGAAGGTTTCAAAAGCCGTCGCCAGCCGCGTCATCACCAGCAGTTCGATGTTGCGCTTATTGAGGTTCAGAAGCTTTACATTCCCGCCGTTCTTGCGCGCGCTGGTCGCGCAGATCACCAGCGCCCCCAGTCCCGTCGAATCGATGAAGTCCACGCCGGCAAGATCGAAGACCACGTTCCTCTTCCCCGCGGCGGAAAGCTCGGCCAGCCTCTCGCGCAGCGCCGTTGCTTCATTCCCGACCGTGATCCGTCCCTTCATCTCGAGGACCACGATGCCCTCGCGTTCTTTCTGCTGGATTTCTAGCGACATGAGCCTTGTACAATCTTACCCGGCTTACTCGAGCGTCGCGGAAAGCGTGATCTCCGCCCGATACAGCTTGGAGACCGGGCACCCCGTCTTGGCGTTCTCTACCGCGGTATGGAATTGCTCCCCGGTGGCGCCGGGGATGCGCGCCTTCAACTCCAGATGGCTGGCGGTGATCGCGAATCCGTCGGGCAATTTCTCGAGCGTGATCGTGCACGCCGTCTCCAGCGATTCGGCCGTGAGCCCCGCCACCGCAAGCTGCGCGCTCACCGCCATCGTGAAGCAGCCCGCGTGCGCCGCCGCCAGCAACTCTTCCGGATTGGTGCCCTTGCCGCTCTCAAAGCGCGTGGAAAACGAATACTGCGTTTGGGAAAGGACGCCGCTCTCCGTGGAAATCGCGCCTTTACCGGACTTGAGATCGCCGCGCCATTGCGCGCTCGCTGTACGTTTCATCTCTCCTGGATATCACACCCCTCCGCCGCCCCGCTGTGCGCTTTCGCGCTTCCCCTTGCGGCGAACTCCGGACTGCGCCACCATAGCTCCTATGCCGGAATCGCCAGGTCTCGGCGCCCACCCGCTCGTCGCCTTTGTCGCAACGACCGACCCGTCCCGGGCCGAAACGTTCTACCGGGATACCCTCGGTCTGCGTCTCGTGGCCGCCCAACTGCCCTTCGCCCTCGTCTTCGATGCCCACGGCACGGCCCTCCGCGTGACCGTAGTACGCGAGTGGACCCCGCCGCCCTACACCGTCCTCGGCTGGCAGGTCGCGGACATCGCCGCCACCATCGCGCAACTGTGCGCCGCGGGCGTGAATTTCGAGCGCTACCCCGGCATGACCCAGGACGAGCGCGCCATCTGGACCTCGCCGGGCGGCAGTAAGATCGCCTGGTTCAAGGACCCGGACGGCAACACTTTGAGCCTCACCCAACCGGCCTGAGGCCGCTTTAACGAATTCCACCGCAACCCGCGGATAGAAACGGCCCCCCCTTCGGATGCAAGATGAGCACATGAACGAGACCTACTGGCGCGCGTTGCTCGAGCGGGACCGGCGCTTCGACGGCCGCTTCGTTTATGGCGTCACAACCACCGGCGTCTACTGCCGCCCCTCGTGCGGCGCGCGCACCCCGCTGCGCAAGAACGTCCGCTTCTACCCCTCGCCCGCCGAAGCCGGGCGCGACGGACTGCGCCCGTGCCTGCGCTGCCGTCCCCTCGATGACCCCGCCGCCCGCATGACGGAAATCCGCGCCCACATCGAGGCCCACGCCGATGAGCCGCTCCCGCTCGCTCTCTTGGCGAAACTCGCTGGTATGAGCCGCTTCCATTTCCAGCGCACGTTCAAAGCCGAGACCGGGATGTCGCCCCGCCGCTACCAGGAGGCATTCCGCCTGCAGCGGCTCAAGCAAAGCCTCCGCGAAACCGCCAGCGTCACCGATGCCGTATATGACGCCGGCTTCGGCTCCTCCAGCCGCGTCTACGAGCGCTCCGGTCCCCGCCTTGGCATGACCCCGGGCCAGTACCGCGCCGGCGGACGCGGCATCCAGGTCTCCTATGCCTCCTTCTCCACGCCGCTCGGGCCCATGCTCCTCGGCGCCACCGATCGCGGCATCTGCTACCTGCAATTCGATTCGACCCCCGATGATCTGCGCCGCGAGTTCCCCTTGGCCGCGCTGCACCCCGCGCCGGAGACCGCCCCATTACGCGAGTGGGCCGCCCGTATCGCCGCGTTCGTCGAAGCCGAGTTGCCCCTCGCTCTCGCCGGCACCCCGTTTCAGATGAAGGTGTGGGAGTTTCTGTGCGCGATCCCTCCCGGTGAGACCCGCACTTACACGCAGGTCGCCACCGCGATCGGCCGCCCCAACGCGGTACGGGCCGTCGCCCGCGCCTGCGCCTCGAACCGCGTGGCCATCCTGGTGCCGTGCCACCGCGTCATCCGCGGAGATGGCCAATCCGGCGGCTACCGTTGGGGACCGGAACGTAAAAGCGCTCTCCTGCAGGCCGAAAGGGGCAAATAAAAAGGGGGGAGACGGTCTCCCGCCTCCCCCGCCGATCCAAAGCCAGCCTCCGGATCAGAAGTGAACACGCACGCCGAACTCCATCTGGCGCGGTGCATTGGCCTGCCCCCCGAGAACGCCGAAGTTCGCCGGGTCGCTGATGTCCATGGCCGGGTCGCCGAGTTGCGTATGGTTCAGCACATTGGTGATCTGGAACATCAGGGTCGCGCCTACCCGCCCTTCCTTCCAGATGCCGATATCCTTGGACGCCGTCGCGTCCAGGTTCCACATAGACAAACCGCGCAGTCCGCCCGCCACCCCGGCGCCGCAATTGGTGTCGAAGCCAAGAATGCAGGGCCGGAATTCGTTGTAGACCGCCGTCGGGTTGGCGAACATCTGGGTCCCGACGCCGCCGTTCTGGTAGTTGGCGTTGGTGCCCACCGAACCGGTGACGTTCTGGTTGTAATACGCCGAAGTGCCGCCCGTGTAAGGAGCCGCCAGCACCGCGCCGTCGTTGGTGTTGCCGGTCGCGCAGTTGGCTTCGCCGAAGGACTGGCAGTTGCCGTTCAGGTTATTCGTGAACAGCGGCGCGCCGCTGCGTACCGTGAAGATCGGCGCCACCGTCCAGCCGCCGAGCAGGTGCCCCAGCAGGCCCTTCTGGCTCTTATAGAAGGGTGACTCCCACAGAATCGAGAGGTTGTAGAGGAACTTGTAGTCGAAAAACTGCGGACCGTACATCGAGTGCAGATCCCAGGGATCGACTACCGTGTAGCTGCTGGTCGCCTGCGATTGGTTGCCCGTGCCCAGCGCCCGTCCCCACGTGAAGTTGGAGTGGGTCGTGATGCCGTGCCAGCCCTGCGTGGTGAACGTCAGGTACGCCGCGTTGTAGTTGCCGAAACCATTGCTGGTGTTGGCATACACCGCCGATAGCTGTCCGCTGCCGCCGTTAATCGGAGAACTCGGCATCGTCCGGCCCAGCGTCCAGGAGTTGTTCCGGTTCAGCGTGGCCCAGAAGTCGTACACGCTGACGGTGCTGATCTGGTTCTTCATCGTGCCGTTCTTGGCCACCGCCGCCGTGCAGCTTCCAAAACCCTGGCAGAAAGCCGAGTTGGCGCCGCCCAGCGCGGATTCGAAGAACGGCTGCACACCGGGCACGCCGCCCGCGTTCACCGCGAAGTACATGTTGGCGAACGCCTGCGCGAAGCTCTGCCCGTTGAGCGTGGTCATGTAAGGCACGGCGTCGAAGTTCACCTGCTGCCATTCATGCTGGATGCGCCGTCCGATGTAGCCGGCTTCCACCATCACCCTCTGCGAAATTTCGCGCTGAATGCTGACCGTGATGTTATCCGTACTCGCGGGACGGAAATTGCGGTCCAGCACCGAGCCCGAGCCCGACGACGCATTGCCGTTGAAGCCCGGAATGTACGGCTGGGCCAGTGTCTTCGTGACGGAGGGCAGCGGAGCCGCCATCCCGTCCGTGCCGATGCGGAACGCCGTCGCCGGCGTCACCGCCCCGTTACCCAGGCACTGCCCGCTCGAACTCGCCCCGATACACGACACCGCCTGCCCCAGACCCGTGCCCAGCAGCGGAACCAGCACCAGTCCGACGCCGTTCAGCCGTGAGTAGATCCGCCCGTATCCGCCGCGCACCACCGTCTTCCCGTTACCCAGCAGCTTCCCCAACAGTCCGTCGTTGAAGTGCGGGTTCCACGCTACGGCGACACGCGGGCTGAGTCCGCCGTAAAACGGATCGTACGGATACTTCTGCCCGCCGTCGGCGGTGAGCACGGTCGCCCATCCCAGCGTCGGATTGTACACCTGCCCCTTCAACGCGGCGTCCTTGCGGGAATTCAGGTAGTCCTGCAGGATTACCGTCTTGCCGCTCGCGTCCGTCAGCGAGACCTGCTTCCCGTTCAGCTCGTAAGGCGGCATTTCCACCGCGTACCCTGCGCCATACGTCAAAGTCAACGACGGCTTGATGTGCCAGCTATCGCTGATGTACAGGTTGTAGTAGGGGATGACGCTCTGGTCGAACATGTCGCTCCCCAGCGGCTGGAGCGTCAGGTCCTTGCCGGCACGCGTGTACAGCGTCTGCGGCTGATGCACGATGCCCAGCACTTCCGCGTACAGCCGGTTGTAGTTGCTGATCTGGTTCGTCGGCAGACCCACCGGCTGATACTGCGAGGAGAACGTCACGCCGGGCATGTTGCCGGCGCCGATCTGATATACGGTCCAGTTTCCGATGCCCTGTCCGTTATCGTCGCGCAGGTGGTAATCGAAGTTGCGCTCGTACTCGCCGCCGAACTGGATCAGGTGGTTGCCCCGGATCATGGTCACGTCGTCTTTGAGCGTCTTGTCCTGGCCGTCCCAGAAGCGCTGCCGCACGTTCTGCGTGTTCACGTTGTACGGAATCAGCGCCGCCGCCGTCTCACCACCGATCTCGAGCGCGCCCCCGAGTCCCGGAAGCTGCGCGGGTCCCGAAGAGCTGCCCCATTGCCAGAAGTCGCGCAGGTAGCTGAAGCGGAAATCGTTGGTGATCGTCGGGGTCACGTTCGTGGTCAGGCCCGCCACCCAGAAACTCGGAATCTGCGGACGCACCGCCCGCGCCGCCGGCGTGCCCAGCGTATCGCCCGGCAGCGCGCCGCCGATATCCACCTGCTGCGTCCCCAGCTTGACGAACCGGTAATACCGGTAGCTGGCCATGAAGCGCCACTTCTCGCTGAAGTCGTGATCGATGCGCGCCACATAGTTGTTCGAGTGCTGCGGCAGCCCGATGTTCGAAAGGTACCCCTGCGTGTTGAAGTGATCGCCGGCCAACGGGTCGTTCGGCAGCGGCATGTACTTCTGCCACAACTGCGAAACCTGGCTGTTCAAACCGATGCCCCGCGGATCGCAGCTCCCCGCCGGACACGTGGCCGGCTGATACGTGGTGCCGTTCACCGTCACCGGAAATGGATTCAGGTTGTACGGTGTCCAGGTCCCGGCCTGGTTGATCTGAATGACCCCGGCGCGCAGCAGTGACGTCGGCACCTGCCGTTCGTACACCGCCGATTGCGGGTTCCGGAAGCCTTCGTAGTTGACGAAAAAGTACGTCTTGCCCCCCAGGACCTTCTTCGGAATTAACTCGCCGCCCAGCGATGCGCCGAACCGGTTGGTGTGGGCCACCGGCAGCGGCGTGTACGGCAGGCCCTTCGCCGGAGTGTGGTTCGCGTCCCACGTATTGGCGGCGCCGATGTTGCGCGCGAAGTAGTATTCATACCCCGAGCCGTGGAACGTGTTGGTGCCCCGCTTGGTCGCCATCTGCACCTGGGCGCCGGAGGCGCCGTTGAAATCGGCGGTCTGGCCGCTGGTGCTGACCTTGAATTCCTCGATGCTCTCCACCGGCGTCGGCAGCACGCCGGACGGCGTATTGTTCGTCGCAAAACTGCCCGTGTAATCGCGCATGCTGCCGTCCATGTCGTTGGAGTTGTTGCCTCCATCCAGCAGGAACGTGTTCTGGTCGTACATCGCGCCCGCCACGCTGCCTTCCGGCGACACGCCCGGCTGGAAAACCGCGAAGCTCGATGCGTCCCGGCCCATGTTGGGCAGGTAGATCAGCGACGGGCCGGACAAGGTCGAGCCGACGGTCGCGTTGCTCGTCTGCAGCTGCGCGCCCACCGCCGCCGAAACCTCGATCGTCGTGCTCGTCTGCCCGACCTCCATTACCGCGTTGATCGTGAGCACCTGTCCCACCTGCACTGCCTGGTCCGGGAACCGGTGCGTCGAAAATCCAGGTTTCGTGACCGTGATGCTATAGCTGCCCGGCGATACGTTCAGGAAAATGTACCGTCCGGTTTCGTTGGTCACGGTGGAAAGTGTCTTGCCGGTTGCCGCGTCGGTGATCTTCACCTCCGCACCGGCGATTGCGGCGTTCTGCTGATCCGTCACCAGTCCCGAGACGGTGCCGGTGATCGCCTGCGACCACGCCGGCGACGAGCCTAGCAGGAGCAGAATACCGAGACACGTCACCATCGCGGCAAAGGACTTCCTCTTCGCCAGGATGGCGAGTGTGGCGTTTCCCTTCATTTTGTATCCCTCCCATAATTGGGGTGAAGCAAATCCGTTAAGTAGGCAGGTCCGTTTTCGAACCCGAGATGGGTGCTAGGATACACCCAAAACCTCGTGGGGGTGTAACAAAATTTTCTTATTGGGCCAACACAACCCCCCGGCTCCCTCCCCCGCCCGCCTCTTCCGGCACGCCACTCCAGGCCCGTGGCAGCCGGGCGGGGCAAGCCGTCAACCCGCATAGCCGGAGTAGCACCTGGCACAGGTGTAACCCAACGTAAAGTGGTGTGGAGACGAGGACCCGCGAACGGGGTCCCGGACTAAGCTTCCGCCGGACGCGCCCGCAGACGCCGCCAAAGCCGGCTCGCCCGCAGCCGCAACCGGTCCAGGTACAGGTAGATCACCGGCGTCGTATAGAGCGTCAGCATCTGGCTCACCAGCAACCCGCCCACGATCGTGATCCCCAGCGGACGCCGCAACTCGCTGCCGGTCCCGCCCCCGACCGCCAGAGGCACCCCGCCCAGCATCGCCGCCATCGTCGTCATGATGATCGGGCGGAAGCGCAGCAGGCAGGCTTCATAAATCGCGTCGCGCGAATTCTTGCCTTCCGTGCGCTCCGCCTCCAGCGCGAAATCGATCATCATGATCGCGTTCTTCTTCACGATACCGATCAGCAGAATGATCCCGATCAGCGCGATCACGCTCAGTTCCTCGTGCGTGAACAGTAGCGCCAGCAGCGCCCCCACTCCGGCCGATGGCAGCGTCGAGAGGATCGTCAACGGGTGCACAAAGCTCTCGTACAACATCCCCAGCACGATGTACACCGTGATCAAAGCCGCCAGCACCAGCAGCGGCTCCGAAGCCAGCGACGATTGGAACGCCTGCGCCGTGCCCATGAACGCCCCCTGCACGCTGGCCGGCATCCCGATGTCCCGCCCCGCCGCTCGAATCTCCGCCACCGCATCGCCCAACGCCACCCCCGGCGCCAGATTGAAAGACAGCGTGACCGACGGAAACAGCCCCTGGTGATTCACCGCCAGCGTCGCCGGATCCGTTTCCAGCCGGGCGAACGAAGACAGCGGCACCTCGCTTCCGCCCGAATCGTACAGGTAGATGCCGCGCAGCGACCCCGGATCGGACTGGTAGCGCGGATCCACCTCCATGACCACGAAATACTGGTTCAGCGGCGTGTACATCGTCGACACCTGGCGTTGCCCGAACGAGTCGTACAAAGCCTGGTCGATGTCCTGCGCCGATAGCCCCAGCCGCGACGCCGAATCGCGGTCCACCACCACCCGCGCTTCCAGACCCTTGTTCTGCTGGTCGGTGTTGGCGTCGCGGATCCCGGGGATCGTCCGCATCCGCGCCAGCAGTTTCTGCGACCACACGTCCAGATCGTTCAGGTTGTCG
>JBBIQR010000065.1:0-19955 GCA_037442245.1 Candidatus Solibacter sp. | reverse complement strand
CGAAGGCCAGTTTAAAGGCCGGGCCTTCGCCTACGAAATGGCGCTGGACCAGCACCGCTACGGCGCGCTCATCGTGCTCGACCGCTGGAGCACGCTCGCCCGCGCCTTCGGTCCCCATTTGCAACTCTCGCGGCGCGCGGAGATGGCGGCGGACGCGGGCCAACGTGTGCGCGCCGCCGAGGAGATTCTGGCGCGCGCCAACGCGTTGCTCGACGCCGCGGAGACCTACGCCTCCGATGCCGTCGAGGCCTGCCTCATGGCCTGGCAATCGGTGAACGCCATCTTCGCGCAGGAACGCGAAGACGCGGAACAGTCCGCTAAACTCGGTCCCATGCTCCCCGAGGAATACCGCGAAGCGCGGCGCATCTTTCTCGAAGACCTGGCGGCGCGCTGAGGCGTCCGCCGCCGCGCCCCTACTTCGCCAGCGCCTTCAACTTCTCGTCGAATACCTGGTAGGGCATCGCGCCCATGATCAGTTCGCCGTCCACGCCGTCCGGAATGCTCTTGCCGAGCACGAACGTCGGGGTCCCGGTCGCCCCCACCTTCATGGCTTCGAGCACGTCGCTCTGCACCTTCTCCTTGTACTTGCCGGTTTCCACGCAGTCGCGCAGGGCCTTGGAATCCAGATGCAATTCGCCCGCGAACCCCACGATGTGATCGATGTCGAGCTTGTCCGGGTTCTTACCCATCACGTCGCGCAACTCCCAAAACTTATTCTGGTCGCCCGCGCACCGCGCAGCCTGCGCCGCGCGCATCGCGTTGGAGTGGAAATCGAGCGGCAGGTCCTTGCTGAAGAACCGCGCCTTCCCGGTGTCGATGTAGTTCTTCTTGATCTCCGGAAACGATGCGACGTGGAAACGCTGGCAGAAAGGACACTGATAATCCGTGAATTCGACGATCGTCAGCGGCGCGTCCACGCTGCCGAGCATGTGTACCCCGGCCAGGTCTGCCAGCTTGGCGCGCGTGGGACCGTCCTCCGCGGGAGCGGCGGGGCGCGCCTGCTGCTTTTCCAGCAACTGCCGGATCTGCCGCAACTCCTCCAGAATCTGGTCGGCCTGCTGCCGTGTGATTCCCGGTTCGCCGCCCTGCGCGCGCGCGCCTGTGATGGCCATGGCGGCGCCCAGCGTGATCGTCAGAAGCCTCTTCATTGTGTTACCTGCTGCTTAATGAACACCAGGATGTACTGGCTGTTCGGGATGTGTTCCTTCTCGGCGATCAGGTGGAACCGGTTCGCTTCGATCTCTTTGATCACGTCCGGCAGATCCAGCCGGATGTGCTGCACCGCTCGCCCGCCCGGCATCGCGTCCGGCCGCTTGTAGTATTCGACGATCACCAGCCGCCCGTCCGCCTTCAGCGACTTGTAAATCGCCGCCAGCATGTCCGCCGGGTAGTCGAAGTGATGATACACGTCCAGCGCGAGCGCCAGGTCCACACCATTCTCCGGCAGGTGCGGATCGTGGTCCGTGCCCTTGACGAAGCTCACGTTCTCCAGATGCTGATTCTCCACCCGCTGCTTCGCGCCCGCCAGAAAATCGTCGAAGATGTCCTCCGCGATCACCTTGCCCTCGGGCCCCACCCGCCGGCTCAGGAACGGCAGCATGTACCCGATGCCGGTGCCCACGTCCGCCACCGTCATCCCCGGACGCACCCCGGCGGTGCGCAGGAGGTCGCCGGGCTTCTCCTCCTGGTCGCGCTCCGGGTTGCCGAGCATCTTCGCCATGTTCGCGCGCTGCTCTTCGGTCTTGTAACCGGAGTTGGCCTGGGATGCCACCTGGGCGCAAGCCGCGCCCGCGAACGCCAGCAGCAATAGCAGCCGCTCGCACTTCTTCATAACGCCGTCTCCATCGGAAGCGCCAGCGGCGCCTCGGTCATAAAGTCGAGTTGCGCCATCTCCGCCAGCGCCTCGCGAATCGAGTGCTCGCTGGTCTCCTCCGTGGTGATGACGAAAGGCAGGTCGTGTTTGGTGTCGCACGGCTCCTGCAAGACCGCTTCGAGCCCGATATTCTTGCTGGCCAGGATGCCGGCCAGCCGCGCGATGATGCCCGCGCGGTCGTTCACCCGGAACCGCAGGTAGTACGCGCGCCGCTGCAGCGTGACGCTCACCGGCTTGTTCTCGCCCAGCCGCTCGTGGGCGAACGGGGATACCCGCTCCGGACTCCCGCCGCGAATCTCGCGCGCTACCCGCATCAGGTCGCTCACCACGGCGACGCCCGTCGGATGCCCCGCGCCCCACCCGTAGTAGAACGTGTCCTCGCCGAACATGCCCTTCACCCAGACCGCGTTGTAGGGACCCTGCACGCCCGCCAGAATCGTCGAGGTGGGAATCAGCGCCGGACGCACGAAGAGAATCAGCCCGTCCGCCGTCTTACGTCCGCCGCAGATCAGCCGGATCGTGTGCTTCAACTGTCCCGCGTACTGGAAATCCAGCGGCGTGATGCGCCGGATGCCTTCCATGAAAATATCCGAGGGCGTAATCTTTTCGCCGAAGGCGAGCGCCGCCAGCAGCACCAGCTTGCTGCGCGCGTCGTAGCCGTCGACGTCCGCGCTCGGGTCGGCTTCGGCGTACCCCAGCCGCTGCGCCTCCTCGATCATCGCCGCCATCGGCGCGCCCCGCTTCTCGATCTCCGTCAGAATGTAGTTGCACGTGCCGTTGAGGATCCCGTACAGCGCCTGAATGCGGTCGCCGGAGATGCCTTCCCGCAGCACCGCGTGAATCGGGATGCCGCCGCACACGCTGGCCTCCATCGCCACGTTGATCCCGGCCTGAATCGCGCGGTCCCAGATCTCCGGACCGCTCGCCGCCATCAGTTCCTTGTTGGCCGTCACCACGCTCTTGCGGTTGGCGATCGCCGCATCCACGATCTCCCGCGCCACGCTCGTGCCGCCCACCAGCTCGGCGACAATCTGCACCTCGGGGTGCGCGACCACTTCGCGCCAGTCCGCGGTCTTTGTCACTTCGCCCAGCGCCGCCGGGATGTTCTTGGTGTGCACCGAGCGGCTGCACACCGCGACGACCTTGAGTTTGTAGCCGAGTTTGCGCTCGATCTGCTCCCCGTTCTCGGCCAGAATGGCAAGCGTGCTGGACCCGACGTTGCCCAGTCCGACAATGCCGACTTTAACTTCCTGCATATTTTTTCATGATAACAGCGGCGCGGCCGGAACCCTTCCGAAACCCGTCTACGACTTCAGGAAGTGCCCGATCGAGCGCGTTGCCTGCCGCAGCCGGTGTTCGTTCTCGATGAACGCGAAGCGCACGAAGCCCTCGCCCAAAGGACCGAACCCGATTCCCGGCGAAACCGCGACCTGAGCCTTTTGCAGCAGCAGCTTGGCGAATTCCAGCGAACCGCCCGCCCGGAAACGCTCCGGCACCGGCGCCCACAGGAACATCGATCCCTTCGGCGGCTCCACCGGCCATCCCGCGCGCCGCAGCCCTGTCACCAGCACGTCGCGCCGCTTCTGGTAGGTGGCGCAGATCTTCTTCGTGTCTTCCTCGCATTCGCGCAGCGCGATGATGGAGGCGATCTGTATCGGCTGGAAGACGCCGTAATCCAGGTAGCTCTTGATCCGCGCCAGCGCCGCGATCATCTTCGGGTTCCCCACGCAGAACCCCACGCGCCAGCCCGCCATGTTGTAACTCTTCGAGAGCGAAAAGATCTCGACCGCGATTTCCTTGGCGCCTTCCACTTCCAGGATGCTGGGCGGTTTGTAGCCGTCGAATCCCAGATCCGCGTACGCGAAGTCATGCACCACCAGCGTGCCGTGATGCCGCGCCAGCCGGATAATCTCCTTCATGAAATCCAGGTCCACGCACGTCGTCGTGGGGTTGTGCGGGAACGAAATCAGCAGCACCTTCGGTTTGCGGTCGGACGTGCGGTACAGGTCCTCCAGGCGCCCGAGAAACGTCGCCGCATCCGGCATCGGCAGCATGCACGCATGACCTTCCGCCATGAGCACGCCGTACTGATGGATCGGGTATGCCGGGTTCGGTGACACCACGGCGTCGCCCGGACCCACGATGGCGAACAGCAGGTGCGCCAGCGCGTCTTTGGCGCCCATCGTAACGATGGCTTCCGTATCGGGATCCAGTTCGACCCCGTAGTTCCTCTGGTAGCGCTTCGCAATCTCCTCGCGCAGCCTGGGAATCCCGCGCGATATCGAGTAGCGGTGATTGCGCGGCAGCTTGGCCGCCTCGATCAGCTTGCTCACCACCGCGCGCGGCGAAGCGCCGTCCGGATTGCCCATTCCCAGATCGATCACGTCGATCTGTTCTGCGCGTGCCCGCGCCCGCATCTCGTTGATCACGGCGAACACGTAGGGCGGCAGTTTCGATATCCGGTAGAACGCTTCAGTGTTTTGGGGCATTCTTTTTATTCTAACCATGACCCGCGCCACTCTGCGCTGCCGGCCAATCGAGCAGATTCTGGCGCAGGAGTACTTCGGGCAGAGCCGCGACCGTAAGGGAGCGCTGGAATTGTTGCCATGAGCGCATTCGAATCTGACGAATCGTGATTCCGGCTGGGCGGTAGCGCTCCCTTACGGTCGCGGCTCTGATTGGGTTACGTGCCGCCCCACTTCTCTGTCGCGCGGCAACGGTACAATCGAGGCGAACACCCGTGGTCGAGTTTACCTGCAATCTGTGCGGACGGTCGCTTGAGGTGGAGCACTTCGCCACCGAGCCCGCCACCTGTCCCTGCGGCTCCAACGTGCGGCTGCGCGCCCTCATCCACCTGCTCAGCATCGAACTGTTCGGCCGCAGCCTGCCGCTCCACCGCTTCCCGCGCATGAAATCGATCCGCGGGCTCGGCATGTCGGACAAGGAATGCTGCGCCGCGCTGCTCGCCGAGAAGTTCGATTACACCAACACCTTCTACGACCGCGAGCCGCGTTTCGACTCCTCGCGCCACGACGAATCCCTCTGGGGACGTTACGATTTCATCCTCTCGGCGGACGTGCTGGAACACGTCGGTCCACCCGTCGAAGCCACGCTCCGGCAGCTTTGCCGTATGCTCACGCCGCGCGGCTTCCTCGGGGTCACCATCTTCTGCGCGCCCTCGGACCGGATGCGCGAGCACTTCCCGCTCCTCCACGAGTACCGCGTGGTCCCGTTGGGCGATACCCAGGTGCTCATCAACCGGCGCGCCGATGGGACGCTCGAAATCCGCGGCGACCTCATCTTTCACGGCGGCAGCGGCGCCACCCTGGAGATGCGCGAATTCGGCGCTACCGCCCTCCGTGAAAAACTCGCGGCGGCGGGATTCCGCGAAGTCGGCTTCCTCACGGAGAACCTCCCCGAAATCGGCGTCTACTTCGATCACGATGTTTCGCAGCCGCTGATCGCCCGCAAGGAGCGCTTCGCCATGGAGAGCCGCGCCATCGCCGAATTCACCGATGCGCTGCGCGGCGCCGATGCCGAAGCCGCCGTTCAGCGGGAACGCGCGGACCGCCTCGCCCGCCAACTCCAGATGGCCGCCGGTTCGCGCTGGGTCAAACTCGGCCGCCGCCTGGGAGTCGGCCCCGATCTCCCTTCCGGCGATTGAGCCGCGCCCTACTCCTGAGGCTTGCCCCGCAGCCGCCGGATCTCCTCCAGCCGCTCCTTGATCCGCTTCTCCACCCCGCGCTCGCTCGGATAATACCAGCGCTTGCCCGCGAGCGATTCCGGCAGGCATTCCATACCGGTGATCGCCCCCTCGAACTGGTGCGCGTGCCGGTAGCCCTCGCTGTACCCCCACTCCTTCATGGCGCGGGTCGGAGCGTTGCGCAACTGCATCGGCACCGGCTCGGCGACGGTCTTCTCCACATCCCCCATCACCGCTCCCAGCGCCTGGTACGCCGCGTCCGATTTCGGCGCGACGCTCAGGTAAATGGCCGCCTGCGCCAGCGCCAGATCGCCTTCCGGAATCCCCAGAAAGTGGACCGCCTGCATCGCCGCGATCGTCTGTTCGAGCGCCCGCGGATCGGCCAGCGAGATGTCTTCGATCGCCATCCGCACCAGCCGCCGTGCGATGTACATGCGGTCCTCGCCCGCTTCCAACATGCGCGCCAGCCAGTACAGCGCGGCATCGGCGTCGCTCGACCGCACGCTCTTGTGCAGCGCGCTGATCAGGTTGAAATGTTCCTCGCCGCCCTTGTCGTAGAGCAGCACCTTGCGCTGAATCGTGTCCTGCACCGCCTCCCCGGTCAGCGTGCCGGAGGACGCCGCCGCCGCCGCGGCTTCGAGCGTGTTGTACGCCTGCCGCCCGTCGCCGTTCACGTAGATCGCGATCTGCTCCAGCAACTCCGCCGGCGCCTGCAGCCCGATCACCGGCAGCGCGCGCTCCAGCAGCGTGACCGTCTCGGGTACGGTCAGCGGGCGCAGCGCGTACACCCGCGAGCGGGATAGCAGCGCGGAGATCACCTCGAACGATGGATTCTCCGTCGTGGCGCCGATCAGGATAATGTCTCCGCGCTCCACGTACGGCAGGAACGCGTCCTGCTGTGCCTTGTTGAAGCGGTGAATCTCGTCGACAAACAGGATCGTGCGGCGTCCCAGGCGGCGCAGGCGCTCCGCATCGGCCATCACCTGCTTGATCTCCTTGATGCCGCTCAGCACCGCGCTGAACGGGATGAACTCGCAGCGCGTCACCCCCGCGATCAGCCGCGCCAGCGTGGTCTTCCCCACGCCCGGCGGCCCCCAGAGGATGATCGACGCCACTTCATCGCGCTCGATCTGCCTGCGCAGCGGCTTGCCGGGACCGAGAATGTGCTCCTGCCCGATATACTCCTCGAGCGTGCGCGGGCGCATCCTCTCCGCCAGCGGACGCTTGCTGTCCGTGGCTTCGTGCGGGTGCGCCGGCTCTTCGGGCGGAGTGGAATCGAAGAGGCTCACTCGCTCCGCATCCTCTGGCGCCGCGCTTCATACAGCAGAATGCCCGCCGCCACCGCCGCGTTCAACGATTCCACGCCGGTCGTGGGGATCGAGACGTCCGTAGCCGCGCCCCGCAGTTTCTCGCTCACCCCGTGCGCCTCGCTGCCGATCACCAGCGCGCACCTTCGCGTCAGATCGGCCTGGGCTAGCGGCATCACGTCGCCGCGCGAATTGGCCGGCACGCCCGCGAACCACTCGACGCGGTTCTGCTTGAGCGCCGCCCGCGCCAGTTCCACGTCCACGCCGTGCAGAAACGGCACGCGGAACAGCGAGCCCGCCGAGGCGCGGATCACCTTGGGGTTCCACGCGCTGACCGACCCCTTCAGAAACAACATGCCGCTTGCTCCGAACGCCTCCGCCGCCCGCGCGATCGTGCCCGCGTTCCCCGGGTCCTGCAACCCGTCCAGCACCACCACCAGCGGACAGCCGCGGAACACCTGCTCGATCTTCCACTCCGGCGGTTTGACCAGCGCCATCACGCCCTGCGCCGTCTCGGTCGCCGAAATCTGCTGAAACAAGGGATCGGGCAGCACCGCGACGTGCACGCCCGGCAGTCCCCGCACGTGTTTCTCGGCGGCGCCGCGCACGCTCTCCGCCGCCAGCACCGTCCGCACCTCGCAATCGCTGCGCAGCGCTTCTTCGAGCAGGTGGAACGTTTCCGCGACGCACAGTCCCTCCGCCGTGAGGGTGCCGCGTGAAACCGCGCGGCGCACGTCCTTGATCAGCGGGTTGGCGGCGCTGGTGATGGTTTCTGCTCTGGCCATACTGATTACAATATGGTGTCTGCACGTTCAGAATAGCGCACACATGAAACGGGCGGTACGCATCGCGATCGCGCTGGCGATCCTCGGTCTGGCGGCAGTCATCGCGGTGCTCTCCGTGCGCGTGGAGCGCCAGAGCCAGCGCGACGAAGCGCGTCCCGCGGACGTGATCCTCGTGCTTGGCGCCGCCGAGTACCGCGGCCGCCCGTCACCCGTGCTCAAGGCGCGGCTCGATCACGCGCTCGAATTGTACGCCCGCGGCTTCGCCCCGCGTATCATGACCACCGGTGGCGCCGGCGGCGAGACCGTCTACACCGAGGGCACCGTGGGGCGCGCCTACCTGGCCGGCCATGGCGTTCCGCCCGAAGCCATCATCGTGGAAGACGAAGGCGAAAGCACCGTGCAGTCCACCATCACCGCGGTCGAGATCATGCAGCGCATGGGACTGCGCTCGGCCATCGTCGTCAGCGACGGTTACCACATCTATCGCGTCAAGCGGATGCTCCAGGCGCGCGGCATCCTGGCCTACGGCTCGCCCCGCAAGGAGAACGGCGGCGGCGACCTGCGCGACTACTGGAACGACGTCAAGCAGGCCATCGGCTACCTCCTCTGGCGCGTCGGCGTCCCGGTCTGAAGACCCGCTCAGCGCTGTGACGGCGGAGCCAGCCCGTACACCGCGTAGCGCGCGTTTTCCCAGACCGCCGCACCCGCCAGCCGGTGCTCCCGCCGCAGCACCACGTAGCGGATGCCCAGCCCTTCGTAGCGCGGCAGATCGGCCGGCGTGAACCTGCGCGCCAGCGTCTGCTGCCAGCGGAACCACCATTGCTCCCCGAAATCCAGCAGGTAATTGACTTGCCCGCCGCCTTTCCAATCCACGTAGACCGCCCGCAGCGCCTCCGTGCGGAACACGCCCGGGTCGAGCCCGCGCGGCGTATCGGGAAACAGGAACACCGCGTCCCGCGGCGTGTTCGCCCGCGCCCACGCGCTCAACTCCGCCAGTTCCGGCGTCTGGATCTTCGGGTAATTCACCACGCCGCCGAGCGCCGGTATCGCGAAGTACGCCGCCACCGCGACCGCCGGCGCCCAGCGCCCCGCGAAAGCGGCGGCTGTCCCCAGCACGAGCGCCAGCCCGATGCGCCCCCATGCGAAAGGTCCGGTGATCAAGGGTTGGAGCGGCGGCAGAAACGCCAGCGCCAGCCATATCGCGGCTTCGGTCTTGCGTTTCGCCTGCAACCCCGCGGCGGCCGCTGCCAGCGTCGCCGCCAGCGTCACGAACAGCAGCGTGCGCATCGGCTGCAATTGCGGAATCACGCCCCACTTCCAGTGTTCGAGCAGCAGCCAGGAGACCGGCATCGTCAACAACCCGGCCGCCGGCAGCCCCAGCAGAAACGCCCGCGCCTCGATCGCGATCGGCCCGCGCAGCCGGCTCATCGCCGCCATCAGGATCGCGCACAGAATCACATAGTGCGCGATCGCCTGCCACGGCCACGTCGAGATGTAGACGTACGACGCGCGCAGCCGCTGCAGCATCTCGATCAGCGGAGACAGGTGTGTGATGAACGTCTGGTTCTGCGGCTGCGAGCGCGCCGCGGCGCCCAGGATGGCGGCGGCCACCGCCAGCGGTGCGAACGCCGCCAGCCGCTCCCGCCGGCTCTTGTCCGGCCACAGCGCCAGCAGCCCCCACATCCCCCAAAAAGGCAGCGCCGTCGGCGGATGATACAGCACCGCCGCCGCTCCCGCGAAACCAGCCCCGCGATAACAGCCGCGCGACGCCAGCCCCATCGCCAGCACCACCAGCGGCAGCGCGAACGCGCGCGGCGAAGGTTCGTACTCCACCGTCAGAATCGTGGGACCCGCCACCACCGCGCCCAGCGTGCAGATCGCCGCCGCCGTGATGCTCGCCCCATACCCCAGCCCGAGCGCTTCGGCCAGCAGCATCAGCCCCCAGAATCCCAGCGCCCGCGTCGCCACCTGCTGCATTTCCAGCACCGGCTCGAACCCCAGCCCGGTCACGCGCCCGAGCGCCAGCGCGGTCTCATCGTAGAGCGTGTAGGCGACGTGCGGTTCGGCCACCAGAATCTCGTTCCGCAGCACCGCCGGATCGCGCAGGTGCTCCAGAATCGGCGCGTAGATCTGGGTGTCCTGCTCGAGCCACGTGTGCCCCGGAAATTGAAAAAAACTCAGCAGCGCGAACGCCAGGCACACCGAAGCGGTCGCGAGGTGCTTCATTTGGCCGGTGTCTTGTCCAACTGCTGCTGGATCCAGACGCGGCCGGGGTCGAGCGCCAGCGCCTTCGTCAACGCCTGCCGCGCCTCGGCGTCCCGGTTCTCCTTGCGCAGGCTCATCCCCAGCCACAGGTACGCCTCGGCGTTCCCGCTATCCAGTTCGATCGCCTTCTGAAAATCCGGAATCGCCGCCTTCGCCCCGCCGCCCAGTTGCGCCGGCAGGTAGTAGTTGCCCACGCCGCGCGCCACGTACATCATGGACGATTTCGGCGCCTTCTCGACCGCCTTGTTGATTGCGTCCTTAGCCTTCGGTCCGTAGCTGAACCCGCTCATCAAGTCGGTGACCGCCTGCCCGTACAGCGTGCCCAGCACCCGGTAATTCTCCGCGCTGTCCGGCTGCATCGCCACCGCCTTCTCCCCGAAGCGCATCCCCTGTTCGGCGAACAGCCGCCCCGCTTTCCGGTCGCGCAGTTCGATCGCCACCTCCGCCAGGTACGAGTACGCCAGCGCCGCGCGATACTGCGCCCCCGCGTCCTTGGATGCCTTGAGCGCGGACGCGCCCGCGTCTCCCGCCAGTTTTTCCAGCGCCGCCCGGTCCTGCCGGTCGCGCGCCGAATCCAGCGGCGAAGGCGCGGACGCCGCGGCAAAAGCCGCCAGTATGATTGCCACCATGGGTAACCTCTCCTATTACATCAAAGAGCGGCGACCCGCCGGTGCACCATCAGGAAGTACAGCGCCACCCCGACCAGCAACACGCCGTTCACCGCCAGCACCAGAGGCGCCGTATACATCTCGACGAGCCGCCCGGCCAACAGGTTTCCCAGCGGCATGCCGCCGCGGAACGCCACGTTGTAGACGCTCATCACCCGTCCGCGCATCTCGTTCGACGTGATCAGTTGCACCAGGGAGTTCACCAGCGAGAACACGCTGATGAGCGACACCCCTCCCAGAAACAGCATCAGGCAGCTCAGCCAGATCGATTGCGACAGCGCGAACCCGGAGATGCACACCCCCAGGCAGCACAGCATGATCAGCGACACCCGCCCCTTGTTCCCCATATTCCCCAGCCACGCCAGCGTCAGCGATCCGGCGATCGACCCTATCCCGGAAGCCGAGAGGAACAGCGTCAGCACCGTCGCCGGCTCCATGTGGCTCAGGATCACCTTCTTGGCATAAAACGGCAGGAACGTCATCATCGGGATGCCCAGGAACGTCATCGTGAATGCCAGCACCATCAGCGCTTCCATCGCGCCCTGTTTGCGCACGAACCCGATGCCTTCCTTGATGCTGGCCAGGATCGAGTCATTCGAGCGCTGCGGCAGGAATTTCGGCTTCACCAGGATCAGCGCGATGATCGGCGCCAAAAACGACAACCCGTTCAATCCGAAGCACCAGATCTGGCCCAGATGCGTCATCGCCAGCCCGCCCAGCGCCGGTCCGATCACGCGCGCCACGTTGAACTGAATCGATTGCAGCGCGATCGCGTTCGGCATGTCCTCCTTCTCCACCAGAGTCGGAATCAGCGCCTGATACGCCGGACCTCCGAACGCCTGCGCCAGTCCCGCCACGAAGGAGCAGGCCAGCACCTCCCACACCCGCACCACCCCGAACCAGATCAGCACCGTCAGCAGCACCGCGCAGCTCATCTGCACGTACTGCGAAGCCAGCAGCACCTTGCGCCGGTCGATCCGGTCCGCGATCACTCCGCCCACCAGAGAGAACAGGAAAATCGGAATGCCGCCCAGAAATGCGTCCAGCCCCAGCAGGAACGCGGAGTTGTTGCTCAGGCTCAGCACCAGCATTCCCTGCGCCATCACCTGCATCCACGTGCCGATGCTGGATGTGCATGCGCCGATCCACATGCGGCGGAAATCGCGATAATGAAAGGCTTTGAATACCCGCTCGATCACGGCTGAATGATTGGAAGAAGCGCGAATTGGTTGGCGGCGCGGATACCAGGATTGTACCAGTTTCACACGCGCTCAACGAGTTCCATGGTATCTGTGCCCACGCCTCCCGCGGGCAGGTGGATCGTGAACTTCGTCCCCTTTCCCGGCGTGCTGTCCACGTGGATCCTGCCGCGATGCGCCTTCACAATCCACGCGACGAAGCTCAGCCCCAGCCCCAGTCCCTGCTCCGCCCCCGGCGCCGTGCCCTCGCCCGGCACCCGGTAGAAGCGGTCGAAGATGTGCGGCAGGTGCTCCGTCGGAATGCCCTTGCCCGTATCCTCCACCACAATCCGCACCGTGTTCTCCTCCGGAGCGACCGAGAGCCGCACCTCTCCGCCCTCCGGCGTGAACTTCAGCGCGTTGGACAACAGGTTCGTGATCAGCCGCTCGATCTGCACCCGGTCCACCACCGCCGGGCACTCCGCCGGCAAGTCCGCAACCAGCCGGATGCCGGCGGCTTCGGCCGGGATCTGGAATTGGTCCACCAGGTCCTCGGCCACGCCGCACAGATTCAACCGCGATTTCTGCAGCACCAACTGCCCGCTCTCCGCCTGGCTGAGCAGCAACAGCGCGCGCACGATCTGCGACAGCCGGTCGATATCCTGGAGCGCGTTGAACATCGCCTCGCGGTACTGCTCCGTCGTCTGCGCCGTGAACAGGGCGACTTCGAGTTGCCCCCGGATCGCCGTGATCGGCGTGCGCAGCTCGTGCGATACATCGGTCGAGAATTGCCGCATCTGCCGGAAGCTCGCTTCCAGCCGCTCGATCATCCGGTTGAACGTCAGAATCAGGTAGTCGAGTTCGTCCCCCGCGTCGCGCATCGGTATGCGCAGGCTCAGATTGCTCCCCGTGATCCGCTGCGCCGTGCGCGCCACTTCAAGCACCGGCGTCAGCGCCCGTCCCGCCATGAAATACCCCAGCAGCGACCCCAGGATCAGCGCCAGCGGAATCACCCCCGCGTACAGCAGCGTGTACTCGCGCAGGATCCGCACATTGGCCGCATAGGACGCGCCGATCGCCGCATAGAACGGCGGCCCGTGCCCTTCCGCGTACACCACGCCCCACCGGATCTTCACCGGTTCGCCCTGCGGCGTCTTGCGGTCCAGCCAGAAGAAGCTGTTGCCGTGGTGCGCCGCGATCGCCGCGCTCACCCGCGCCCGGATATCCTCCGGTTTGTCGATCCCCAGATCCTGGTAGGTGGTCGACACCGCCGGCTGCTTCGTCTTCCAGTCGGGAATCGGTTCGCCGTTCTGGTCCGCCACCATGTAGATCTTCCGCAGATCGAGCGTGATCGTCGTCTCGTCGGGATCTTCCAGATCGTAATACCACGCCGCCGTGTAGCGGTCGCCGTATTCGTAGTCCCGCTCGATCCGCATGTAGCCCTTGAGCGCCTTCCACTCCGCGTCGAGCCGCTCCTCCACCTGATGGTTCAATACCGTGTCCAGGCGCTCGCGGAAGATCAGCGCCACAATCGTCAGTAGCGCCGTGAACAGGACCGCGTAGCTGAGCGTCAGCCGGAAGCGCAGCCCGCGGGAGACTCTGCGGAGGTCGCTGCGGCTCTTCACTTCAGACCTGCCGTTCGCCGGCCGTTTCCCCGGCCCGCTCCAGCAGCCGCTCCGGCACGTCGATCATATAGCCGATCCCCCGCACCGTCTGGATCAGCTTCTGCGGAAACCGGTCGTCGATCTTGCTCCGCAGGTGGCGGATGTACACGTCCACGATGTTCGTCAGCCCGTCGTAGTCCATATCCCAGACGTGTTCCACGATCATCGTGCGGCTCAGCGGACGCCCCTTGTTCCGCATCATGTACTCCAGAATGCCGAATTCCTTCGGCGCCAGGTCGATCGTTTCCACCCCGCGGGTCACCTTGCGCCGGATGCAATCGAGCGTCAGGTCCCCCACCTGCAGTTTTTCCGGCGCCGGCTGTCCGCGGCGCAGCAGCGCCCGCACCCGCGCCAGCAGCTCCACAAACGCGAACGGCTTCACCAGGTAATCGTCGGCCCCGGCTTCGAGCCCCTTCACCCGGTCGTCGAGCGCCCCCCGCGCGCTCAGGATCAGCACCGGCGGCCCCACCTTCCGGCTGCGGATGCGCTCCAGCACCTGCAACCCGTCGATATCCGGCAGCATGCGGTCGAGCACCACCAGGTCGTAGTCGGTCGAGTGGACGCACTCGATCGCCGCCGCGCCCGTCCCTGCCGCGTCCACCGCGTACCCGGCGCCTTCCAAGCCCCGGCACAGAAAGTCGGCGATGCGCTTTTCGTCCTCGACGACCAGTATCCTCATGCACTACCAGCTTATCGCACCGGCCTATTTCGAGCGCTTCAGCGTCATCGGCGGCGCCTCGAAGTCCGGAGTCGTCGTCTTCAGCACAATCTCATCGGCGCTCTTGATCGTGCCCTCCCCGGTGAACTTCGTCGGTGTCCCGCCCATGTCCACCATCACCGAAAAAGAGACCTTGTCGCCGTCCACTTTGCCATCGTCCAGCCGCAGATCCCCGTTCGGCCCCGTGACCGTCCCGGTGAGCTTCGCGCCGTCCTGCTTGAAGTTGTAGGTGAGCGGAATCGGATTGTCGCCGGCGATCATGGTGCCGGTCCATGTGCCGGTGATATCCGCCGCGTACAGAAGGGCCGCGCCCAGAGCGCAGGCCATCAGAAGAAAGAGAAGGCGTCGTGCCATGGGTAGAATTCTACTCCCTTCCGGCTTCCGTTTCACGGCTACGCGTGCAGCCTGTGGCAAAAGTCCCGCGGGCCGCGTTGCGCGGCGCCGCCCGAACCCGCACGGCAGCCAGGATCTGGCCCGACAGCTCCGCTGCTCGTCGTCGGCTCGCGCACCAAATCCTGGCTGCGCGGCCTCGCGCGGCTTCCGCCACGGGCTGCTAGTCTGAATCTAATGGAGAAGACCGGCGCAGTCACTTGGACCCGGCTCGGGCGCGTCGAAAAGGCGCTGCTCGCCGTCGCCCTCCTCTACGCCCTGCTCTACTTCACCGGGGCCGCTCCCGCGCTGCGCTTGGGCCTCGCCGTGGCCGGCGTCTTCCTTCTCGCCGGCAGCCTCTACCGTCTGGCGCGCCGCGCCATGCGCAACCTGATCTGGCGCCTCCGCAACCGGCTGATCGTCGCCTACCTCTTCATCGCGGTCGTGCCCATCGTCCTCATCCTCACTCTGCTCGCCACCACCGCCTACGTCGTCGTCGGCCAGATGGCCGTCTACCTCGTCTATACCGAACTGCAAAACCGCATCCGCCTGCTCACCTTTCCCGCCAATAACCTGGTCCGCGCCCCCGTGCGCGACCCCCAAATCGGCCTCAATCAGACCGTCAATATCGTGCACCGCGCCTTCAAGGAGTTCGAGCTGCTTTCCACCGGCGAGACCTCCCTGCGCTATCCGCCGGACTCCCGCCTCACGCCCCCGCCGCCCGCCTGGACCAACACCAGCGGCCTCGTCGTCCGTACCGTGGACGGCAAGGAGAAACTCTACGGCTGGGCGCACTCCGAGCAGGGCGCCAACGAGGTCACCATCGTCGCGCCCATCACGCCCGAGTTGCTCGACGACCTCCGCCCCGGCATCGGCGACGTCAATTTCAAGGACTTCACTCCACGCGCCGCCCGCTCTCACGTGCCCGAGCGCACCAACGCGCTCGATTTCCGCTTCACCTTCCTCTACCCCGTCGACGTCCCTTACTGGGACTCGCCCGAAAAGGGCGTGAGCCGCAACTACCTGCTGGTCGACACCCGCTTCAGCTCCGTGCTCGGCATCATCTTCGGCCAGAAGGCCGATTGGAGCGACCTCGCCCTGACCTTCGTCATGGCTCTCATCACCGTCTTCCTCCTGGTCGAAATCGCCTCCCTCTACGCCGGCGTCAAGCTTACCCGCACCATCACCGGCGCCGTCCACGAAATCTACGAAGGCACCCAGCACGTCCGCAAGGGCGACTTCGCCTACCGCATCCCGGTGCGCGGCGGCGATCAACTCGCCGAACTCGGGCAGTCGTTCAACGCCATGACGGAGAACCTCGGCAAGCTCATCGTCGTCGCCCAGGAGAAGGAGCGCCTCGAAAGTGAGCTCGCCATCGCCCGCGAAGTGCAGAACCAGCTCTTCCCCAAGCAGGCGCCCGCCGCCAGGACGCTCGAGCTCCGCGGCGTCTGCAACCCCGCCCGCATGGTCTCCGGCGACTACTACGACTTCATGGCGATCCCCAACGACGGCGTCGCTTTCGCCATCGGCGACGTCGCCGGCAAGGGCATCTCCGCCGCCCTGTTGATGGCCTCCATACAGTCCACCATGCGCACCCAGCTTGCCGCCGTCAACGGCAACGGCACGCACCCGATCTCCGCCGCCGGCCTCGTCTCCACCCTGAACCGTCAGCTTTACGCGACAACGTCTCCCGAAAAGTACGCGACCTTCTATTTCGCGCTCTACGACGAGAACACCCACGCGCTCACCTACACCAACGCCGGGCACCTCGCGCCCATGCTCCTCCGCGGCAGCGAGTTCCAGATGCTCGATTCCACCGGCACCGTCGTCGGCGCCTTCCCCGCCGCGCGCTACGAGGAGCGCACCGTCACCCTCGAACCCGGCGATCTGCTGCTCGCCTATACCGACGGCATCGTCGAGCCCGAGAACGTCTACGGCGAGCAGTTCGGCGAGGAGCGCCTGCAGGATCTCATCGTCAAGTACGCCCCCGCCGGTTCCGACGAGTTGATTGCCCGCACCATGGAAGCCGTGGTGCAGTGGACGGGATCCAGCGAATTGCAGGACGATATGACCATGGTGGTGGCCCGCCGCATATGAAAGTACTCTCCGCGGAAGAAATGCGCGAGGTGGACCGGCGCACCACCGCTTCCGGCATCCCCGGGCTCGTCCTCATGGAGAACGCCGGGCACCGCGTCGTCGAGTTTCTGGCCGCTCGCTTCGCCCCTCTCGCGGCGCAACGTGTCCTCGTGCTCTGCGGCAAGGGCAACAACGGCGGCGACGGCATGGTCATCGCCCGCCAGTTGCATACCCGCTTCCATCCCGCGGCGCTGCACGTCGTCCTGCTCGCGGACCCGGCGGAGTTGCACGGCGACGCCGCGGCCAACCTCCGCATGCTCGAAGCCTGCGGCTGCGGCGTGCTGCGCGCCGTCCCGCCCGAAGCCCGCGCCGCGACCCTCGTCATCGACGCGCTGCTCGGCACCGGAATCTCCGGCGCGGCGCGCGGCCCCATGCTCGAAGCCATCCGCCGGATCAACACCGGCTTCCCGCTGGCACAGGTAGTCGCCGTCGATATCCCCTCCGGCATGACCAGCGACACCGGCGATTGCGAAGGCGAATTCGCGCGGGCCGGCGCCACCGTCACCTTCACCGCGCCCAAGATCGCCCACGCCATGCCGCCCAATTGCGACCGCATGGGCGAGCTCGTCGTCGCCCCCATCGGCAGCCCGCCCGGACTGTACGCGGAGGCAAAGCTCGAAATCGTCGAGCCGGCGATGTTCGCCGCAGTCCTCGCCCCGCGCCCCCGCTGGGGCCACAAGGGCACCTTCGGCCACGCGCTCATCGTGGGCGGCGCACCCGGAAAAAGCGGGGCCGCGGCCATGAGCGGGATCGCCGCCCTGCGCGCCGGCGCCGGCCTCGTCACGGTCGCCTCGCCCGCCCCCGCCGCCATCGCCGCCCACGCCCCCGAGATCATGACCGCCCCGCTCGATGACGGGTTCGAAGCCCTCGCCCGCGGCAAAACCGTCGTCGCCATCGGCCCCGGACTCGGCGACGGCAGCGATGCCCGCGCCGCGCTGGACACGGCCGCGCATTTCTCCCAACCGGTCGTCCTTGACGCCGACGCCCTCACCGGCGCGCCCGCCGCGCCCTCCGGCGCAATCCGCGTCCTCACCCCGCATCCCGGCGAGATGGCACGCCTCACCGGCCTTTCTACAACACAGGTGCAGGCGGACCGCATCGCCATCGCCCGCCGCTACGCCGCCGAACATGGCGTGATCCTCGTGCTGAAAGGACAGCGCACGCTGATCGCCTTCCCCGGCGGCTGCGTCTGGATCAATCCCACCGGCACCCCCGCGCTGGGCACCGGCGGCTCCGGCGACGTGCTCACCGGCATGATCGCCGGCCTCATCGCCCAGTTCCCCGAACGCGCCGGCGAAGCCGTGGCCGCCGCCGTCTACCTGCACGGCCTGGCCGCCGAAATCGGCGCGCGCTCTCTCGGCGAGAAATCGCTCATTGCCACCGACCTGCTTACCTATCTGCCTCGCGCCTTGGAGGAGTGTGCCGCACTACCGCACCGCCTCTGAGGAGGAAACCGTCGCGCTCGGCATGCGCCTCGCCCGCCAACTGCCGCGCACCGGCGTCGTGCTCCTGATCGGCAACCTCGGCGCCGGCAAGACCACCCTTGCCAAGGGTCTCGCCGCCGGACGCGGCGCAGCGCCTCCCGAGGAGGTCACCAGCCCCACCTTCACCCTGATCCACGAGTACGCCCCCGATTTCTACCACATCGACCTCTACCGCCTCGATGAACCGCGCGAGGTCGCCGCCCTCGGCCTCGACGACCTCTTCGACCGCGAGGCCCTCGTCCTCATCGAGTGGGGCGAGCGCTTCCCCACCCTGATGCCGCCCTCCCGCACCGAAATCCGCATCCGCCGTAACCCGGATGAAACCCGCGAAATCGATGTCTCGCCCGCCGAATCCGTTACCATGACGGTATGAGCGAGAACGGCCTGCCTTGCCTTGAACTTCTGGAAGCGACCCCCGCCATCCTGCGCGACCTCATGAGCGGACTTGATGACGAAGACGTCCGTTGGAAACCGGCGCCGGACCGCTTCAGTATCGGCGAAGTGCTCGCCCACCTGAGCCACACCGAGGGCCACTGCTACTCCGCGCGCCTCGACCTGTTCCTGGCCGGCGCCGGCCAGCGTCTCGAACCCTACGACCCCGAGGATTACAAATCGCTCTACACCGAAACCGACCCCGAGGACGCCTTCGATCATTTCGAGGACCAGCGCGCCACCAACCTGGAAACTCTCGGCAACCTCTCCGCCGGGGACGGCGCCCGCACCGCCGTACACGCCAAATATGGACAGGTGACGCTGGCCGAGATGCTCCACGAGTGGGCGCTGCACGACCTCGGGCACATCCGCCAGGTGGCCGAACTCGTCCGTGCCCGCAAGTACCTGCCCGGCGCCGGACCGTTCGCTTCCTCCTATCACCTCAAACCATGACCATGCTCCGGATTCTCCTGCTCCTTACGGCGGCGCTGTCTCTCGGCGCCCAGACTTTCGTTCAGATGTCCGACCCGCAGTTCGGCATGTACGCCAAGGATGCCGCCTTCGCGCACGAAACCGCCAACTTCGAGTTCGCCGTCGCCGCCGCCAACCGCATCCGGCCGGCGTTTGTGATCGTCACCGGCGACCTCACCAACAAGCCCGGCGACGCCGCCCAGATCGCCGAGTTCCATCGCATCGCCAAAATGCTGGACCCGAAGATCCGGCTCTACACCGTCCCCGGCAACCACGACGTGGGCAACGAGCCGTCCCCGGACTCGCTCGCCGCCTACCGCGGGAATTACGGCGACGACTACTACGGCTTCCGCGCCGGCGCCCTCTACGGCATCGTGCTGAACTCGAATCTCGAAAAGGGCGCGGAACACGTGCCTGAGGAAGCCGCCCGCATGGAGGCGTGGTTCCGCGAGGAACTCTCCAGGGCGAAGCAGTCCGGCGCGACCCGTATCATCGTCTTCCAGCACATCCCGTTCTTCCTCAAGGAAGCGGGGGAAGCGGACCAGTATTTCAATATCCCTGCCGATGTGCGCGCGCGGTATTTGAAGCTCATGCACGGTTACGGCGTCAGAGAGGTCTTTGCCGGTCATTGCCACCGCAACGAATCGGGGCGCGACGGCGATCTGGAGATGGTCACCACCGGCCCGGTGGGGATGCCCCTGGATGGAGCGCGCAGCGGCATCCGCCTCGTGACCGTGGACGGCGCCGGAGTCAGCCACCGCTACTACGATTTCGGCGAACTGCCTTAGCAGACCGCTTGCTGACGCGCGCGGCTCGCAAACGGAGCCGCGACCGTGAGGGAGCGGTGGACCGCTTGCTGACGCGCGCGGCTCGGAACGGAGCCGCGACCGTGAGGGAGCGGT
>JBBIQR010000064.1:0-19966 GCA_037442245.1 Candidatus Solibacter sp. | reverse complement strand
AACGCATCGCCTTCGATGCGCAACGCGATCCCGACCTCGGCTCCTCCGATACCGAACAGGTCTACGTGCTCGATCTCGATGGGAGACGCGTCCGCCAACTCACCACCGGCGCCGGACCCAACGGCAACCCCAAATGGTCGCCCGACGGACGCCACATTGCCTACACCACGTCCAACGGCTCGCCCTCGTACTACTACACGAACCGCTACATCGCCGCCATCCCCGCCGAAGGCGGCGCCCCCGAGATCCTCACCGCCGGCTTCGACGAGGACGCCAACCTCGCCTGCTGGAGCCCCGCCGGAATCTACTTCACCGCCTTGCAGAAGACCGTCTCCGCCATCTTCCGCCTCGACCCCGCGACGAAACAGTCCACCCGCCTCAGCGCTCCCGCCGATTTCAGCGCCGCGGCGCCCTCCTTCACCGCGGACTTCCGCTCCTTCGCCGCCACCGGCGCCGCACCCAACCGCTTCTCCGAGGTCTTCACCACCTCCAGCGCCGGATTCGCTCCCCGTACCCTCACCGACGTCTCCGCGCAATACCGGGACTTCAGCCTCGGCACCCGCGAAGTCATCCAGTGGAAGTCCGCCGGCGGCACTCCCATCGAGGGCATCCTCATCAAACCCGCCTCCTACGACCCCGCCCGCAAGTATCCGCTGCTCGTCGTCATCCACGGCGGACCCACCGGCGTCGATACCCGCGTCCTGGCGCCCGACCGCACCTACCCGATCGAGCGCTTCGCCGCCCGCGGCGCACTCATCCTCAAACCCAATTACCGCGGCAGCGCCGGCTATGGCGCGAAGTTCCGCGCCCTGAATGTGCGCGACCTCGGGACCGGCGATTACGCCGACGTCATCAGCGGCGTCGATCACCTGATCGCCGCCGGACTCGCCGACAAGGACCGCGTCGCCGCCATGGGGTGGAGCGAGGGCGGCTACATCAGCGCCTTCATCACCTGCTTCAGCGACCGCTTCAAAGCCGTCAGCGTCGGCGCCGGCATCAGCGACTGGATGACCTACTACGTCAATACCGACATCCATCCCTTCACCCGGCAGTACCTCCAGGCCACGCCCTGGGACGACCCCGAAATCTACCGCAAGACCAGCCCCATCACCTACGTGAACCGCGCCCGTACTCCCACCCTGATCCAGCACGGCGACCAGGATAAGCGCGTTCCGCCGCCCAATTCCTTCGAGCTCTACCAGGCGCTGCGCGACCGCGGCGTTCCTGTCAGACTCGTTCTCTATAAGGGCTTCGGCCACGGCATCAACAAGCCCCGGCAGCAGCGCTCCCTGATGGAACAGAACTACGAGTGGTTCGGCCGCTACATCTGGGGCGGCGAGTAGAGCGCCGTCCGCGCCGGCAATTTCGGATTTGACACGCCCCGCCGTCCGCGTCTATACTCCGGGTATCGTAATCGAATGTCGAAAACGAAATCCGATACATCAGACCGCGAACTGTACTCCGGCCTGATCCGGCTGCACGTGCTGCATCATGCCGTGGAGGAGCCCATCTTCGGGCTCGGCATGATCGAGGAACTCGCACGCCACGGCTACCGCATCAGCCCCGGCAGCCTGTACCCCATCCTGCACGGCCTGGAAAAGAAGGGTTACCTGCGCTCCCGCACCCACCGCAACGGCCGCTCGGAACGGAAGCTCTACACCGCCACGCCGCGCGGGCGCCGGGCGCTCGAAGCCGCCAAAAGTAAGGTGCGGGAACTTTTCCACGAACTCATCGAGGGCCAATGAACGCGCGCGCCATCCCGCTTTTGCTGATCGCCTCCTCGGCCGCCGCGCAGCCGCTCACGCTGGAGCAGGCGGTCCGCGGCGCGCTCTCCCGCTACCCCGCCATCCGCGCCTCCGAGGAGCAGACCTCCGCCGCTGCCGCCGGCATCACGTTGGCGCGCACCGCCTACCTGCCCAAAATCGACGCCCTCGCGCAGGTCAATCGCGCCACCCGCAACAACGTCTTCGGCCTCATGTTCCCCCAATCCGTCATCCCCTCCATGTCCGGTCCGGTGGTCGGCACGAACAACACCGGCACCGTCTTCGGCAGCGCGCTCGGCGGATTGGTCACCTGGGAGCCGTTCGATTTCGGCCAGCGCCGCGCCGCGGTGGACGTCGCCGCCGCCGGCCGCGCCCAATCCGAGGCCGCGCTCCGGCGCACCCGCTTCGAGGTCGCCTCCGCCGCTGCCGACGCTTACCTGACCCTCGCCGCCGCGCAGGAAACCGTCCGCGCCGCGCAAGCCGGCGTCGACCGCGCCTCGACCGTCGCCCGCACCATCGGCGCCCTCGCCGCCGCGCAACTGCGTCCCGGCGCCGATCGATCCCGCGCCGAAGCCGAACTCGCCGCCGCGCGCACCCAGCTCATTCAGGCCGAACAGGCGGCCGCCGTCGCGCGCGCCGGTCTCGCGCAGTTCACCGGCGGAGATCCCGCCCAGCTCGCCATCTCCGCGGGCGCCTTCCTCCGGCCCGCGCCGGAAGCTCCCGCCACCCCGCCGGACCCCGCGCGCAATCCCTTCCTCGCCGAGCAGAACGCCGTGGTCGAACAGGCCCGCGCCCAACTGCGCGTCTTCGAGCGAGCCTACTTCCCGCGCTTCTACCTGCAGGGCACCGCCTACGCCCGCGGCACCGGCGCCGACGTGAGCGGCGCGCGTCTCGGCGGAGCCGGCGGCCTCGCGCCCACCGTGCAGAACTTCGCGCTCGGCCTCACCGTCGCCTTCTCCGTCTCCGATAAGCCCGCGCTGCAGGCCCGGGAAGCCGCGCAATCCGCCGCCATCCGCGCGCAGAACGCCCGCGCCGAACAGGTGGCGCTCGAACTCCGCACCCAGTGGAACCGCGCCGCCGCCAACCTCGATGGCGCGCGGCGCGTAGCCGCCAACACCCCCGTTCAGGTCGCCGCCGCCCGCGCCGCAGCGCAGCAGGCCACCGCCCGCTACCAGTCCGGACTCGGCAACATCGATGAAGTCGCCGAAGCCCAGCGCCTCTTCACTCAATCCGAAATCGACGACGCCCTCGCCCGCCTCGCCGTCTGGCGCGGCCTCCTCGGCATCGCCGTCGCCGGCGGCGATATCGAACCCTTCCTCGCGGAGGTGGCGCGGTGAAACTCGTCCTCGCGGCCCTCTCCCGTCCGTTCACCGTCCTGGTCGCGCTCGCCGCCCTCGCCCTCTGCGCCCTGCTCGCGCTCAAGCGCATGCCGGTCGATATCTTCCCGCAGGTCGGCGACCCCGCGATCTACGTCGCCCAACCTTACGGCGGCATGGACCCCGCGCAGATGGAAGGCTACTGCACGTATTACTACGAGTATCACTTCCTCTACATCACCGGCATCGATCACATCGAGAGCAAAAGCATTCAGGGCGCCGCCCTCATGAAACTCGTCTTCCACGAGGGCACCAACATGAGCCAGGCCATGTCGGAGACCGTCGGCTACGTCAACCGCGCCCGCTCCTTCATGCCGCCGGGCACCGTGCCGCCCTTCATCACCCGCTTCGACGCCGGCAGCGTCGCCGTCGGCCAGCTCATCTTCAGCAGCGCCACCCGATCCCAGGGCGACCTCCAGGACTTCGCGCTCAACCGCGTCCGCCCGTTGTTCGCCACGCTGCCCGGCGTCTCCGCCCCGCCGCCCTTCGGCGGCAACCAGCGCACCATCGTCATCACGCTCAACCCCGGCAAGCTCGAGCAGTACCGGATCTCGCCCGACGAAGCCATCGCCGCCGTCTCCAAGTCCAGTCTCGTCATGCCCTCCGGCAACATGTGGACCGGCTCGCTCGAGCGCATCGCCCGCACCAACGCCGCGCTCGGCGGCGACCTCTCCGAACTCCTCTCCACTCCCATCCGTCCGGTTTCCGGCACGACCGTCTACCTGCGCGACATCGGCCGCATCGAGAACGGCACCGACATCATCACCGCCTACGCCCACGTCAACGGCAAGCGCACCGTCTACATCCCGGTCACCAAGCGCGCCGACGCCTCCACCCTCGCCGTGATTCAGGCCGTGAAAACCGCCATCCCCGAGTTCCGCAAGGCCGTCCCCGAGGACGTCGACGTGCGCCTGGAGTTCGACCAGTCCCCGTTCGTCACCAACTCCATCCGCGGACTGGTCACCGAAGGCCTGCTCGGCGCCGTCCTCACCGGCCTCATGGTCCTCGTCTTCCTCCGCGACTGGCGCAGCGCACTCATCGTCGTCCTCAACATCCCGTTCGCCCTCCTCGGCGCTGTCGTCATGCTCTGGATTACCGGCCAGACCGTCAACATCATGACCCTCGGCGGACTCGCCCTCGCCGTCGGCGTGCTCGTCGATGAGGCCACCGTCGAGATCGAGAATATCCACACCCGCCTGGTCTCCTCCCGCGTGTCGAAAGCCAGAGCCGTCGTCGAGGCGTGCAGCCGCACCGCCATCGCGCGCCTGCTCTCCATGTTCTGCATCCTCGCTGTCTTCGTGCCTTCCTTCTTCATGGCCGGTGTCGCGCGCCAGCTTTTCGTCCCGCTCTCGCTGGCCGTGGCGTTCGCCATGATCGCGTCGTACCTGCTCTCCAGCACGCTCGTGCCCGTCTTCTCCACGTGGCTGATGCGCGAGAATCCCCAAGGCGAGCACCGCACCGCGCTCTACTCCCGCTACCTCGGCCTGGTGCTGCGCTTCCGCGCGCCGGTCGCGCTCCTCTATGTCGCGGTCTCCTGCGCGCTCGTCTGGCTCCTGCTCCCCGGCGCCCCCACCGAGCTTTTCCCCGACGCCAACGCGCCCATGATGCGCATCCGCCTCCGCGCGCCCTCCGGCACCCGCATCGAAGAGACCGAGCGCGTCGTGCTGCGCGCCCTCGACACCATCCGCCGCACCGCCGGAGCGGACAATATCGCGATCACCAGCGACTTCGTCGGCGTCGTACCTTCGAGCTATCCCGTCAACCTGATTCACCTCTTCACCAGCGGTCCGCAGGAAGCTGTCATCCAGATCGCCTTTCGCGCCGATGCGCCGCGCGGCGAAGCCCTCCGCGAAAAGCTGCGCGACGCGCTGCGCCGTGACCTCCCCGATACCCACGTCTCCTTCGAAGCCGGCGACATCGTCACGCAGGTGATGAGCTTCGGCTCGCCCACGCCCGTCGAAGTCGCCGTGCAGGGCGCCAGCCTCTCTGCCGGCTACACGTTCGCCGGCTCCCTGCGCGCCCAACTCGAGAAACTCCCCTTTCTCCGCGATCTCCAACTCGCGCAGGACCCCAACTTTCCTACACTCGACATCGCCATCGACCGCGACCGCGCCGGACAGTTCGGCCTCACCATGGCCGATGTCGTCCGCTCGGTCGTCCCCGCCACTTCCTCTTCGCGCTTTACCCAGCCCAACTACTGGCGCGATCCCAACTCCGGCAACGCCTTCCAGATCCAGGTCGAGTTGCCGCAGGACAAGGTGCAGAGCATCGACGACGTGGCGAATATCCCGGTCATGCAGGACGGCCGCGCCGAACCGCGCCTCGGCCGCGTCGCCACCCTCAAGCCCGGCCTGATGCCCGCCATGATCGAGCGCCTCAACGGCCAGCACATCGTCAGCCTCACCGCCAACATCCACGGCCTCACCCTCGGCGAAGCCGCGCCGCGCATCCAGCGCGCCATCGCCGCCGCCGGCGCTCCGCCGCGCGGTCTCTCCGTGCGTATGCGCGGCGAAATCCCGCCGCTCGAACAGACCATCGATGGCCTCCGCACCGGACTCCTGCTCGCCGTGCTCGTCATCTTCCTCCTGCTCGCGGCCAACTTCCAGTCGCTGCGCCTGGCGCTCGCCGTCGTGCTCAACGTTCCGGCGGTGCTCTGCGGCGTGCTGCTCATGCTGCGCCTCACCGCGACCACCCTCAACATCCAGTCCTTCATGGGAGCCATCATGGCCATCGGCATCTCGGTCGCGAACTCGATCCTGCTCGTGACTTTCGCCGAGCACGCCCGCCGCGAAGGGCGCACCCCCCTCGAAGCCGCGCGTGAAGGCGCCGCCGGACGCCTGCGCGCGGTGCTGATGACCGCCGCCGCCATGATCTCCGGCATGATCCCCATGGCCATCGGGCTCGGCGAAGGCGGCGCGCAGTCCGCGCCACTCGCGCGTGCCGTCATCGGCGGACTCGCGGTTTCCACCTTCGCCACCCTCACCGCCCTGCCTTCGATCTACGCCGTCCTGCAAGCGCGCGCCGCCGCCGCGTCGCCGTCCCTCAACCCCATGGATCCCGCGAGCCGTTACTATGATGCCCACTAAGCTCTGCCCGCTGGCCGCTCTCCTGGCCGCCGCCGCCCTCGCGCAATCGCCCGAGTTCGCCACCGTAGTATCGCGCCCCGTCTCGCGCATGGTCGAGCTTCCCGGCGAAATCCAACCCTTCCTCGCCGCCGGGCTGCACGCCAGGGTCAACGGATACGTCGAGCGCGTCCTGGTCGACCGCGGCGACCGGGTCAAGCCCGGCGACCTCCTCATCCAACTCTCCGCGCCCGAGATGGAGGCTCGCATCGCCGAAGCCGAGACCCGCGTCCAGGCGGCGGAATCGGAGCGCGCCCAGGCCGCCGCCCAACTCGCCGCCGCGCAAGCCAACTACGACCGTCTCAAACAGGCCGCCGAAACTCCCGGCGCCGTCGCCGGCAACGAGGTGGTTCAAGCCGAAAAGCAGGTGGACGCCGCGCAAGCCCTGCTCGCCGCCCGCGCCCAGAGCGTGCGCACCGCCCAAGCCGCCGCCCGCGCCCAGCAGGACCTGATCGCCTATCTCCGCATCACCGCGCCCTTCGAGGGCGTCATCACCGAGCGCTTCGTGCACCCCGGAGCCCTCGCCGGACCCGCCGCCGACGCCGTGCTCCTCCAACTCGAACAGGTCTCGCTCCTGCGCCTCGTCGTGGCGGTCCCGGAGGAGTACGCCGGCGCCATCGTACACGGCGCCCGCGTCGAGTTCCACGTGCCCGCATTCCCCGGACGCGCCTTCACCGGAACCGTCGCCCGCACCGCCCACGCGCTCGATCCCAAAACCCGCACCATGCCGGTGGAACTCGACGTGCCCAATCCCGATGGCGCGCTCGCTCCCGGCATGTACCCCTCGGTCGGTTGGCCTGTCCGCCGCTCCCGCCCCGCGCTCTTCGTCCCCGTCACCGCGGTGGTCACCACAACGGAGCGGACTTTTGTCGTACGCGCCATCAACGGCAAGGCCGAGTGGGTCAACGTGACCAGGGGCGCTGCCGACGGCGCCCTCATCGAAGTGTCCGGCACCCTGCAACCCGGCGATCGCGTCGTCAGGCGCGCCACCGACGAGATTCGCGAAGGCAGCCCCTTGCGCTGATCGCTCAGGCCATCCGCAGCACCACGCGGAAGCGCGCCTTGCCGCTCATCATCCGCTCGTACGCCCGCTCGGCTTCCACCATCGGATATTCCTCGTTCATCGACCGCACGCCCGCCAGCGCGCTGAACGCCATCGTATCCTCCGAGTCGATCGACGTCCCCGAATACCAGCCGCGCACCGCGAGTTGGCGCACCAGCAGCATCATCGGATTCACCTGCATCGGTCCCGCCGCGCCCAGCACCATCAGAGTCCCGTACGGAGCCAGCCCCCCGATCGTCGCCGCCATGGCGTCGCCGTTGGTCACGGTCGCCAGCACCACCCGCGCTCCGCCCAGTTTGCTCAACTCCCCGGCGACGTCCTGCGCCGCGCTGTCGATATAGTGATGCGCCCCGAGTTGCCGCGCCAGAGCTTCCTTATCCTTGCCGCGCGCGATCCCCACCGTGTGGAATCCCATCTTCGCCGCGTATTGCACGCCGAGATGCCCCAGCCCTCCCAGCCCCAACACGGCGACCACGTCGCCGCCGCGCGCCCCGCTGTTGCGCAGCGCGTTGTACGTCGTGACGCCCGCACACATCAGCGGCGCCGCCTCCACCGCGCTCAGCCCGTCCGGCACCACCGCCAGCCCGTCCTGGAGCGCCGTCATGTACTCCGCGTAGCCTCCGTCGCGCGACCACCCGGTCACCACCGGACCCCGTTCGCAGGCGAAGAACTCGCCGCGCCGGCAGGAGTCGCAATGCCCGCACTGCCCTCCGTGCCAGCCCGCGCCGACGCGCTGCCCCACGTGGAGCCGCGTCACTCCCGCGCCCAGCCGGTCGACGATCCCCACCACCTCGTGCCCCGGCACCCGCGGATACTCCACCGGCAGCAGCCCCTCTTTCACGATCGAGTCGCTGTGGCACACGCCGCACGTCTCCACCTTGATCCTGACCTCGCCGGCGCCCGGCTCCGGAATCTCCCGCTCCACGATCTCGAACGGTGCCTTCGCACGCGATACCTGTATGGCGCGCATTTTAGCCATGTCTTCCCTCCACTTCCCATCTTATGATTTCTTTGAAGGACCCATGACCAAAACCAATGCCGCGCGCATCCTCGACGCCGAAGGTATCCGCTACGATCTCCGCGTCTACGAAGTCGATGAAGACGACCTCAGCGCGCCCCGCGTCGCCGAAAAGATCGGCCTGCCGCCGGAGCAGGTTTTCAAAACCCTCGTGGCGCGCGGCGATCGCACCGGCATCCTGTTGGCGTGCATCCCCGCCAACACCGAGCTAGACCTCAAGGCCCTCGCCGCCGCCAGCGGCAATAAAAAGGTGGACCTCGTCCCGGTAAAGGACGTTCTCCCCCTCCCCGGGTACATCCGCGGCGGCGTCTCTCCCATCGGGACCAAAAAGCCCTACCCCTTCTACCTCGACGAAACCGCCATCCTCTGGGATCTCGTCAGCGTCAGCGCCGGCATCCGCGGCTGCCAGATGCTTCTCGCCCCGGATGACCTCCTCCGAGTCACCCGGGGCGAGCCTTGCGCCGTCGCCAAATCCTGACCCGGTTCGAACCCTACCGTCCCGGTCCGTCGTGCTTGGTGCGGTAGATCTGGCGGCTCACCCGGTTCTGCTGCCGGTTGACCTGCGCCTTCTCTTTGTTGGTCAGGTTCCCGCCGTTCTGCACGCGGTCGCGGTGTACTTCGCGGTTGATCGCGCCTTCTTTGTGCTCCAGGTTCGACGTCTCGCGCGGCGTCAGCGTGCCGGACGCCACTCCCTGCCCGATCCGCTTCTGCTGGTTCTCTTCCCGCTGCTGAATCCTGCCTTCCTTGTGAACCGGCGGCGCCGTCTGCGCATAACCCGCCGGGATCAGCATCGCCGCCCCAAACATCACGCTAACCCAAAACTTCGTCATCTTTCTTTCCTCCTTGGTGATCTCGCATCACCTACAATCCTGCAAACGCACTTCCCGCACGGAGGTTGTGCGGCGCTCACATTAAAGATTGTTATTCAGCCGGAGAACACTTACTTTCGCCGCGCTTCGTATTCCGCGAGCGCCGCGCGGATGTCCGCGATCGACTTCCCCCGCGCGTGCATCCACTCCCGCACCGGCTGCCGCGCGTCGATATCCGCCCCCAACTCCAGACGGCGCCGCAGCCACTCCGCCGGAATCCCGCTCTTTCCGGCGATCTCGTTCAGCGTCATGAACCCGCGGATCTCCGCCCCCTTCACCTCTTGCGCCGCGCCGCCGCCGGTCCCGCCGCGTAGAATCGCCGCCACCACGCCGCGCATCCGGTCCGGCTCGAACTCCAGTCCATAATTCGCCGCCACCAGGTTCAGCCGCGTCGATGCCGCCACCTTCTGCGGGAGTCCCGCGCCTGCGTACAACCGCTCCAGTCCGATACCGTAGCCGCGCGCGACCTCTTCCAGCGTCATCCACCCCCGGATCTGCTCCGGATCGCGTGTGCCCGCCGCGTCCGTGAACGCCACCGCCGCCGGTAGTGTCCGCCAGTAGCCCACCGCCCGGCTGACCCCGATCGTCCCCAGCAGCCCCGCCACCAGCAGCGCCCCGTACCGGGCGTGCGAGAAATTCCAGCCCGCGCCGCGCAACGCCAGCACGTCCGGCTTCGGACAGTGCGCCACGCACTCCAGGCAGTGATTGCACTCCGCTTCCCGCACCGCCGCCGCCATCCCCACCTCGATGTGCGCGAAACACTTCTTCTGGCAAAGATTACAGTTCTTACAGCCCTCGCTGTTTCGAGTAACTCGCGTAAGTCCAAACTTACCCACGATTCCTATGGCCGCGCCCAGGGGACAAGCGTACTTACAAAAGAACCGCTCGTACTTCAACGCCCCGATCAGCACCACCCCCAGCGCCGCGTACGCCCACGGCATCTCGCGCACGCCCTTCCCCAGGTGGAAGAAAGCCAGGAACGGGTCGTACCCGCGAAACACCAGCGCCCCGGCATGCCACGTCAGCGCCACCACCGCCGCCAGCACCGCGTACTTCAGGTAGCGCAGCCGCCACTCCCATCGCCCGTCCGGATTGAAACGCCGTCCGAAGATTCTCCGCCCCGCCAGCCCCAGCCATTCCTGCGCGCTGCCGAACGGACACACCCATCCGCAGAACCCCCGGCTGAACACCAGGGTCAGCAGCAGCACCGCCCCCAGCAGCACCATCGCAGAAGGTTCGATGCGGCGGATGAACCCGCCCGTCGTGACAAGTTGGTAGAGGCTCTCCACCCCGCCGAACGGGCAGTACGCTTCCACCGAAGGCGCGCCGTCCGGTCCCCCGCCCTTCGCCTGGTGCTCCCACGCCACGCGCAGGAGGAACAGGAAGAAGAACAGCATCACGCCGTGACGCACCATCCGGACCCGAATCATGCCGGGTGAGCGCGCACGCCGCCCGCCACTCACGCGCCCCCGTGTTTTCAAGCGCCTGAAGCCGCGCCGTTCCCTCCGGCCCGCAAACCCTGCGCACTCGCCAACCTCCAGCGCGCAGGTTTTGCGGATGCTCCCGGCGGCCTTACATGTGGTTGGTCTCGCCCACCGCGTTGGCCTTGCTCACAGGTCCTTCGCGATCGCGCTGTGCAGCCTTGCCGCGTCGTGGGTCATCGCAGTCAGATGCTGCGAGAAATTGTTCGCCGGTGGGAAATACTTTTTTAATTCGCCCGGCGCTACTTTTGGAGAAAGAAATGACCCAGGAACATCGCGTCGATGCCCGACGAGTAGAAACTGCGCACCGCGTCCCGCGGCGTGCACACCAGCGGCTCGCCGAACAGGTTGAACGATGTGTTGTACAGCACCGGCAGCCCGGTCGATTTCCCCGCCGCGTGCAGCAGCCGCCAGTACAGCGGATTCTCGTCCCGGTCCACCGTGTGAACCCGGATCCGGTCGCCCGCCAGAAGCGCCGCGCCGAAGCGCTCGCGGTGCTCCGGACGCACCCGCCCCACCGTCGCCAGAAAACGCGCGTTCGGACCCGCTTCGAAGTACTCCCCGCACAACTCCGCCGGCACGCTCGCCGCGAACTTCCGCACCTGCTCCCGGTGCTTGATGAACGCGTTCAGATTCTCCGTCGAGTACGGATTCAGCGGGCTCGCCAGGATGCTCCGGTTCCCCAGCGCCCGCGCCCCGAACTCCATCCGCCCGTGCATCCACGCCACGATCTTGTGATCGTTGAGCTGCGCCACCGCGCTGTCGATCACCTCGTCCACCGTCACCAGGTAATGCACCGAAAGCTTACAGTTCTCCACCACCTGCTTGACGTCCGCCGCCGTGTACGCCGGACCTAGGTTCAGCGTCTGCAGCGGCACTCGCGCGCGCGCCGTGTGCAGCACCGCGCCGATCGCCGTCCCGGCGTTGCCCGCCACCGGCTGCACGAACAAATTGCGGTAGCCGGACCGGCTCTCCAGCGCCGAAATCAGCAGCGCGTTCAACGCCAGCCCGCCCGCAAGGCACAGATTCGTCCCTTCCCCCGCGATCCGGATCACTGCGTCCTCCAGCGCGCCCTGCAATCCCGCCGCGATGTGCGCCGGCTCCGGATCCTTCCCCGTGCGCTCGAAGAATTTCTCGCTGAATCCGCCCCGCTGCCCGTCCGTGCCGAAGAAACTCCGGTCGATCCGCGGACCGTCCGCCCCCAGGTTCAGGATCTCCGCAAACAGCCCCCGGTACCGGTCGTCGCCCGTGATCGACAGCCACTGCACCTTGTGCTCGTCCACGTTCGATTCGAACCCGAGCAGTTCCGTCACCCGCCCGTAGATCTCCCCGATCGAATCCGGCGCGTAGTGCTCCTGCTCGAGCGTCAACGCTCCGCCCGCCGCGTGCCACCGCGTCCCCGAGCGGAAATCCCCGCCCCGGTCCAGCGTCAGCACCGTGGCTTCCTCGTACGGTGAGCAGTAGTAGGCGCTCGCCGCGTGCGCCAGGTGATGATCCACCACCACCACCCGGCTCCTGGGAAACCGCGCCCGCAGCCGCAGGTGAAATTCGTGCGACGGGAACGGACGCACCACCGCCACCGCGTCCACCTTGTCCGGCGCCACGCCCGCCATCTCCAGGCACGCCGCGATCGCCCGCTCCGGCATCTCGTCCCGTCCGCCCCAATGCGTCCGCCGCCGCAGCAGCTTCGATTCTTCGACGGCGGCGGCCAGTTCCCCGTCTTTCAATACCGCCGCGGCTGCGTCTCCACCCAGCCCGCCGATTCCCAAGATGGTCATTTCTTGTTCTGGCCCCGCTTCTCGATCTTCGCCCAGGTGTCCTTCAACGCCACCGTCCGGTTGAATACCGGCTTGCCCGGCGCGCTGTCCGGGTCCACGCAGAAGTACCCCAGCCGCTCGAACTGATACCGCCCGCCTTCCGGCGAATTCTTTAGCCCCGGCTCCACCTTCGCCGCCGCGATCACGTCCAGCGACTTCGCGTTCAAATTCGCCGTGAAGTCCTGCCCCGGCTCAACCTCGCCCGGATCCGCCTTGGTGAACAGCGTGTCGTACAGCCGCACCTCCGCGTCCACCGCGTGCTCCGCGCTCACCCAGTGGATCGTCGCCTTCACCTTCCGCCCGTCCGGCGCGTTCCCGCCCCGCGTCTCGGGATCGAACGTGCAGTGGATTTCCGTCACCTCGCCCGCGGCGTTCTTCTCCACTCCCACGCACTTCACGAAGTACGCGTAGCGCAGCCGCACCTCGCGCCCCGGCGCCAGCCGGAAGTAATCCTTCGGCGGATCTTCCCGGAAATCCTCCTGTTCGATGTACAGCACCTTGCTGAACGGCACCCTCCGCGTCCCCGCCGCCGGGTCCTCCGGATTGTTGACCGCCTCCAGTTCCTCGGCGTGCCCCTCCGGATAGTTGTCGATCACCACCTTCAGCGGACGCAGCACCGCCATCACGCGCAGCGCCCGCCGGTTCAGGTCTTCCCGCACCGCCTGCTCCAGCCGCGCCAGTTCCACGATCCCGTTCGTCTTCGATACCCCGAGCGACCACGCGAAGCTGCGCAGCGCCTCCGGCGTATAGCCGCGCCGCCGGATCCCGCTCAGGGTCGGCATCCGCGGATCGTCCCACCCGCGCACGTGCCCCTCCTGCACCAGTTGCAGCAGCTTGCGCTTGCTCAGCAGCGTGTACGTGATGCTCAACCGGTCGAACTCGATCTGCTGCGGATGGTAGATCCCGATCGCCTCGACGTACCAATCGTAAAGCGGCCGGTGATCCTCGAACTCCAGCGTGCAGATCGAGTGCGTGATCCCTTCGATCGAATCGCTCTGCCCGTGCGCGTAGTCGTACATCGGGTAGAGGCACCAGGCGTCTCCCGTGCGGTGATGCGACGCGTGCAGAATCCGGTACATGATCGGGTCGCGCAGGTTGAAATTCGGCGACGCCATGTCGATCTTCGCCCGCAGCGTCCTCGTCCCGTCCGGAAATTCGCCCGCCTTCATGCGCGCGAACAGGTCCAGGTTCTCCGCCACGCCGCGCTCCCGCCACGGACTCGGCTTGCCCGCCTCCGTAGGCGTCCCGCGGTATTCCCGGATCTCCTCCGGCGTCAGGTCGCACACGTACGCCTGGCCGTTCCGGATCAGTTCCACCGCCCAGTCGTAGAGTTGCTGGAAATAGTCCGACGCGTAGAACAGCCGGTCCTCCCAGTCGAATCCCAGCCAGCGCACGTCCCGGATGATGCTCTCCACATACTCCACTTCTTCCTTGCACGGATTGGTGTCGTCGAAGCGCAGGTTGGTCTTCCCGCCGAACTCGGCGGCCAGTCCGAAATTCAGGCAGATCGATTTCGCGTGCCCGATATGCAGGTATCCGTTCGGCTCCGGGGGAAATCGCGTGTGGACCCTGCCCTGATACTTGGCGGTCTTCAAATCGTCCAGGATGATGTCGCGGATGAAGTTCGAGCCGCCGCTTGCCGGCTCCGGATTAATCGGATTCATATGGCGTCTGTAAGTGGCCGGCGCAATTCACTCGCGCCGCCCGCGGAACTGCTGGGAGTCTGAAACTTTTATTGTACCCTCCCGCCGGGCAAGGGTAGGCTTCACCCGCCTACCCCCGGGTTCGCCCTTCACCGCTCCCAGTGCACGCGCAGCGATGCCACTCCCACCGGTCCGCGATCCCGGTTGTACGCCGGATTCGCCACCCGCTGATAATCCAGCGTCATCGTCCACTGCCGCAGCACCCGCCAGGCATAGTACGCCTCCGCGATCGTCTCCGGCGCGTAGTTCAGCCTCCCGTCTCCGATGATGAACCCCACGCCCCCCGCGGCCAGAAACCGGCGGTCGTCCCCCGACAGGTAATTGCGGACCCCCGCAATCCCCACCGCATCGCCCGCCCGCTTCCACAGCCGCCCCGGGATCGATACCCCTCCGCTCAGCGACCGGTCGATCTGCGTAAATGCCCACGCCTCCGTCTTCCCGTCGCTCCATCCGTAGCGGCCGAATACCCCCAGATCGCGCGCCAGTTCCTGCTCGAGATTCACTTCGAAGCCGTACTTCTCCGTCCCCGGACGCCGCGTCGGACCCAGGTCCGGCACCCCCGCCCCAGCCAGCGCCAGCGCCTCCCGGAACGTCCCCGCCCGCTCCCGGTTCAGATACCCGAGCAGACGCAGCACCCCGTGCCGTCGCCACGGTTGATACCGCCGCTCCCACTCCACCGCGACCCCGCGGTTCTTGCCGATCCGCGTATCCAGCGTCGGGCCGTTCGCCTCCGTCGGCTCCAGCACCGCCGCGCCGCGCAGGCTCCACGTCCGCATCGTCAACTCCGCGACCGTGCCCGCCGTGTACCCGCGCGTGTCCGCCGGATAGTCCCACGCCCCGTTCGACATCAGCGCCCAGTTCATGAACTGCCGCCGCGGATCGTGGGCGTATGTATTGTTATCGAAAAAGTCGTTAATCGCGAATTTGCCCGTGATCAGCGTGAACCGCCGCACCGGCAGTGCGCTCCCCAGTTGATTCGCCCCGCCTTCCTGATATTCGGTCTCCGCTCCCAGCCCCCACGTGTTGCGCACGAACGCCCGCGCCACATACGGCGTCGGAACCGCCTGCGCCACCCGCGGAATCTCGCCGTTGGTGAACCCCGCGATTCCCGTCACCCCGCCGAACCCCTTCCCTCCCGCGACCTCGGGATCGAATACAATCTCCGTCCACGAGTTCAGCCGGTAGCTGAGAAAGATCGTCGAGGTCAGCGACACGCGGTTCTCCGGATGCCCCGGCAGGCTGTTCTGTCCCTCGTACGGCGAATCGAACGACCCGTGGTGCTGCCCGATCGAGGTCGCCTGAAAATGGATGTTCCAGCGCTCGTCGGCTGGTCCCGCCGCGGCGTCCTGCGCGCGCAGTCCCACCCGCGCCGCCAGGACGCCGGTCATCAGCAAGATCAATTGACGGAACATTTCTCACCTCCTCACCCGAAAACTTTCGCCAGATCCAGAACGTGGTACAGCACCAACACCATCATAAGAACCAGGTAGGCCCGCAAACTGAGCAGCGAGATCCGCACGCTCCGCGTCATCTCCATCGGACCCAGGCTCTCCACGTCGATCTTCGTCTCCGGCGTGTCGTCGAGCGGATGCACCACCACGAACCGTTCCTCCCTGTTGTTCTCCATGCTGCGGATCATCGTTGCCATTTTCGTGTCTCCTTCTCTCGCATTCCGCTCTACGCGCCGGGAAAAAGTTTGGGCGCCGCCACTTGCGCGGCCAGGATCAGGCTCAGCGCGAAAAGGACGAGGATAATCGCCCAGTTCACCGCGTTATTCCAGGGCTTGTTGGCGAACTCCCCCAACAACTCCCGGTCGTTCAGAAGCAGTTGCAGAAAAATAATCGCCGAGGGCAGCATCACTCCCGCCAGCACCTGCACCCCCAGGATGATCAGTTGCAGCGGAGCCCTCGGAATCAGCACCAGCCCCGCCGCCGCCGCCACGCACGTCAGGTACACCGCGTAAAACCCCCGCGCCTTCCGCACCGGCAGTTGCAGGCTGTGCGGCCAACCCCGCACCTCCCCGTAAGCCCACGCGCTCGAAAGCGAGATCGCCGTCGTGCCCAGCACCGCCGCGTTGATCATCAGCAGCAGAATCGCGTTGCGGAAGAACCCGCCCGCCGCCGTACCCAGGTCCAGCGCCATTTGCGCCGGATCGCTGAAATGAAACCCGTGCGCCAGCGATGCGTTCCCGGCGATCATCATGCACCCGGCTACCGTCACCGTCACGCACGCCCCCAGCAACGTGTCCAGACGCGCCCACTTCAGGTCCGCGAACCGCAGCCGCTTGTCCGCGATACAGCTCTGCTGGAAGAACAACTGCCACGGCGCGATCGTCGTCCCCACGATCGCGATCACCAGAAACATCAGGTCCGCCGTGATGCCCCCCGCCGGCACGCCCGGCACCAGCGCATTCCGCATCAACTCGCCCGCTCCGGGCCGCAACCCGTATGCGATCCCGAACCACGCCAGGTCCAACAGGCACAGTACCACCACCGTGCGCTCCCAACGCCGGTAGCTTCCCGTGAACGCGATCAGCACCAGCCCCACCGCCGCCGCAGGCACCCCGATCCGCGGGTCCACCCCAAGCTTGCTCAGCGCCAGGTCGATCGCCGCGAACTCCGTCACCAGCGTCAGGAAGTTCACCAGTTCCAGGTCGATCAGCGAAAACAGCCCCCACCACCGGCCGAAGCGCTGGTAGATCATCGCCGCGTGTCCCTTGCCCGTGGCGATCCCCAGCCGTACCACCATCTCCTGAATGAAATAGGTGACCGGCAATAAAAGCGCCACCAGCCACAGCAACCGCGTCCCGTATTGCGCGCCCGCCTGGCTGTACGTCGATACCGCGCCCGCGTCGTTGTCCGCGACCATCACGATCAACCCCGGCCCGAACACCATCAGAAACGTGAGCAGATCCCGCGCCCACTTCGATTTCACGCTGCGCCCGCGCACCGGCTCCACCCGCGCATCCAGCCCGGCCGCGGGCAACATCACGCACTTATTGCTCATGGATGTCTCTCCTTTCGCGCCTCGCAAAACGCACAAGGCCCCACGGCTGCGCGCCGCCGGACTGCCGGCGCAAACCGGAATTCTCAGGTCCTGTTGGAGATGTCGAAGGGAGAGACTTTCACCCGCCCCGGATTCGGGACGGAATGCCCTCGCGCCCTCCGCGTTCACCACCGTTTACTTGCGGGAGGTGCGGCGGAGCGGCGAAAGCAGGAAGGCTATCGGACTACCGCCGGAACTCCCACGCCGTTTCCCCCGTACTCGGAGGTTGATCGTCGTTTGGTTCCATATACCTTTCTAAAATCCGGAAACACGCGGACCTCCGCGATGTTCCAGTCTTTAAGGTAACCCCCTCCCCTCCGGGGTGTCAACGCAAAGTTCGTAAACCAGGCTAAATTTCCGGCTGCGCTCTGCAAGGAAAACGCCCCGCCCGGCGCTATCCTAACCGGTGATGCGCGCCTGCCTCTTCCTCCTCGCGCTCGCGCTGCCCGCCCGAGCACAGGACCCCGGTATCATCCGCTCCACCACCCGCCTCGTCCAGGTCAACGTCGTCGTCCGCGACCACAACGGCCCCGTCGCCGGCCTCACCAAAAACGACTTCCTCCTCCTCGACGGCAAGCAGCCTCGCTCTCTCGCCCTCTTCGACGCCGAAACCGCGCTCAGCCGCATCCCCGGCGCCATGCCCGCCCTCCCGCGCAACGTCTTCGTCAACTCCCTCCAGCGCCACGCCGAAACCCCCGCCAACGTCAACATCATCCTCTTCGACGCCCTCAACACCCCGGTTGCCGACCTCACCTACGCCCGCCGTCAACTCGCCGGATTCCTCGCCTCCCTCAAGCCGGACGACGCCGTCGCCCTGTACTGGATGGGCCGCTCCCTCACCGTCCTCCACGATTTCACCAGCGACCCCCGCAACCTCGCCCGCATGATCGAACGCTACCGCAACGCCGGCGAATCCCTCGCCGAAGGCCCCATCGAGGACATGCTCGCCGGCGCCAACCGCGGCGGCCCGTCCGCCGATCTCCTCACCCGCGTCCGCCTCACCACCGAAGCGCTCGATGCCGTCGCCCAGCACGTCGCCCTCCTCCCCGGCCGCAAAAACCTGATCTGGATCTCCGCCAGTTTCCCCGTCGTGTTCGCCCTCGACGACGCCATCGGCCGCGCCGTCCGCTCCCTCAACGCCGCCAACGTGGCGCTCTACCCCATCGACGCCCGCGGCCTCATGGTCCCCCCGTCTTACCAGGCGTCCTCCGCCGATGCCGCCGGCGCCTCCGAAGGCGGCGCCTTTGATGCCTCCGCCGCGCTCCACGCCATCGACGACCCCCACCGCACCATGGACGATCTCGCCGAACGCACCGGCGGCCGCGCCTTCTACAACGCCTCCGCCATCGCCGCCGGCGTCCGCCGCGCCATCGAAGACACCCAGTCCTCCTACATCCTCGGCTTCTACCCCGCCGAATCCGACCTCGACGGCAAGTACCATGAGCTTCACGTCCAGATCCCCGGACGCAAGGGCCTCGAGATCCGCGCCCGCCGCGGCTACTTCGCCGCCGACCCGCAACCCCTCTCCGGCCAGGCTGCCCGTGACGTCACCGCCCGCGCCGCCTCCGGTCCCCTGCAGGCATCTCAAATCGAGCTCGCCGTCCACGTCGACAAATCCCACAAGGGATCGCTCATCCTCGACCTCCTCATCAGCGCCCGCGAACTCACCTTCCTCCAGAAGGACGACCGCTACCTCGGCCGCATCCTCCTCGGCATCGTCCAGCTCGATAAAGCTAAAAAGGTGCTCGACTCCGTTACCGACCCCATCGGCCTCGGCCTCAAACAAGACAAGATGGACGAATATATGCAGACCGGCATGTCCATGGCCCGCACCGTCAAGTCCAAAAACGGGGTGGCGGAGTTGCGCGTCATCGTCGTCGACCGCACCAGCGGCGTCTATGGCAGCGTCATTATCCCCATGTCCGATGTCGAGTAGGCCGTGCAAGCCCTTGCAAGGCCCCTTTGGGGCTTGACTTGGCCAGCCATCCCCCCGACAATACTTCATAGTCCACAAACGATTGCGAGACCGGGCCTTTTTTCCCGTTCTCCAACGAAAAAAGGGGTTATCATGCGAGGTCTTCGTTCGATCTGCGCTTTATCAGCCTTGTTTCTTCTGGGAGCCGGATACGTCTACTCCCAAGCCGTGAACGCCACTCTCCTCGGCACGGTCACCGATGTCAGCGGGGGCGTCGTCCCCAACGCCAAGGTCACCGCGCTTGAAGTGAACACTAACGTCAGCCGCGCAAGCACCACCAATGAAAGCGGCAACTACACCTTCCCCGATATGCCCCCCGGACAGTACGCCGTCACTGTCGAGGTCACCGGTTTCAAGAAGGAAACCAGGAAGAACATCACCCTCATCGTCAACAGCAGTACCCGCGTCGACGTGCAGTTGACGCCCGGCGCCGTCACCGAAACCGTCGAAGTCACCGGCGCTCCCCCGCTGCTCCAGACCGACCGCGCCGATACCGGCGCCAAGATCGAAAGCATCGAGGCCACGTCCTTACCGCTCACCACCAACCGCAACTACCAGGCGCTGCTCAATCTCGTCCCCGGCACCACCCGCGCCACCTTCCAGCACTCGCAGTTCTTCAACGCCACCAGTTCGCTGCAAACCGAAGTCAACGGCCAGATGCGCGAGGGCAACAACTACGAAATCGAGGGCATCGATAACAACGAGCGCACCGGCTTGCTCCAGGTCCTCGTCCC
>JBBIQR010000063.1:18920-20016 GCA_037442245.1 Candidatus Solibacter sp. | reverse complement strand
CCACGTTGAGCGATTCGGCGCCGCTCACCCCCATCACCTTCTGCATCGCCACCGCCATCGCGCGCACCACCCACTGCATCACGCCCAGGTAGTAAAGGATGGAGAAGAACGACGCGATGAAGATGACGATGGGCAACACCTGAAACGCGAATACCACGCCGAAGGGACCGCTCTTGACGCCCAGCGGCCCGAAGAGGAAGTTGCTGCCCTGCTCGGCGTAATCGAGCATGGCGTTGACCCCCGCGCCGATCCACTGGAACACCTTGCCGAAGTCCGTCTTCAGCACCAGCAGCGCGAAAAATAGCTGCAGGCCCATGCCCCAGGCCACTATGCGAAGTTTGATCGCCCGCTTATGCGCCGAAAGCAGCCAGGCCGCGCCCAGTATGACGGCGAGGCCCAGGATCCCGGTGAAGCGGCCCATTTACCCGACGACTTCCAGGATGAGTTCGCGCTCGTCCGGCTTCTGCGCCGCAATCCGGAAGGCGTCCTCGACCATCTCCGCGGCCTCTTCGACGCGCTCCTCGCGGGTGTAGTAAATGCGGCAGAGTACGCTGCCCGCATCCACCTTCTCGCCGGTCTTCACTTCGAGGATGATCCCCACCGCGGGATCGATTGAGTCTTCCTTCTTGTCGCGGCCCGCGCCGATCATGTTGCACGCAACCCCGATATCTTCAGCGTCGATGGCCGCCACGTAGCCGCCGCGCGGCGAGGTGATCTCGCGCATGCCGGTCGCGTTCGGCAGAAGCTCGAACTTGTCCAGCGCCTGCGGGTTGCCGCCCTGCGCCTGCACCGCCTGCTTGAACTTGCGGTAGGCGCTGCCGTCCACCAGATGTTTCTCGGCCGTGCGCCGCGCTTCGTCGAGCGTCGCCGCCTTCTTCCCCAGGTGAATCATGCGCGCGGCGAGTTCGAGCGAGAGCTTCGTGAGGTCCGCCGGACCGGCGTTTTGCAGCGTCTGCGAGGCTTCCATCACCTCCAGCGCGTTGCCGATCGCATAGCCGAGCGGCTGGTTCATGTCGGTGATCAGCGCCTGAACTTTCTTATCCATGCGGCGGCCGATCCCGACCATCATCTGCGCCAGGCGGCGCGCGTCCACCTG
>JBBIQR010000063.1:0-18910 GCA_037442245.1 Candidatus Solibacter sp. | reverse complement strand
CATCCAGCACCAGCGCGTCGATGCCCTCGGCGATCTTCTTCGACATGATCGAGGACGAAATCAGCGGGATCGATTCCACCGTGCCTGTCACGTCGCGCAGCGCGTACAGCTTGCGGTCCGCCGGCGCGAGCACATCGGTCTGCCCGATGAAGGCGAGCCCGATTTCGGCCAGTTGCTTGCTAAATTCTTCCGGCGTGAGGTTGGCGCGGAAACCGGGGATGGACTCGAGTTTGTCCAAGGTGCCGCCGGTGTGTCCCAGCGCGCGCCCCGACATCATCGGGACCACCACTCCCGCGGCCGCCGCCAGAGGCGCCACGATGAAACTGGTCTTATCGCCGACGCCGCCGGTCGAATGCTTATCGACCTTGAGGCCATCGATGCCCGACAAGTCCACGCGTTCGCCGCTCGCCAGCATGCACTCGGTGAGCCGGCTTACTTCCCGGTCGGTCATACCGGAGAAGAAGGTTGCCATCAGGAAAGACGACATCTGATAGTCGGGAATGTCGCCCGCCGTGTACCCGTTTACCAGGTACTCGATCTCTTCCGGCGCGAGCTCTTCGCCGTCGCGCTTCCGCTGAATCAAGTCAACTGTACGCATTATGAATGACTTAGACTACCACCCCAAAGGGGCTAAAGTAAAGCGATGCCAACCCTTGGGCAGGAGCCGCCGCACACCTACAACAATTCCTCGGCACGGCAACCCAGTTTCTTGAGCAGCAGAGCCAATTGCTCGCGCTCGGCGGCGTCTAACCCGGATGCGGCGTGCTCCATGACGGCGGCGTGCGCCGCAAAGGCGCAGTCGATCAGTTTGCGCCCCGCCGCGGTCAGGTGCACCATCCGCGTACGGCGGTCGGAGGGTTCGTCGCAGCGCTTGACCAGCCCGCGCCCTTCGAGGCGGTCCACCGCCGCGGTGATCGATCCGCTGGTGAGGTAGACGCGGTGGCCGATCGCATTCACCGGCTGCGGGCCTTTGTGAAGCAGCGTTTCGAGCACGGCGAAATCCGAGAACCCCAGCCCGGTGGCGCGGATGTGCCGGTCCGCGTGCGCGCGCACCGCTTCGTACGCCTTCCACAGAATCAGCCAGAGATGTACGCCGCCGGGGTCCATCTGAATCTCCGATTGTAGTCCAGCATCGAATATCTTGATATGGAGATAATTCGATGACGGAACGTAAAGTGGCCGATTCCTTCACCGCGATGCGCGCCCACGACGGCGACGGCGTCGACCTGCGCCGCGCCTTCCCCGGTGCGCGGTTGACCGATTTCGACCCATTTCTCCTACTGGATGAACTGGGTCCCACGCTCCTCGCACCAGGCGAAGCGCGCGGATTCCCGCCCCATCCCCACCGCGGATTCGAGACCGTCACCTACCTGCTTTCCGGAGAGATGCAGCACCGCGATTCCTGGGGCAACCACGGAGTGCTCCGCGCGGGCGACGTGCAGTGGATGACGGCGGGCAGCGGGTTGGTGCACTCCGAGATGCCGGGTGACGGACTGGTTCGCGACGGCGGGCGCCTGCACGGGTTCCAGCTTTGGGTGAATCTGCCGCGGCGCGACAAGATGATCCCGCCCCGCTACCAGGACACCGCCGCGGAGCGCATCCCCCTCGCCGCGCGAGAAGGGGTGCGGGTCAAGGTGATCGCCGGCGAGTCCCTGGGTGTCCGGGGGGTGATTGAGACCCGTATCCCGATCCTGTACCTGCACGCCACGCTGGCGCCGGGGGCCGAACTCGTTCAGCCCCTGCCGCAACGTACCAACGCGTTCGTGTACGTAGTCGAAGGGGAAGCCGAATCCGGAGGAAGCCGGATCGGCGCGAAACAGATCGCCCTCTTGGACCGGGGTGGCGAAGTGGTCAAAATCCGCAGTACTGGTGCAGCCGAGTTGCAAGTGTTAATCCTGGCGGGGGAACCCTTAGGAGAGCCGGTTGCGCGTTACGGACCCTTTGTTATGAACAGCAAGGAGGAAATAGTTCAAGCGGTGGATGATTTTCGCGAGGGACGCATGGGCACGCTCTCTTGAGCCATCCATTGGGGCATTTCACCACCTCCAGGTAAAGAATCGAAAAAAAGGCTGAAAATACGCAAGTTTCGAGTACAGTAGAAGTGGAATTGAGATGCCCACCACTCTGCCACGCGCGAAAGAATCCGGCCAGAACCTGGGGTTGGCGCGCGTGCTGCTGATTCACGGCGATCTGGCGCCGCGCCTCGCCCTGCAAACCATTCTGCAGGCGGGGGGTTATGACGTGGATGTCGCCGCCTCCCCGGCGGAAGCCCTGTTCAAACTCGACGAAGGGCGCTACGAACTGGTGCTCATCGACCAGCAGTTCGGTTCCGACCTGCTGGCTTACGCGCGGGTCAAGGAATACCGGCCGGCGACGGCGGTGGTGAATGCCTCGGCAGGGGATTCCGGCCTGCTGTCGCGGGATACCGAGCCGCGCATGAGCATCCACACCGAAGACGTTCCCAACCTGCTGGAAGACGTGGCGGAATTGATCGGGGCGCGGGCGCGGCGCCGCTACCGGGCGCTCCGGCCCGCGGTCTGAGCCCCGCCTACTCCTGGATTCCCACCTGCGATAGCATCCACGCGTATTCGAATGCCTGGTCGTGCAGGCGGTCGTAGCGTCCGGACGCGCCGCCGTGCCCGGCGGGTTCCATCTTGATCTTGAGCAGCAGCGGCTTGGAGTCCGTCTTCAGGGTGCGCAGCCGCGCCACGTACTTGGCGGGCTCCCAATACATGACCTGGCTATCGTTGAAGCTGGTGGTGATCAGCATGGCCGGGTAGGCGCGTTTCTCCAGGTTGTCGTACGGGCTATAGGACTTCATGTAGTCGTAGGCCGCCTTCTGGTTGGGATTGCCCCACTCGAGGTATTCGCCCACGGTCAGCGGCAGGGTCGCGTCCATCATGGTGTTGATCACGTCCACGAAGGGCACGGCCAGGTGTACGGCGCGGAACAGGTCGGGCCGCAGGTTGACTACCGCGCCCATCAGCAGACCTCCCGCGCTGCCGCCCTCGATGACGAGCCGCTCCTTCGCCGTCCATTTCTCGCGTACCAGGTATTCGGCGCAGTCCACGAAGTCGAAAAAGGTATTCTTCTTCTTCATGAGCATGCCGTCGAGCCGCCACTGCCACCCCATCTCGTCCCCGCCGCGGATGTGCGCAATCGCGTACGCCATCCCCCGGTCGAGCAGGCTCAGCCGGCTGCTCGAAAACGCAACCGGGGTGCCGAAGCCGTACGAGCCATAGGCGTAGAGGAACAGGGGATGGCTGCCATCGCGCACGAATCCTTTCTTGTAGACGATGGATACCGGTACCCTGGCACCGTCGCGCGCCGTGGCCCACAGGCGTTCGCTCGCGTATAGCGACGGGTCATAGCCGCCGAGCACCTCCTGCCGTTTGAGAAGCGTCGAACGGCCGGCCGCGACCTCGTAATCGTACACGCTGGAGGGCGTGACGAAGCTCTGGTAGGTGTAACGATAGGTGGGCGACGCGAACTCCACCGTGCCGCCCGGGAATGCCGAGTACACCTGCTCCGGGAACGCAATCTCGCTCCAGCTTTTGCCGGCGAACCGGTAGATGCGCAGATGGTCGACCGCCGCGGAGCGCTCGACCGCCACGGCGAAATCGCGGAACAGGTCGATGTCGCTCAGCAGGACGTCCGGGCGCTGCGGCAGCCACGCGGTCCAGTTCTTCTCCGCGGGATCGGTGTCCGGCGCGGTAGCGACCGAAAAGTTGATACCGTCGCGATTGGTGCGGATGTAGAACAGCCCCTCGCGGTGATCGGCGTAGTAGCGGTGGCCGGAGCGGCGCGGCGCCATTACCGCGAAACCGGATTCGGGGTGATCCGCCCGCAGGTAGCGCATCTCGCTCGTGTCCTTGGCCTCGATGCCGAGCAGCAGGAATTGCCGGTCGCGCGTCTTGCCCAGCCCGACGTCGTAGAGTTCGTCCTTCTCTTCGTAAACCGGCTCCAGCCCCGCGCCGCCGAGCACGTGACGCCACACCTTGTCGCTGCGCTTGGTGACGGCATCCTCGGTAACCAGGAACAGCGTCCGGTTATCGGCGGCGAACTCCACCGCCGTGACCCGCTCCGCGGTGTCCGCCAGCGTGGCGCCGCTGCGCAGATCCTTCACGTGCAGTTCGTATTGCCGGAAGCCGGTGAAATCCACCGTGTACGCCAGCAGGTTGCCGTCGTCGGAGTAGGCCAGGCGCCCGATCCCGACGAACTTGTGGCTGGCGGCCATCTGGTTCGGATCGAGCACGACCTCTTCGGGCGCATCCATGCTTCCCTTGCGGCGGCAGCGGATGGGATACTGCTTGCCTTCCTCGGTCCGGGTGTAATACAGATAGGCGCCGCGCCGCACCGGCACATCGAGATCGGTCTGCTTGATGCGGCCCAGCATCTCCTGGTACAGCTTGTCCTCGAAGGGCTTCCGATCCGCCGTCATCGCCTGCGTATAAGCGTTCTCGCTCTCGAGGTAACGGACCACCTCGGGGTTGGATTTTTCCCGCAACCAGAAGTACGGGTCGAGGACGGTCTCGCCGTGCCGCACTTCGCGATGCTCGTGGCGTGGCGCGGAAGGTGGGGTGGGCGTCTGCGAGTGGAGTGTCATAAGGGTGAGCGTCAGCGGCGTGACGAAACGAACGGCGCGCATAGGTTCATTCTGACGCAGCGGCGGGCGGGAGGCGCGGCCGGGTCAGCCGGCGGAGGCGCGGCGGAAGACGTGGACGCCGCTGGGATCGTCCGGCGGGGCCGGGTCCGGCGCGGGGTGTCCGGCCGCGGCGCGCGCCTGCGCCATCGCGAGGAGCCGGGGTCCGGCGATCGACATGACGTCGCGGACGTAGCTGCGCATCCCGGTGCTGCGCCAGCCGTGGCGTTCGATGGCGCGCCACATGGCGTCGCCTTCGAGCGCGCCCGCCGCCCGCACCTTGCCGATCCCGGCGTCGTTGCCTATAGCAAGTCGCGCGGCGAGGGCGGACGAGGTGAGGTCCATGATCCAGTAGCCCACGCCGGCGGCGGCGGCGTCGCTTCCGATGGCCTCGACGGTTTCCGCCGGCAGGTACATCAGCAGGCCCTCGGTAATCAGCAGGGTGCGCGCACCCGTTCCCGCGAAGATGGCGGCGCGCACCGCGGGATCGTTCAAATCGCCGGGACGCCGCTCCACGCGGCAGCGCGGCGGATCGTTGAGAATGGCGCTCTTGTACTCGAGGATGTCCGGGAAATCGGCCTCGATCCAACGCAGATCCGCTGGCAGGTTCAACCGCCACGGCCGCGTATCGAGTCCGGCTCCGAGTTGCAGGACGGTATCGAGCCGTTGCCCGGAGATCAGTTCGGCCAGCAGGTCGTCCAGGAAGCGGCTGCGCATGCCGACGCCGAAGGTGAGGATCTCGCCCCGCGGACTCGCCGCCAGGATCGCCTCCCCGCGCTCGCCGGCCAGGCGCGCGGCATAGGGATCGGACACCATGCCGTCGGGCCGGGCGGTTTCCCGCGCGCGCGCCGCCGCGACCATGAGGGCGGTGTCGCTGACGTGGGAGATTTCCGAATCGCGGTTGGCCATCCCGCTATTCTGCCACGACGCCGGCCGGGGCGTGAGAGATTCACAAAATGCCCGGCCAATTGCTTCGGGCCGAGCCGCGACCGTAAGGGAGCGCTCCCTAACGGTCGCGGCTCTGATTGGGTTACCGTCGCCCCACTTCTTATGTCGCGCGCCCGCGCGGCAGTGCTACGGCGAGACTGCCCGAACTGTGGGTGCGAATCCGCTACGCGCTTACGCCGCTGGCCTTGCGGCTCAGGAAGCATTCCCGGCAATAAACCGGTCTGCCCTGGGTCGGTTTGAACGGCACCGTGGTTTCCCGGCCACATTGCGAGCATGTGGCCATGGTTTCGGACTTGGCGAAACCGCCCGATCCGCCACCCGAACCCTGGCGCTTGGTCTTGCAGGCCTTGCAGCGCTTAGGCTCGTTCTTGAAATTCTTGTCGTGGAAGAAGTGCTGTTCTCCCGCTGTAAAGACGAAATCTGCTCCGCAATCGATGCACTTGAGGACGCGGTCCTGGAATTCCGGCATACTTGAACCCGTTATCGACTTAGATGTGGATGTGGCCCGGCGGGGCCGTTTCCAGCCCCGCGACCCGGTTACCTTATTCGATCTCCCGGCGTGACTTCTTCCGGTTTCGTTTGCGGGCCAGCGCCTGCTTGGCCCGGAGCTTCTCGCCCGGCTTCAAATAGAAGGAATGACGTTTCACCTCTTTGATGATGTCTTCCTGCTGAACCTTGCGCTTGAAGCGGCGAAGGGCGTTCTCTAGCGTTTCGCCCTCTTGAAGCTTAACTTCCGCCAAACGAATACACCTCCCTACTCGTACCTGGATTCCCTATGCGAATGTCCGGGTTCTCCGAGACCGTATCAAACAGCGCGTCAACGGCGCAAGCCCGTTCAAAATCCTACACTTCACACAAGAGGTACTGTTATCATATGGAGTTGAACAGGATTGTCAAGAGTAAATTTTCGATGACAGGCGCGCGCTCCGCCGGCACGGATCAGACTTCCTTTGTTTTCAGGAATTTAAGCTGATGCGGGACGTTCTGGCAATCCTGCTCGCCGGAGGAGCTGGTGAACGCCTTCATCCTCTGACCCGGGATACAGCCAAACCGGCCGTACCGTTCGGCGGCGCTTACCGGATCATCGATTTCACCCTTTCCAACTGCATTAACTCCGATGTGCGTCGCGTTTTCATCCTAACACAGTATAAGAGCCTGGAATTGACCCGCCACGTCCGCGACGGCTGGAACATCCTCTCCCCCGAACTCGGCGAATACATCGAAGCCCTCGCCCCCATGAAGCGCATTCATGAAGATTGGTACCAGGGCACGGCGGACGCGGTTTTCCAGAACTTCCACAGCATCGAGGCGGAGCGGCCCAAGCAGGTCCTGATCCTGGCCGGCGACCACATCTATAAAATGGACTACGGCGAGATGGTCGAGTGGCACCGCGCCCACCGCGCCGACGTCACCATCGCCACGATTCAGGTGCCGCCGGCGGACGCTTCGCGGCTGGGCGTGCTCCAGATCGCCGAAGACTACACCGTCACCGGTTTTGAAGAGAAGCCCAAGCACGGGCGTCCGTTTCCGTCGCGCTTCGATCCCGCCATGGTGAGCGCCTCGATGGGCATCTACCTCTTCCAGCCCGGCGTGCTGGTGCGGGCGCTCCACGAGGACGCCGAGGACCCCGCCTCCGAACACGACTTCGGCAAAAACGTGATCCCCCGCATCCTGGGACGCAACCGCGTCGTGGCCTACGATTTCCGCGACATGAACGCCAAACAGGCCCGCTACTGGCGCGATGTCGGCACCCTCGACGCCTACTACGAAGCGAATCTCGACCTGGTGGCGGTCACCCCCGAGTTCAACCTGTACGACACGCGCTGGCCGATCCGCACCAAGGTGACCCAGCAGCCCCCCGCCAAGTTCGTCTTCGCGCAGGAGGGCCGCCGCATGCATCGTCAGCGGAGGACGCGTCATGCACTGCGTGCTTTCCCCTGGGGTGCGGGTAAACAGCTATTGTGAAATAGAGTATTCGATTCTCTTACCAGGAGCGGAAATCGGCCGCTACAGCCGCATCCGCCGCGCCATCATCAATACCGGCGCCAGCGTCCCCGATTCCAGCGTCATCGGGTTCGATCCGGACGCGGACCGCGCCAACGGTCATACCGTCACCGAAGGTGGCATCACCGTGGTGGCATAACCAGAACCCAGCAGTTTTACTACAAGGAGCATCACTTTGACGACGATCGTACGAGTAACAGGCAGAGAGATCCTGGATTCCCGCGGGAATCCCACGGTGGAAGCCGACGTCTTCCTCGCCGACGGCAGCATGGGCCGCGCGGCGGTTCCGAGCGGCGCCTCGACCGGCGAGCACGAAGCCGTGGAGTTGCGCGACGGCGATAAGAGCCGCTATCTCGGCAAGGGCACCCTCAAGGCCGCATCCCACATCAACGGCGAAATCGCCCCCGCGCTGCACGGCAAGGACGCATCCCAGCAGGGCGAGATCGACCACATCATGATCGCGCTCGACGGGACGCCGAACAAGGGCCGGCTCGGCGCCAACGCGCTGCTCGCGGTCTCCATGGCCGCCGCCCGCGCCGCGGCCGTCTCCCAGCGCACGCCGCTCTACCGCTACCTCGGCGGCGCCGGCGCCAACACCCTGCCGGTGCCGATGATGAACATCATCAACGGCGGCGCCCACGCCGACAACTCGGTCGACCTCCAGGAGTTCATGATCGCTCCCTTCGGCGCGCCGAAATTCAGCGAAGCGCTGCGCATGGGCGTCGAGGTATTTCACACGCTGAAGAAGGTGCTCAGCAAGAAGGGCTATTCGACGGCGGTGGGCGACGAGGGCGGCTTCGCCCCGATGCTCAAGTCCAACGAAGAGGCCATCGAGAGCGTTCTCGAGGCCATCGTGCAGGCCGGCTACAAGCCCGGCGAGAACATCGGGATCTGCCTCGACCCCGCGTCCAGCGAATTCTTCCAGGACGGCAAGTACGTCTTCAAGAAGAGCGATAAGAGCGCGCGCACCAGCGAGCAGATGGTCGAATTCTGGGCCAACTGGGTGCGGCAGTATCCGGCCATCCTCTCCATTGAAGACGGCATGTCGGAAGAGGACTGGCCGGGTTGGAAACTGCTCACCGATACGCTCGGCGGCAAGATCCAGCTCGTCGGCGACGATGTCTTTGTGACCAACCCCTCGATCTTCCAGCGCGGTATCGAAGGCGGCGTCGCGAATTCGATCCTCATCAAGGTCAACCAGATCGGCACCCTCACCGAAACCCTCGAAGCGATGCAGATGGCGGCCAACGCCGGCTACACCGCGGTGGTCAGCCACCGCTCCGGCGAAACCGAAGACCCCTTCATCGCGGACCTCGCGGTGGCCACCAACGCCGGCCAGATCAAGACCGGTTCGGCCAGCCGCACCGACCGCATCGCCAAGTACAACCAGTTGCTCCGCATCGAGGAGAAGCTCGGCGCCGCCGCCGTCTTCCCCGGTAGAAAGGCCTACCGCCGGTGAAAAAAATCGTACTCGTCCGCCACGGCGAAAGCACCTGGAACAAGGAGAACCGCTTCACCGGATGGACCGACGTCGACTTGAGCGACAAGGGCCGGCAGGAAGCCCGCGAGGGCGGGCAGGCGCTCAGGAAGGAGGGCTACGTCTTCGACGTGGCCTACACCAGCGTCCTGAAGCGCGCCATCCGCACCCTCTGGACCGTGCTCGACGAACTCGACCAGATGTGGATCCCGGTACACCGCTCCTGGCGTTTGAACGAACGCCACTACGGCGCGTTGCAGGGTCTGAATAAGGCGGAAACGGCGGCCAAATTCGGCGAGGACCAGGTCAAAATCTGGCGCCGCAGCTACGATATTCCGCCGCCCGCTCTGGCTCCCGATGACGAGCGCTTCCCAGGGCACGACCCGCGCTACCGCAGCCTCGGCGAAGCGGAACTGCCGCTCACCGAATGCCTCAAGGACACGGTGGCGCGCTTCCTGCCCCTCTGGCATGAGACCATCGCGCCGGCCATTACCAGCGGCCAGCGCGTGCTCATCGCCGCGCACGGCAACAGCCTGCGCGCCCTGGTCAAGTACCTGGACAACGTGAGCGAGCGGGACATCGTGGAACTGAACATCCCCACGGGCATGCCGCTGGTCTACGAGCTCGACGACAACCTGAAGCCGCTCAACCGCTACTATCTCGGCGACCCCGAGAAGGTGAAGGCGGCCATGGAAGCGGTCGCCAACCAGGGTAAGAAGAAGTAACTGGTACCGCCGGAAGCGCCGGCAAGCTGCCCGCCGGCGCTTCTGTTCGGCTTTATCCGTTCTGACTCGCGCCGTTCATTCCGTTTTTACATGGCCACGCGAAAATGGAAGCGAATGATGCGAAGAGCTAAAGCAGACATCAAAAACCGGAGGGCCCATACCCGCCACGAATTCGCCACCACGCTGCGCTATCGCGCCTGGCGGCAGGACACCGTGCTCTGTTCGGGAAGCGGGCGAACCATCGACATGAGCGCCGGCGGCATGGCGCTCGACCTGGGCCGCGTGCTCGAACCCGGCTCCGAACTCGAAATGGCGCTCGAATGGCCCGGCATTTATCATGGCCGCCAGCGGATGCGCCTCTACGTGTGGGCGGAGGTCCTGCGCAGCACGCCGGAATCCACCGCCGTCCGCATCCTGACCCACGAGTTTCAGGACGCCGCCGCCGCGCGCGCCGTCGCCTGATCCCCATCCGGGAGTAACATGGTTCGGAGCGATTCGAACCATGCCTTCCCGACGCGATTTCCTGCACACCTCGCTGCTCGCCGCCGGCGCCGCGCAAACCGTCCGCCCCGCGGCGGGCGCGCCGCCCAACATCCTCTACATCCACTCGCACGATTCCGGGCGCTACCTGTCGCATTACGGCCACGCGGTTCCGACGCCGAACCTGAAGAAACTCGCCGGCGAAGGCATCCTGTTCCGCCAGGCGTTCAGCGCCGCGCCCACCTGCTCGCCGAGCCGCGCCTGCCTGCTCACCGGACAGTATGCGCATCAGAACGGCATGCTCGGGCTGGCGCACCGCGGCTTTTCGCTGAACGATTACCGCAAGCACGTGCTCTACGCCCTGCGCGGCGCGGGATACCATAGCGTGCTCGGCGGACTCCAGCACATCGCCGCCAAACCCGAGACCATCGGGTACGATGAACTGCTGCGTCCGAAGACGGTGCGCGCCGCCGATGTCGCGCCCGGCGCCGTCGCCTTCCTCGACCGCAAGCCGAAGCAGCCGTTCTTCCTCGACGTGGGCTTTTTCGAAACCCACCGCGAGTACGCCGCCCCCACATCAGCCGACGACCCGCGCTTCATCCTGCCGCCCGCGCCCATCCCGGACACGCCCGCCACGCGCGGCGACATGGCCGGGTTTCACTCGAGCGCCCGCCTGCTCGACGACGCGGTGGGGAAGGTCCTCGCAGCGCTCGAGCGCAACGGCCTGGCGGAGAATACACTGGTCATCTCGACCACCGATCACGGCATCGCCTTCCCGCGTATGAAGTGCAACCTTACGGACGCCGGATGGGGCGTCTCGCTCATCCTGCGCGGTCCCGGCATCTTTCGCGGCGGTAAGGTGTGCGACGCCATGGTGTCCCACGTGGACCTGTTCCCGACTCTGTGCGAGGCCGCGGGCGTGCCGGCGCCCGCCTGGCTCGAGGGCCACAGCCTCGCCCCGCTGCTGCGCGGCGACGCGGTGCAGGTGCGCGACGAAGCCTTCGCCGAAGTCAACTACCACGCTTCCTACGAACCGGCGCGCGCCGTCCGCACCTCCCGCTGGAAGTACATCCGCCGCTACGGCGACCGCACCGCGCCCGTCCTGCCCAACTGCGACGACGGCCCGAGCAAGACCCTCTGGCTGAACGCCGGCTGGCGCGCGCAGCCGCAGGATCACGAGCAGTTGTACGACCTGGTCTTCGACCCCAACGAGCAGCACAACCTGGCCGCCGAGACCCGCGCCGCCGATGCCCTGCGGGACATGCGGGCGCGCCTCGACGCCTGGATGAAGCGCACGGACGATCCGCTGCTCCGCGGTCCCGTGCCCGCCCCGCCGGGAGCGAAGGTCAATCCCGTGGACGGCACTTCGCCCCGCGAACCCGTAGTCGACGCCAAGTAACAGCATCCCGGATCTTTCTCAGCGTGTTTCCTCCGCGCCCGAACCATGGCGGATGTCCCCATCCTCCCACGGTTTTCCTCTGTGTTTCCTCCGCGACTCCGTGTCTCTGCGGTTCGCCCCACACCCGCCCCACCACCGCGCGCCCCCCAGGGCCTTCACCGCACCTGCATCGCGATCGAGTACGTCATCCCCGAAACGGCGTCTCCGCGAAACGTGCCCGCGACGGGCGCGGCCAGCAGCGGGTCCGATGCCGCCGCCACCGCGACGTGCGCATCCGCCGCCGCCAGGCCACGCGAGGGATCGTAGCCGCGCCAGCCTCCGCCTTGCAGGTACACCTCGACCCACGCGTGCAGATCGCCGCCGGCGGATTGCAGCGCGGCGTCGCGTTCGTAGCCGCTCACAAAGCGCGCCGCGATCCCCATCGAGCGGCAGGCGGCGCAGAACAGCACCGCCGTGTCGCGGCAGGAGCCTTCGCCATCGGCCAGGGTCCTCCCCGGCGGATGCGGCGCGCCGTCGCGCCGCGTCACGTGCTTCGTGGTCTCAAACAACCGGCGGTTGAGCGCCGCCAGAAACTCCATGGTGTTCCACGCGGAGGCGTTGGCGATTTCCTGCGCGAAGGAGCGCACCGCGGGATCGTGTCCGGCGCGCAGATAGGGCACCAGCGGCGTGCGCAGCGCTTCCTCGTATTGCACCGGGATATCGCGGTCCCCCGCCGTCAGCAGGAAGTCGAACGGGTTGGTCCGCAGGGTCTCAAGTTCGAACGCGGTGCGGATCGTCAGGCTGCTGGTTGTGCCGTCGAACCAGGCATGCGTGACCGCGTTGCCGTCCTGGTCGAGGATCTCCGCGCGGCCCGCCGGCGCGGGCTCGATCTCGAGCGAGAAACCGAGCAGCCGCTGCGCCGCATGCTCGCGCGGACGCAGCCGGATGGTGTGCGGCTCCAGGTAGACCGCATTCGAATAGCGGTACACGGTCGAGTGGATTACCGCGATGTGCATGCCGGAAACGCGGCCTCGATCCATTGCGCGGGCAGGTCCTGCACGGCCTTGCGCATGCGTTCCTGCCACCAGTCGGAGATGGATCGCAGGTCGTCGCGGTCGTAACGCCTTTCGATGATCTCAAAACTGCCGCGCGTGTAGAGCAGCACGTCGATCGGGAAATCCACGTCGGCCGCGCAGAGGCGCGTGGCGTCGAACGCCAGCAACCCCACCTTGTAGGAATAGATCATCGAGTCGCGCCGGTGCAGAGACCGTTCCAGAATGGGCTTGCCGTATCCGGAAGCGCCGATGATCTGGTAGGGGGTGTCGGGCCCGATCTCCACCCAATTGCCCTCCGGGTAGACCAGGAAGAGGCGATGCTCGGAATCGCCGGAGCCTTGCCCGCCGATCAGCGAGTGGGCGTTGAATTTGAGCCCGTTCTCCTCCAGCGCCGCGCGGTCCTGTTGCGCCACCTTGCGCACCTGCTCCGCATAGAGATTGACCACCTTGTACAGGCGCTCCCGCACCATGGTCTGGCGGGAGAAGGCTTCTTCGAAGCTGAGCAGGATCTTGTCGCGCGCCGAGCGCAGGCCGGAGGCCATCACGAAAAACGAGAAGCCGGGTCCCTGGTAGGTGGCGGTCTTCTTCGCGACCAGGCATTCGTTGCCGCTGAGTACGCGGGTATCGGCGATGCCTACCAGGCCATCGTCGACGCTGATTCCAAGGCAGAAGGTCATGCGATCTCTGAGTGGCGTTCAGGGCCGCGCGGCGCCGGCCGGACCGGGCTGCTGCGCGAAAAAGTCGTTCAGAACGCTCTCATCAATTGTATTCATTTTGGTCTGCAGCGCGTCGCAGAATTCGTGCAGGCCGGCACTCAGAATCGGCTCGACCCGCGCGAAGTCCAGTTCGCTGCGCAGCAGTCCCAGGCGCTGCTCGCTGGCGCAGGAGAAACTGGCGGCGGGAGTCCCGGTGATGGCCCGCAGACTGCGGTCGGCGCGCCCGATGCAGTAGCGGATGGCCCGCGGGAAGTCGCCGTCGAGCAGCAGGAACTCGACGATCCGGTCCGGCGCGATGCGTCCGTAGCGTTTGCGGTACATCTCAAAGCCGCTGACGCTCTTGAGCACCGCCGCCCATTGCACGTCGTCGTAGGGCGTGCCCACGTCGTGCACCGAGGGCAGCAGGATGAAGTACTTCACGTCCAGGATGCGCGAGGTCTTGTCGGCGCGCTCCAGCAGCGTCCCCACCCGGAGGAAGTGCCACGCTTCGTTGTGGCTCATGGTCACGTCCAGAATCCCGGCGAACAGGTGGCAGGCCATGCGCACCGCGTGGCAGAAGGCGGGCAGCGAAGACGGAGTCTCGCGCCGGCTCTCCTCGGTGATCAGCAGGTAGAGGTTATTGATCTGCTGCCACATCTCCGACGAGATCGTTTCGCGCACCGACCGCGCGTTCTCCCGCGCCGCGCGGATGCAGGAGTAAATCGAATTCGCGTAGCCGGGGTCGAAGGCGAGGAAGTGCAGGACGTTCCGCTGGTCGGCGTGACCGTACCGCTCGCGAAATACGGCGCCGTCGCCCGTGGTATCGACCACCGGCTGCCACTGCCCGGTGTAGGCCTTCGGCAGGTCGAGCATGAGGTTGTGGTTCACGTCGAGGAAGCGGGCCACGTTTTCCGCGCGCTCGATGTAGCGCGCCATCCAGTAGACGGCGTCCGCGACGCGGCTGAGCAGGGGTTGCGACTGGGTCATGCTACTGTTCCTGCCCCTGTCCCTGTCCCGCGCGCGGCGCCGGGTCGTGGGCCAGCACCCAGGTATCCTTGCTGCCGCCTCCCTGCGAGGAGTTCACCACCAGCGAGCCCTTCCGCATGGCCACCCTGGTCAGCCCGCCGGGCAGCACGAAGATTTCCTTGCCGCACAGGACGTAAGGCCGCAGATCCACATGCCTCCCCTCGAAATGATCCTCCACGATGGTGGGCACGCGCGAGAGCGCCAGCGTGGGCTGCGCGATGAAGTTGCGCGGCTGCGCGGCGATCTTCGCGGCAAACTCCTCGCGCTGCGCGGCGGTCGAGTGCGGCCCCACCAGCATCCCGTAGCCGCCCGACTCGTTGGCCGATTTCACCACCAGTTTGTCCAGGTTGGCGAGCACATGGCTGCGGTCGGCGTCGCGCCAGCAAAGATAGGTCGGCACGTTGGGCAGAATCGGATCTTCGTTTTCGTAGTAGCGGATCATCTCCGGCACGTAAGCGTAGATTACCTTATCGTCGGCGATTCCGTTGCCGGGGGCATTGGCCAGCGCCACGCGCCCCGCGCGGTACGCCGCCATCAGCCCCGGCACGCCCAGCAGCGAATCCGGCCGGAAGGCTTCGGGGTCGAGAAAATCGTCGTCCACCCGGCGGTAGATGACGTCGACGCGCTGCAGCCCCTTGGTGGTCCGCATGAAGACGTCGCCGCCCGAGACCACCAGGTCGCGGCCCTCCACCAGTTGCACGCCCATCTGCTGCGCCAGGAAGCTGTGCTCGAAATAGGCCGAGTTGTAAATGCCGGGCGTGAGCACCACCACCCGCGGCTGGCCCTGCGGATAGGGCGCCAGCGATTCGAGCATCTCCAGCAGACGGCTGGCGTACTCGTTCACCGGACGCACCTGCAGCCCTTCGAAGACCCGCGGGAAGATCCGCTTCAGCACCTCGCGGTTCTCCAGCACATAGGAGACTCCCGACGGCACCCGCAGGTTATCCTCCAGCACGTAATATTGCCCGTCGCGGTCGCGCACCAGGTCGGTGCCGGTGATGTGGCACCATACGCCGAACGGCGGTTTGAGCCCGTGGCACTGTTCGCGGTAGGAGGCGGCGCTGGTAATAATATCGGCGGGAATCGCGCCGTCTTTGACGATCTTCTGCTCGTGATAGATGTCGTCGATGAAGCAATTGAGCGCGTGAATCCGCTGCTTGAGGCCGCGTTCGAGGTAGTCCCACTCGGCGGCGGGGACGATGCGCGGAATCAGGTCGAAGGGGAAGATGCGCTCCGCGCCCTGGTTGTCGCCGTAGACGTTGAACGTGATCCCCAGTTGCAGCAGCAATCGCTCGGCGGCGTGCTTGTGGCGCAACAACTGGCCGCCGTCGAGAGAGTTGATCGTCTCCAGAACCAGTTGCGCGTGCGGACGCACGGCGCCCCCGGCTTCGAACATTTCATCGAAGAAGCCTTCGGTCTGGTAAGAGGAAAAGAACATACGCGCCGCCTCGGCCCGATTGATCTCCATGGTGGCGCATCCCGCGGGCCGATCGCAAAGAGAAAAAATTGATGCGGGCGATAAACGTCCTGGCGCTACGGCGCCGGCGTGACCGTGAAGTCGTCGAACAGGCTGACGCTATCGGTTTTCGACCATAGCCCGACCTTGCCCGATACGGGTTCGGCGAGGGTGTAGTCGAGCAGCGGCTTGCCGTCCAGGAAGCCTTCCAGCCTGGTTCCGTGAACCGCGATCCGGATGGCGTGCCACTCCTTGAGTTTGAGCGGGACCTCCTCGCTACCGCGCTTGACGAACTTGCGCACGCCCTTGTTGAAGGTCCACAGCACCAGGTTGTCTTCCGCTCCGTTGAAGCGCACCGCCAGGTAATCGCCGTTGGGCTTGAGGTTGAACAGGATTCCGGCGCAGCGGTCGAGCGCGCCGTCGATCATCTGGAAGCGGAGCGAGATTTCGCCGTTACGGAAGTCGTCGACGCCCTGCGCCACAGCGATCGGGAAGTAGGCGAACGCCTTCACGTTATCGAGGAACTCCTCGTGGCGGCTGCCGTAGATCGCGCGCGCTTTGTCGGCGAGTCCGCCGGACGGGTCGCCGCGCTTCCACTGCCGCCCGTCCACCAGGATCACGTTGCGGCCGGCGTCCTGGGTCACCACCCAGTTGCCCACCATGGGGAGAAACGCTTTCGGTTCGGCGCCCGGCTTCTCCCGCGAGAGATCGATCCGGACGGGCCTGGATTGCGCCAGGAGAGTGCCGCAAACTACGGCCGCGATAGTAGTGAGACGCTTCATGAACGAGACCTTGAACGGAAGTGTACCCATCCGGCCAGCGCGACCGCAAGCGGCCACGCGGCATAGAACACCCACGCCGCGCCCCACGGGCGCGCCGCCAGGGGATGGCCGGGCGGTTCGCTCTCGCCGCCCGCGGGAGGCGGGACCTGCGCCAGTTGATAGAGGTTGTCCAGCACGATCCGCTCCGTGGCCGAGCGCGACATCAGCTTCCGCCCGCCGGTCTCGTACCAGATTTCGCCGTAACGATCGCCCGGCGCTTCGAACAGGCCGGAGCGCGAATGCGCCGCGTAGCGCACGTCCACCTGGGGCAGCACGCGTTCCAGTTTGGCCAGGACGTTGCGGTCGAGATCCATACGCCGCGGGTCTTCCGGCGCCAGATACACGGTGACGCGCAGGGGAGCGGTGATGCGGCGCAGCGCGGCTTCGTCCGCCGCCGGGAAGGAATTGCGGCGGTTCCCGCTGAAGTCGAACGCCGTGCGCGGCTGCGACGCGGCGAAGAGCACCAGGGCGAGCGCGGCCAGCGCCAGGGCGGTGCGGCTTGCGCGGCGGCGCGCGCTCCAGCCTTCGTGGAGCCAGATTGCGGCCACCACGAATCCGCCCAGACCGAGCAGCAGCGTCACCGCCAGCGTGCTCACGCGGAAGAGGCCGAGTTCGAAGACGCGCAGCGCCGACGCCGGCGTATAGGAGGCGGCGCGCTCCAGCCACCCGCCGCGACCCGCCGCGACGAACTCCAGCACCCAGGTGCCGACGGTGAATCCGAGGGCGACGATGGCCGCGCTGGCGGCGCTGCCGGCGATCGCCGCCGCGGCCACCGCCACTCCCGAAGCGAGCGCGAAGCGCAGCATGTGGCCGAGCAGCAGGTTCAACGTCTCGGGCGCATACAGCCAGCCGCCGTATGCGCGCCACAACATCATCGCCAGGAATCCCGGCAGCCATGCGACGCTCCACGCGGCCACCAGCGCCGCGCCTTTCGCCGCCAGCAGGGTGGGCACGGACGCCGGCCCCTGCAGCATCAGCTTCCATGCGCCGCTGGCGCGTTCGATCGCGACCAGCCGGATGGCGACGAACGGAAACAGCAGCGTGACCGCGAGATCGTACGCGCCGAACGCGGGCACCAGGATGCCGTCCAGGGGCGAGAGTCCCTGTGCCAGCGCCGCCGGTCCGCCGCCGCCGCCGCTGGCCTCGGCGTACAACTCGACCGCGGTGATGAAGCCGTGCCCAACCAGGGGACCGATCAGGACCAGCAGAATCCACCACGCGCGCGAGGCCGCGAGTTCGCGCAGTTCCTTGGCGAAGAGCAGCGCGAAGGAATTTCTAGGTGAGGGCAAGGAACACCTCTTCCAGACCGCCTTCGTTGACGCCCGCCTGCGCGCGCAATTCGTCGAGCGTGCCGCTACCCGCCACGCGTCCGCGGCTGAGCAGCACCAGGCGGTCGCACAGCCGCGCCGCGTCGTTCAACTGGTGGATGGAGACAAACAGCGTCCGGCCGGCTGCGGGCACTTGCCGCAGCAGCGCCATCACGTCGCGCGTCTGGCGGAAATCGAGGCCGTCGAAAGGCTCGTCGAGCAGCAGCAGCGGATGCGGCGTGAGCAGGCCGAGCGCAAGCAGCGCGCGCTTGGTCTCGCCCTTGGAAAGCGTGCCGATGCGGGCATCGAGCAGCGGAACCAGTTCCAGCCCGCGGGCGAACTGCATCGCCGCACCGCGCTCGCGGCGCCAGAGCGCTTCGAAGAAGTGCAGCGCCCAGCGTACCTTCTGGTCCGCCCATGGCCGGATTCCGTCGGGCAGGTAGAAGAGTTCGCCCGAGCGATCGACGGTGCCGCCGTCGCGCGGGATCAATCCCGCGAGACATTCGAAGAGGGTCGTTTTGCCGGAACCGTTGGGGCCGATCAAGCCCAGGATTTCGCCCTTGCGCACCTCGATCGCGACGCCGTCGAGCACGGTCGCGGCGCCATATCGTTTCGTGATGCCGTTGGCGGTGAGCAGCATATTCAGGGGTGGGGCGGCACGAAACGGGCAATGCGTCCGGCGGCGCCGGCGGCCCATCCGGCTCCCCCGGGGACGAAGCTGAGGGCGTTGTAGGAGCCGCCGTCGAACTGCCGCCAACTGCGGCCGTCCGCCGAAACATCCGAGCCGGACGTGCCGGTGGCGATCCACAGCTTCCACTCCGCCGCCCATACGACTGCCGACCGGAAGCCGTGCGGCCCGTCGGCGGGGGCCGTCCAGTTGCGGCCGCCGTCGGCGG
>JBBIQR010000062.1:0-20191 GCA_037442245.1 Candidatus Solibacter sp. | reverse complement strand
GGCCGACCTCGTAGAATGTAGGCATGGCCACTCAGGAAACCGCCACTCTCGGCGGCGGATGTTTTTGGTGTCTGGAAGCGGTCTACGACGAAATGCAGGGAGTGCTGGGCGTCGAATCCGGTTACATGGGAGGCACCCTGCCGAATCCCGACTACCACAGCGTGTGCACCGGACGCACCGGACATATCGAGGTGGTACAGGTGACCTTCGACCCCGCGGCCGCCAGCTACCGGGAGATCCTCGAAGTGTTCTTCGCGATGCACGATCCCACCTCGATGGACCGGCAGGGCAACGACGCCGGTCCGCAATACCGCTCCGCCATCTTCTATCACGGCGACGAGCAGAAGCGTACGGCGCAGGACACCATCGCGGAATTGAATCGCGAGGACCTCTTCGGGCGGCCGGTGGTCACCGAGGTGCGGCCCGCCGAGACGTTCTATCCGGCGGAGGACTACCATCAGGAGTACTTCCGCAACAATCCGCAGCAACCGTATTGCGCGTTTGTGGTGGCTCCGAAAGTCCACAAGTTCCGCGAGGCGTTTACGTCCAGGCTGAAGGGGGCGGCAGGCTGATGCGACTGGCCATCCTGAGCGACATCCACGACCACGTCTGGCGGCTCGCCGCGGCGCTGGAGCATGTGCGCGGCACCGAGGCGCTGATCTGTTGCGGCGACCTGTGCTCGCCCTTCATCGTGCACCAGATGGGGCGCGAATACGCCAACCCGATCCACATTGTGTTCGGCAACAACGACGCCGACCTGTACCGCATCTCGGCCGTAGCACGGATGTATCCGCACGTAGCACTGCACGGCGAGCTCTTCGAAGGCGAGTTCGGCGGCCGCCGCATCGCCGTGCAGCACTTCGACAACATCGCGCGGCCGCTGGCCGCCTCGGGCCGCTACGACGCCGTCTTCTTCGGCCACAATCACCGGCGCGAGATCGGCCGCGCGGGCGGAACCCTGCTGGTGAACCCCGGGCCGATTCTGGGCGCGGCGTTCCGCGCCGACGGTTCGCGCGAGGATGTGGCCAGTTCCTACGCCGTCTACGATACCGATGCCGGCGACGTCCACGCGTTCCAGGTTCTGGCCGATGGAGGGGTAGCGCCGCTATAGAGCGGCCGAGGTTATGATGCGGACGATCCTGATCGCGGCGGCGGCTCTGCTGGTTTCGTGCGCGTCTCCTCCCCCGCCGCCGCGCGCGGAGCAACCCCGGCGCGATCCGGTGACCGAAGCCTGGTATCCGCAGACGGTGGACCAACTCGCGGAGCAGAATCGGCAGGCCGAGGCGCTCGTGCAGGCGGGCAAACTCGACGACGCCGGCAAACTGGTCAACCGCGGGCAACCTCTCGCGGAAAGATTGCTGCAAGCGCCGCGTCCCACGCTGGCCGCCTTCGAAGCCGCCGGTGATCTGGACGATCTCTACGGGCGCATCCTGCTGGCCAACCATAACACGGGCTGGGCGCGGATCGTGTTTCAGAAAAACCTGGTCCGCTGGAAGAACTATAAGCCCGCAACCGCCGATACCGAGCGGCGGCGGAAACAGGCGGCGGAGCGCATCGCGGCGTGCGACCGCGACCTCGACCTACCCGCAAATGCGCGCTGATCCCAGGACCCTGTCCTACGGGCCGGGACCGCGGTTTTAGGCGGAAATCGGTGGTTTCCCTTAGCGATTGCGGCGTTGGGACAGCATGGCCATTAAGAGCCGTTCATCTGGATGCGAATCCGGTAACTTCTTTCGCGAAGCCGCGCGTCTCAAAGGTAACGTGACTGTGCGCCGGAGCCAGTTCGTCGTCGCGGTGGTGGCCGCCTGGTTGGAGATCGCATCTCCGGCCAAGGCTCAGCCGCGCAACGATGAAGCCGCCGACGTCGCAGCGATCGATCCCCTCTTGCCGGCTCCCGCGCCGGTTTCGGTGCCCCTGAAGGAGGAGCGGATTCTCAAATTGATTCCGGACTTTCAGACGGTGACCGATACGTCCCGCCCGGTCGCGCCCCTGACCGCGGCGGAGAAGTGGAAACTCGGATGGAAGGAAGCGGCCGATCCCTTCAACATCGTGAACGCGGCCGTGACCGCGGCCTTTTCGCAGCACGATAACCAGACTCCGCGATACGGTGAAGGTTGGCCGAATTACGGGAGGCGGTTCGGCGCGGCTGTCGCCGATTTCGGCACCCAGAGTCTGTTCAGCGCCGGCATCTTCGCCACCCTGCTGCACCAGGATCCGCGCTACTTCCGCAAAGGCTCGGGCACTGGTGTGGTGAAGCGGGTGCTGTACGCGGGGTCGCGCCTGTTTATCTGCCGCAATGACGCCGGACGGAGCGTCTTCAACAGTTCGAATCTGTTAGGGATGGGGCTGGGAATCGCAGCGTCGAATCTGTACTACCCCGCCGCCAGCCGGGATGGGATGGTGATGGCCGAGCGCATCGAAACCAGCCTGCTCGGTGGCCTCACCGGCAACCTGCTCTCGGAATTCTGGCCCGATGTGCAGCGGATTCTGTTCCACCGCAGGGCTAAGGTTTAGGACTCGCGGCCGCACGCGCCGCCGCAACCGCAAGCGTGGCCGCGCAACGCCGCGGCGCCTTCGCGCGCAATCACCGGCACCATGGCGAGCGCGCAGACCGGATCGGCCCACCACCAGCCGACCGCGGCGTGCAGGGCGAGACCGGCGAGGAGGATGGCGCTGAGCCACCCGCAGAGACTGCTCTGGCGCGAGTCGGCATCGAGCGCCGCGCTGCCGATTCGCCGGGCGACGGTCCGCTTGGCGCGCGCCAGGAGTGGCATCACGACGCAGGAAGCCGCGGCGATGGCGATTCCAGGGAGGCTGCGCTCCGGGGCCCGCCGGCTCCACAGCGATTCGGCGGACTCCCACGTCACGTAGGCGGCCAGCAACAGGAAGCACACCCCCACGATGCGTAGCGCCGCACGCTCGTTGCGTTCGCGCCGCAGGGTGTCGGAATCGGCGCGCAGACGCCATGCGAGCGCGGCGCCGGAGGCGACTTCGATTAAGCTGTCCGCGCCGAACCCGATCAGCGCGATGCTGCCGGCGAGGATGCCGGCGGCCAGCGAGACCGCGGCTTCCAGGCTGTTGTAGGCGATGGTGAGGATTTCCAGGCGCAGGCCGCGGGAAACCAGCGCGGCGCGATCGGCAATGGCCGGCATCGCCTCTATTGTCCCACCCTCAGGCTGGTGAAGGGCCCGTCAGCCGCGCGATACGGCGCCGCGCATCTCCCCGATCATGGTGGCCGCGTAGGAAGCCGCGTCCCAGTAGGCGCGGCTCATCGCCGGAGAGTTCTCGTCCGGCGGCCAGACGCCCTCTTCATAAGCCGTGACCGCGTCCAGCACGGCTCCGAGGGCGCCTTCGCGCGCGACGATCGCCAGTTTGTAGCGGTTGTCGATGGGCAGCGGCGCGAGCAGGTCCTCGAGCGGCGCGTTCAGCACGGAATCGAGCGTGGAGAGCAGACCGGTGATGTAGGCTTCCTGCGGGACGGCGTCGTGCAGGGGAGCGATCAGTTCGCTCATGCGCGCGCGCTGCAACGCCAGTTCCAGGTACCCCACGGGACAGTCGTCGTTACCCGCCATGGCCAGCAGAGTGGCCCAGCGGAAGACGAAATCCATGCCCAGCAGAGTGACCGCCTGCGCCGCGGCGCGGATCTCGCTGCGCCGCCGGTACAGAGCCGAGTTCGCCAGCCGCAACAGGCTGTAAGTGAGCGGCGCGTCCCGTTCGATAATCCCGGCGATCACACCGGCCGAGGCTTCCAGATCCGTACACCCGGCCAGCAGCGAGAGCACGCTCAAACGGTTGTTCGGAATGCGGCGCCCGGCCATCATCTCCGGGCGGCGCAGGTAGTAACCCTGGAAGAGGTCGCAGCCCAGGCTGTGGCACCAGCGGAACTCGGTCTCGCTTTCGATTTTCTCGGCCAGCAGCCGCGCCGGAACGCCTTGCAACAACCCCACCTGTTCGGCGAATCCGCGGTCGCCCAGAGCCCGGTAATCCAGCTTGATGTAGTCGGCTAACTCGACCAGCGGACGCATCTCCTCGCGAAAGACGAAATCGTCCAACGCGATCCGGTAGCCGATCGATTTCAAATGGCGCACCGCCGCCACGGTATCGGGGTCCGCCAGCACCTCTTCCAGAACTTCGATCACGCACCGGTCCGGGGGAAGCACCGGATCCAGCAGGAGCAGCTTCCGCGTGTGGTTGATGAACGCCGGCTGCTCGGGCGTGGCGATCGTGCGGCCCGATTCCAGCAACGCCTGCAACATCACCTGCGCGCTGGCGCCATCGCCGTCGCGAATGCGCGCCGCAGTGTCGTTGGCCGCCCGGCGGTACAGCAGTTCGTAGGCGCGAATCTCGCGGCCCGGACCGTAGATCGGCTGCCGGGCCAGGTAGACGGTATCGTCGGCGCACACTGCGTGAACCACGCCCTCTCAGATCGGCGGATTGCGGAAAAACTTGAAAATGGTATTTCCCCGCTCACCAAATCGCGCCTTTCACGTATTTTTCATTTGACCCCGCCATTGCTCTGCCGTAGAATCAAATGGCGAACAAAAAGCGAATTCCAGCACTTGGAGAAAATGGAGAACACCATGCGAATCGCCGATGCGCTCCTCCCCGAAGTGGAGCACGAAATGGCCCAGACCCGCAAAACCCTGATGCGGGTTCCGGACGACAAATTCAGCTTCAAACCGCACGAAAAGTCGATGGAGATGGGCGCACTGGCCCAACACATCGCACTGATGGCGGGGTGGGGTTCCGGCACGCTCACCAGCGACAGCTTCGATATGGCCCCGGTCGATGGACCCGCTTACCAGCCGCCACCGGTCAAAAACACGGCCGAAATCGTGGCCCTGTTCGACCAGGGCGTCGCCGGCTTCAAGAAAGCGCTCGCCAGCACCGAAAACGACGCCATGATGCAGCCGTGGAGCCTGCTACAGGCTGGCAAGCCGATCTTCACGATGCCGCGCGCCCAAGTGATCCGCACCATGATCCTCAACCATATCGTGCACCACCGCGGGCAGTTGAGCGTGTACCTGCGGCTCAACAACGTCGCGGTGCCGGCGCTGTACGGCCCCTCGGCGGACGAGAGCTAACTCCACTTCCCCGGTCTCTCCCTGACGCCCCTGGGCGGGACGGACCGCAGCATGGTCCGTCCCGCGAAAGGGTGCAACAATAGTCGTTCAGCGAATGAAACGAGTTATCACGGCCCAGGACGTGCCTGCGGGCGGCGAACTGCGGGTACCCATCGGGACCATCGTCACGGCGGCGGCGCGGGAAACGGCGGCGGGGCGCGGCGTGCGCATTGTCGAGGTACCCGAGGAGGAACTGAACGGCATCGCGCCGCCGGAAAAGACGGTCGCGATCGGCGCCGATCATGGTGGTTTCCGCCTGAAGGAGGCGCTGAAGCCGCTGCTCGAGGGGATGGGGCTGTTCGCGCGCGACGTCGGGGTCTACGAGGAGAAAGCCGCGGATTATCCGGACATCGCGCTGAAGGTGGCGCAACTGGTGGCGGAGGGCGCGGCGGCGCGCGGAGTCGCCATCGACGGCGCCGGGATCGGCTCCTGCATGGCCGCCAACAAGGTTCCGGGCATCCGCGCGGCCCTATGCTATGATAAGGCTTCCGCGCGAAATGGCCGCGAACACAATGATTCAAATGTACTTACGCTAGGCGCGCGGCTCCTGACCCAAACCCAGGCGGAAGAAGTTTTGCGCTGCTGGCTGGAAACGCCCTTCGCCGGCGGAAGGCATCAGGCGCGGGTCGATAAGATCATGCAGATCGAGCGGCAGTACCGGGGGAAGGACTCCCAGTGACGCAGGCGGAGCTGGAGCGGCTGGTCGCGCAAATCGGCGAGGAGTTGCTGGCGCGGCTCCCGGCGGGTACGGCTCCGCGCAAGGCCGAGGGGCTGAATCTGCCCGATCAGGTGTGTCCCGGCTGCGTGCAGCGATGCGCGCAAACGTGTGCGCGCAATACCAGGGAGATTCTGGCGGCGGGGGCGGCGCGGGTCTCGGCGAGCGAGCGGCTGACCCGCATCGATCCGGCCGTGGCGGCGCTGATCGACCACACCATCCTGAAGCCGGAAGCCACCCGCGCCGACGTGGTCAAGGTCTGCCGCGAGGCGCGGCAGTACAGCTTCGCCAGCGTGTGCGTGAATCCGCATTGGGTGCCGCTGGTGGCGGCTGAACTTGCCGGTTCGCCGGTGAAGGTGTGTACCGTGGTCGGCTTCCCGCTGGGCGCGACCACGACGGAAGCCAAGGTGTGCGAAACCCAGGCGGCGGCACGCGCCGGGGCGCGCGAAATCGACATGGTGATGAACGTCGGGGCGCTGCGCTCGGGCGAAACGGACACGGTGCGGGAGGATATCGCGGCGGTGGCGCGGGCGGCGCACGGCGGCGGCGCCATCCTGAAGGTGATTCTCGAAACCGCGCTTTTGGACGATACTCAGAAGCGAGTGGCGTGCCAGTTGGCGAAAGCCGCGGGCGCGGAGTTCGTCAAGACCTCGACCGGGTTTTCGACCGCCGGGGCGACGGCGCACGACGTGGCGCTGATGCGCGCCGCGGTGGGAGCGGACATGGGGGTCAAAGCCTCGGGCGGCATCCGCACGCTGGAGGACCTGCGGCAGATGGCAGCCGCGGGGGCGACGCGCATCGGGGCGAGCGCGAGCGTCAAAATCGTGGAAGCCACGGCCGCCTGAAGCGCGGCTGGAATATCGGGGAAAGGCAGTTCGACGGGGAATCATGCAGAGCGCGCGGAAACCCGCAATCCGTTTCAAAGAGCGAAGCGAGCTGCTGGACTTCCTGCTCGAGGTGTCCACCGCGACTACCACCACGCTGGACCTGGACCAGTTGATGGGCAACGTGGCGGAGATCGTGCACCGGGTCCTGCCCTACGACTTGTTCGCGATCCTGCTGTACAGCGAGCGGCGGCGCGACCTGCGCATCCGCTACGGCGTGGGGCATCGCGAGGAGGTGGTGCGCAACCTCTCGGTGGCGTTGGGCGAGGGGATCACCGGGTCGGCGGCGGCGATGCGCGAGCCGCTGCTGGTGGGCGACGTGCGCAACGAGCCGCGCTACTTGAACACGGTGGATGCGGTGCGCACCGAACTGGCGGTGCCGATGACGGCGCGCGGGCGGCTGGTGGGCGTCATCGACCTGCAATCGACGCGGGTGAACGCCTGGGGCGAGTACGATCGCGCGCTCATGCGCCTGATCGCGGCGCGGGTGGGGGTGGCGATCGACAACGCGCGGCTCTACCGGCGCGTCGAGCGGCAGAACCGCACGCTGAAGACCCTGGCCAACATCTCGCGCGAGTTTTCGAGCATCCTGGACCTGAACGAACTGCTGAGCAAGATCGCCAGCACGATGCACGAACTGATCAGCTACGACGCCTTCAGTATCCTGAGCGTGGATCATCACGCCAAAGCGCTGCGGCACCTTTTCAGCATCCGCTACGACCAGCGGGTGAACATAGATAACGTCCCGCTGGGCAAGGGGCTGACGGGCGCGGCGGCCGAGTCGCGCGAGGTGGTGCGGGTGGCGGACACGGCCAAGGACCCGCGCTACATCGCGTCGCATCCGGACATCCGCAGCGAGGTGGCGGTACCTCTGGTGGCGCAGGACAAAGTGGTCGGGGTGATGGACCTGGAGAGCGACCGGGTGGGTTTCTTCACGGACGATCACGTGCGCACGCTGGCGTTACTGGCGCCGCAGGTGGCCAGCAGCGTGGAGAACGCGCGGCTCTACGCGGAACTCGCCGAACGCGAGCGGCGCATGGAGGAGGACCTGGTGGCGGCGCGCGAATTGCAGCGCGTGCTGATTCCCGATGGCTCGCCGGAGATCGAGGGCATGGAGGCGGCGGTGCGGCTGCGTCCGGCGCGGGAGATCTCGGGCGACATCTACGAGGTCTTCGAACACAAGGATCTGCAGACCGTGATCGCCATGGGCGACGTGAGCGGGAAAGGCGCGGCGGCGGCGCTCTACGGGTCGCTGGCGACGGGCCTGTTGCGCACCCTGGCGCCGCGGCGGCGGCGTCCGGCGGAGTTGATGCGCACGCTCAACGACGTGCTCATCGAGCGCAAGGTGGAGGCGCGCTACGTGACCCTCGGCGTGCTGTTGTGGGATCCGCCTTCGCGCCAGATCGTGATGGCCAACGCCGGCGCGCTGCCGCCCATGATCTGCCGCGGCGCGGAGATTCTCAAGGTTCGCGCCGAGGGCGTGCCGCTGGGATTACTGGACCATACCGAATACGAAGAGGTCGCCTTCCAGACGCAGCCGGGCGACGTCGTGCTGCTCTACTCCGACGGCATTACCGACCACATGAGCCCGGCGGGCGGCGAGTTCGGACGCGGCCGGCTGGCGGACGTGGTGCGGCGGCACTGCGGCCTTGCGCCGGACGCGCTCATCGCGAGGATCTTCGCGGAACTCGACCACTTCAACCCGGTGGCGTTCGACGATCAATCGATCCTGGTGATGAAGGTCAGGTAACACCTGTTCATGTAGGAGCCGGAAGCGAATCCGGACTGGTATAATTCCCGCGAATGGTGCAGACGTGGGAGGGCGCGCGGACTTACTGGCATGAGATGGCTGCCATTTACTGCCTGATGGGCGCGCCGCTCCGTCCATGCCGCGAGGATATCCAGCACCTGCAGCAGTTAGCCGCGCGCCACGCTCCGGTACCGGCCGGAGGGGTGCGCGCACTGATGCTGGGGGTCACACCCGCGGTGGCGGCGATGGCATGGCCTGGCCGCACGCGGCTGTTGGCGGTAGATGCGTCCGCCGCGATGGTGAAGGGCGTGTGGCCGGGTGATGTGGCCGGCGTGCGCTGGGCGGTTCGCGGCGAGTGGACCGATTTGCCGGTGGCGCACGGCTCCTGCCAACTGGTGACCGGCGATGGCTCCGGAAACTGCGTCCGCTTTCCCGAAGGATTGCGGAAACTGGCGGCCGAAGCCGCGCGGGTCCTGGACCCGGCGGGATGCCTCCTGCTGCGCTGCTACTGCCAGCCCGAGCGGAAGGAGGATCCCGCGGAAGTGATGCGTGGGCTGTGGGACGGAGAGGACCCGAGCTTTCATCATTTCAAGTTCCGGCTGCTGATGGCGATGCAGCAGACCGCGCGCGGCGGCGTGAGGCTCGGCGATGTGTACCGCTACTGGGCGCAGAGCGGAACCGCCGCGGAGCGTCTGGCGGAGGCGCGCGGCTGGGAGGTGTCCGCGATTCAAACCATCGATGCGTACCGCGATTCGCCCACGGTCCACGCCTTCCCTACCCTGGCGGAATTCCGCTCGGTGTTCGGCGATTACTTTGTCGAGGCATCCTGTTCGAGTGCCGCATATCCGCTTGCCGGACGCTGTCCGGTGCTGGCGTTGAAACCGCGCGGCCGCGCGGCGCCTGAGAACGGTTCGCGGGAGAATTCACCCTGTCCGGCGTAGTCCCTGCCGCATCCTTCCCTACAGGCGCACTGCAGAGGAGCATGGTGCTGGCCGCGATGCGCGCGCCCGCCGCGGGTCTCTACCTGATTCAGGACGTGTGCGAACTCGAAGCCCCGGCCGATGCGGACCGCCTGCGCGCGGCCTGGCGGGAAGTGGCGGGGCGGCACGCCGCGCTGCGCACGCGGGTGGACACCGCGGCCAGCGGGGAACCGCGGTTGGCGGTCGATCCCGATCCGGAGTACGAATGGCGGGAGGAAGACTGGAGCGCGCTGGGACCCGGCCAGGCGCAGGACGCACTCGAGGACTTCCTGCGGCGCGACCGCGAGCGCGGATTCTCCTTTACCGGAGGCATCCCGATGCGGCTCGCGTTGCTGCGGACCGCCGAGGGAAAGGCGATCCTGGTGTGGAGCGCGCACCATGTGCTGTTGGACGGGCGCTCGCTGACGCAAGTGTGGCGCGAGTGGCTGGCGGCGTACGACGGGGACGCGCCGGGCGCTCCCGGGGAGAGCCCTCCGCAGGACGCCGCGACGCCGGTGGAGGGAGCCGAACGTTACTGGCGGGATTACCTGGAGGGAATGGCTCCACCGGCCGGCGCGATTGCGAACCGCCTGTTTCCTCCCGTGCCCGGCACCGCGCCCGGACAGAGCCGGGAGAGAGTCAGCCTGAGCGCGGAGGAGACGCGGACGGCGCACGAGTATGCGGCGCGACTGGGCGTCACCGCGCATACCCTGGTGCAGGGCGCCTGGGCCCTGTTGCTCAGCCGCTACAGCGGCCGCGACGACGTAGTGTTCGGCGTGACGCGCGCGGGCCGCGGCCCCGGCGCGACCGCCGCGGGGATGTGGATTCGTACGCTGCCGCTGCGCGTGCGGATCGCCGGCGTCACTCCGGCGGCGGACTTTCTACGCTCCCTGCGCGCGCAGTGGCGGGCGCAGCGGGAGTACGAAGCGGCGCCCCTGGAGCAGGTATGCCGTTGGGCCGGGCTCCCGGCAGGCGCGGCGCCCTTCGACCATTTGCTCGTCTACGACCACGCGGCGCCGATCGACACCCTGCGGCGGCAGGACCCGCGCTGGGAGCGGCGGAGTCTGCGGCGGGTGCAGAGGACGGATTCCGCGCTGACGGTGGCGGCCTACGGCGAGCCGGAGTTGAGCGTCGAACTGATCTACGATGTGCAGCGCTACCGGCGGGAAACGATCCGTCCGCTGGCCGGCCATCTGCTGGAGTTGCTGCGCAGTCTGATTGCGCGGCCCGAAGCTCCTCTCGCCGCGCTGAACATGTTGACCGCGGCGGAGCGGCGGCGTCTGGACGATCTCAACCGGACCGCGGCGCCGCTCCCGGCGGAACTGCGCGCGCAACACCTGTTCGAGCGGGAGGCCGGGGCCGCGCCGGGGCGCGCGGCGGTCGAGTGGGGCGGCGGGCGCATCACGTACAGCGAGTTGAACCGCCTGGCCAACCGCATCGCGTGGCGGCTGATCGCGCTGGGGGCCGGACGGGACGAGCGGATCGGGGTCTGCCTCGACCGCTCGCCGCTGGCCGTCGCGTCGATGCTCGGCATCTTCAAAGCCGGCGCGGCGTTTCTGGCGCTCCCCCCGGACTTGCCGGATGAGCGCTTGGGCGCGATGCTGGACGCGGCCCGGCCGCTTCTGGTGCTGGCCGAAGGCGCCCGGCGGGAGTGGTTCCTGGCGCGCGGCTGCGCGGTTGTAGATGCCGCCGGAGAGTGGGAGCAGCGGGACGACAACCCCGCCCCGCGCGCCGGCATGGACGACGCCGCCTACGCCATCTTCACCTCCGGCTCGACCGGCCGGCCGAAGGCCGCGCTACTGGCGCACCGGGGGCTGGTGAATTACATCCTGTGCGCGGTAGCGAAGTACGGAATCACCGCTTCGGACCGCCGGCTGCAATTCGCCTCGATGGGCACGGACGTGTTCATCGTTGAGGTCTGCTGCTGCCTGAGCGCGGGCGCGACCCTGGTCCTCTACCCGCGGGACGCCGGGCGCACCATGGGCGAGTTTCTCGGGACCCTGAACGAGCGGCGCATCACGCTCGCCAGCATCCCTTCAAGCTGGGCCAGCGAATGGGCGGCGGCGATCGAAGGCGGTGCGGCAATCCCGCAGAGCCTGCGGGCGGTCGTCGTCGGGATGGAGCGGATGCAGCCGGCCGCGTTCCAGACCTGGAAGCGCCTGGCCAGAGGCCGGCTGCGCTGGTTTAACGCCTACGGTCCGAGTGAAACCAGCGGGGTCGCCACGGTGTACGAAGCCGGTGCGTCCGCGTGGGAAGACGCCGGGCACGTGCCGATCGGAACGCCCTTGAACAACGTGCGGGTCTACCTGCTGGATGCCAACGGCGAGCCCGTGCCAGACGGATTGACGGGCGAGATCCATGTGGGCGGGGACGCGGTCGGGCGCGGCTACCTGAACGCGCCGGTGCAGGACGAATCGAGGTTTCAGCCCGATCCGTTCGCCGCGGGCGGAAGGATGTACCGGACCGGCGACCTGGCATATCGTCTGCCCGATGGGAACCTGGTGTTCCTGGGACGCGCGGACCGGCAAGTGAAGGTTCGCGGCTACCGGATCGAACTGGAGGAGATCGAAGCGGCGCTGGCAGCGCATCCCGGAATCCGGCACTGCGCGGTCGTGGCGGCGGGTCCGGAGGGCCGGCGGAAACTTGCGGCGTATGTGGAAGCGGCGCCGGGCCAAGCGGGCGGACCCTCCGCCTGGAGCGCTTTCCTCAGCCGCCGCCTGCCGGAACATATGCTGCCGGCGGGCTTCATGGTGCTCGAGAAGATGCCGGTAACGGCGGGCGGGAAGATCGACCGGCTCGCGCTGCCCGCGTTCGAACCGGCGCGGGAGGAGTCCGCCGCGCCGCGCGAACCCCGGACCGCCATCGAGCGGCTGCTGGTGGATCTGTGGCGCGAGGCGCTGGATACGGCGCGCGTGTATGCGGACGACGATTTCTTCGCGCGGGGCGGGGACAGCCTGGCCGCGACGCGTCTCATCGTCCTCATCGAGAAGCATCTGGGGCGCGAGCTACCCCTGGCCGCGCTGCTGCGCGCGCCGACGCCCGCGCTGCTCGCCGCGCTGTTGGAGGAGGAGGACGCGCCGGGAACCGGCGGCAACCCGTTCCTCGATCCGGTCGAGCCGGGAGTGCACCCGCCGTTGGTCTGCATCACGACCACGGCTGCCGGACCCCGGTGTTTTGAGAGGCTGGCGTGGCGGCTGCGGGCGGAACAGCGGATCCGGCTGCTGCCCTTGATGGACCCCGGCCCGGGCTGCGGCCGGCCGGTCGAGCGGCTGGCGGACCTCGCCTGGGACGCATTGCGCCGGGCGATGCCCGAGGGGCCCTATCTGCTGGGCGGCTATTGTCTGGGAGGCGTGGTGGCGTTTACGCTCGCGCAGCGGCTGTGCGCGGCCGGCGCCGACGTCCGGCTGGTGGTGCTGTTCGATGCCGCGGCGCCCGGTTATCCGAAGGTGCTGAGCGGCGGCAAAGGGTACCTGCGGCTGGCCGGAGAGTGGCTGCGGGGACGGGCGGCATTCACGTGGCGGGACATTACGCGGCATTTGGGGATGATGCTCGGGCTGGCGCGGAAGCAAGTCACGCGGCGCGCGCCGGGTGCCGCGCGGTTCCCGGTGGTGCAATTCATCGCGCGGAACGAAGAAATCACCACGCGGGTCTGGAAGGACCCGCGTCTGGGATGGAGGGATCTGTGCCCCGCGGGCGTGGAGTTCCACGAGATCGGCGCCGTCCACGATAACCTGTTCGAAGGCGAGGCGGTGGAGGAGGTCGCCCGCCGCCTGAAGGAAGCGTTGCGGCGGGCCGGCCCCGATGGAAACCCCGCCGGTTCCGGCCCGGCCCCATTCGCCGCGGTTACTGACTGAGCCACCACAGCGTGCCGAGGGCCACGCTGCCGATCGCAAGAATCTTCACCGTCATCGCGGCGATCGCCCCGGGCGCTAACGGTTTGGGGGAGAAACGCTCCATGTCTGCCTTCTGGTCGGGTTGGTTCACTGCCTGTTGAATTCGCATCGGTATCGCTCCTTGAGTTTGAGGTGTACGGAGAGACACTTCGCCCGGCGGCGCGGGCGTCGTGTGCAAGAATACGGGCTTAGAGCGATGCGGCGGGAGGGGATCGTCCGGACCAGGGCGGCAGGGCGACCGCCGGCTGGAATCCGGCGTTGGCCGCGTGCGGGACGCCGGCCACGGGTTGCGCCGGGGAAACGTTGAAAGCATCGACCGCTTTCGCTCCCGGCTGGTTCTGGCGGATGTCCGATGCCCGCTGGCGCCCGGTGATGGATAATACCGGCGGGACGGCGGCAGGCGCAATGGCTGAGGCAACCCGCGACGAGGGATCCTGCCGCGTCTGCCCGGCCGCCACGGAAAACACCACCGCCTGCAGGAAGAGCGCAAGCGAGAGCGCGGCGCGCAACACCTTGGCGAATCTGCCGTGATGGGCGGGAACGGACACTGTCTGCTTCCAGTGTATCTTTCCGCTATATGACGCGCCAACTACAGGCACCCGGTCATACGATGAAGAGTGGAACCGATTTCCCTCCCCGAACTCAATACGCCGGTGCGCGACGTGGCGCGTCCCGACCCGGTACGGCTGACCGAGCATGAGACCGTCGGGCAGGCGCTCGCGCGTCTGCGGGGCGGGAACATCGGCGAGCGGGTCGTCTACTTCTACGTCACCGATGCCGCGGGCAGGCTTGCCGGTGTGGTGCCGACGCGGCGCCTGCTCCTGTCCGCTCCCGAAACCGAGGTGGGCGGCATCATGGTGCAGCCGGTGGTGTCGGTGAACGCGAACGAACCGCTCGGCAACGCACTGGCCACCCTGACCGCGCGGCGTCTGCTGGCGCTGCCCGTGGTGGATGACGGCGGGCGCCTTTCGGGCGTGCTGGACGTCTCCGCCCTGACCCGGACGATGGTGGACCTGGAGCGCCGCGACGCGGTGGACGAGATTTTTCAGATGGTGGGGCTGCACATTGGGACGGATCGCGGCAGGACCGCGCGGTGGGCGCTGCGCAACCGTTTCCCGTGGCTGCTCATGAACGTCGGGAGCGGATTCGCGGCGGCTCTGATTTCGGATTGGTTCGGCGCCGCCTTGCAGGCGGCGGTCGCGGTGGCGTTCTTCATTCCGTTGGTGTTGACGCTGGCGGAGAGTGTGGCGATGCAGACTGTGACCATGAGCCTGGAAACGATTCACGCGGGGAAGCGCTCCAGTTCGCCGCCGGCGGGCCGGATCTTCGCCGAATTGCGGGCGGGAGCGCTGTTGGGTGGCATCTCGGGCGCGATCGTCGGAGCGCTCGGGCTCGCGTGGCTGGGGCTGCCCGCGCTGATCGCGGCCGTAGGGTGCGCGATCCTGCTGGCGGCTACCGCGGGAGCCGCACTCGGTTACATCGTGCCCCGCGCCGTCCACGCGTTGCGGCTGGACCCGAAGATCGCATCCGGACCGGCGGTGCTGGCGTTGACGGATGTAGCCGCGATGTTTTTATACCTGGGGCTGGCATCGCTGGCGCTGGCCCGCTAGCTCCGGCGGCGGCCAAGCCCGCCGGTATATACTGGTCCCCATACTTCTCCGACACTCTGAGGTGCTTCATTGCCAGGTAGCAGATCGATTCGTGCGGCCATGGTGCTGCTGATGACCGCGGGCGCGATCGCCCAGACCCAACCGCCCGCACCGGGCGCGGGGCGCGGGGGTCGCGGCGGGCGCGGTGCGGGGGGCTTCCCCAGCGCGTATCCCCAGCGCGCGCAGTCCGACCCCGCCATGGTCGAACGCGGCAAGGCCACGTATGGCGTCAACTGCGCCTTCTGCCACGGCTCCGACGCCCGCGGCGGCGAAGGCGGTCCCAACCTGATCCGTTCTCAGGTCCTGTTGAACGATCAGAACGGCGAACGTCTCGCACCTGTCGTGCAGAAGGGATTGCCCGACCGCGGCATGCCCAAGTTCGATTTCTCGCTCGCGCAGGTTTCCGATATAGCGGCGTTCATTCACAGCTTCCGTGTGGGCGGCTACGACGTCTCGCGTATGGCTCCGCCCAGCATCGTGGTGGGTGACGCCAAGGCGGGCGCAGCCTATTTCCAGGCGAAGTGCGCGGCGTGCCATTCCGCCGCCGGCGATCTGAAAGGCGTCGCCTCGCGGTTCGAGGACCCGAAGGTGTTGCAACAGAACTGGCTGGTGCCCGGCTCCGGACGCGGCGGGCGCGGCGGTTTCGGCGCGCCGGCGGCCAACGTCCCGCCCACCACCGTCACCGTAACGCTTTCCGGCGGCGAGAAAGTGGAAGGCCGGCTGCTCCGCATCGACGATTTCAGCGTCACGCTCGCCGGAGACGGTGGCTTCGAGCGTACCTTCCGGCGCGACGGCGCCGTCCCCCGGGTGGAAGTGCACGATCCGCTGGAACCGCACAAAGCACTCCTGCCATCTTACTCCGATAAAGATATTCACGATGTTACAGCTTACCTGGTGACGCTCCAATGACGTTCGCACGCTACTTACTCGCAAGTTGTCTTCTGGCCGCGCCTGGAGTGACTCCAGCGCAGGGCCTGGATCCCGCCGACATTCTCCAGCCGCTCAATGGATCGTGGCCGACTTACTCGGGAGACTACAGCGGGAAGCGCCACAGCCGCCTGGCCGAGATCAATCAGGCCAACGTGAAGAACCTGACCCTGGCCTGGACCGCGCGGCTCACGCCGGGATCGGCTACGGGCGACACCGGCGGCTTCGGATTCGGGTTCGGCCGCGGTCCCGCCGCGCCGCTCATCGTCGGCGGCGAAGGCACCGGCGAATCCGGCGGCCGCGCCGGCGGCGTGATGATTCGCGCCTCCATCCTCCAGGTGAACGGCATCCTCTATCTCTCCGCTCCCGACAACGCCTGGGCCGTCGATGCGCGCGACGGCCACGAAATCTGGCACTACTTCTGGAAGACCAAGGGCGGCACCCACATCGGCAACCGCGGTCTGGGCATGTGGCACGACCGCTTGTACATGGAGACGCCCGACGATTTCCTGGTCTGCCTTGACGCCCGGAGCGGCAAGGAACTGTGGCACAAGGTCATCGCCGACTTCTCCCTGCAATACTTCTCCACGCCGGCGCCGGTCGTGGTCGGGAATCACGTGCTGGTCGGGACCGGGGACGATCTCGACGAACCCGGCTTCCTCCAATCCTTCGATCCCGAAACCGGCGCGCTGCAATGGAAGTGGTACAGCGTCCCGATGGAGAAGGACGATCCCGCCCTGAAGACCTGGGCCAATCTCGATGCCGCCCGGCACGGAGGCGGGCAGGTTTGGATCCCGGGTTCCTACGATGCCGCGACCCACTTGTATATCTTCGGCACAGGTAATCCCACCCCGGCTTATACCGGGCAATCGCGCGGCGAACTGGACAATCTATATACGTGCTCTTTGGTGGCGGTTAATGTAGATACCGGCAAACTTGCCTGGTATTACCAGGTGGCGCCCCATGACACTCACGATTGGGATGCCACTCAGACCCCGATCCTCTTCGACGCGGAGTTCGCCGGCAAGCCCAGGAAACTCGTCGCCACCGCGGAGCGCAACGGCTACTTCTTTGTACTGGATCGCGTGACTGGGGAGCACCTCGTCACCAGCAAGTATTCCACCAGCGTGAATTGGGCCAAGGGCCTGAATTCCAAGGGGGCGCCGGTCCGCGATCCGGGCAAGGACTCGACGATCGGCGGTTCGCTCGTCTCGCCGGATAACGGCGGCGCCACCAACTGGCCGCCCCCCACTTTCGATCCCGCCAGCGGACTGTTCTTTGTCCCCTCCAGCGACACTTATGCCATGTATTATCTCACCGAAACCGACCCGCGCGGCGCCATGGGCCTGGGAGGCAAAGACGAGCAGTTTGTCACATCGTTTGGAACTTATCTGACGGCGATCGACTATAAGACCGGCAAGGTCGCATGGCGTCACAAGTATCCCGGCGGCGGGCGCGCCGGCGCCAACGGACTGCTCTCCACCGACGGCAAATTGCTGTTCGCCGGCGATCCCAGCGGGAACCTGATCGCGTTCGACCCGGCCGGCGGAAAGATCCTCTGGCACTCGCACATCGGCAACGTAACCAATGCGCCGGAGACCTTCCTGCTCGACGGGCGGCAATTCCTGCTCGTCGCCGCCGGAGACACTTTGTACAGCTTCCGTCTATACTGATCCCGGAAAGGATTACGCGGCAATGAACAGGAAGAACACGCTACTCGCTCTGATTGTACTGACGCTGCCGGCTTTCTCGCAGTCCACCGTCAAGGACGCGCTCATCAAGCACTGGAAGGTCACCGGCGAGTTGACAATCGAAGTGGCTAAGGCCATGCCCGCCGGGAGCTACTCCTTCCGTCCCGTCCCCGAGGAAATGACCTTTGGGCAGCTAATGGCCCACATCGGCGCCGCCGACCTCACCGCTTGTGCCGCGGCCACCGGCCTGCCCCGTCCCGCCGAACCCGCCAGGATCGCCGCATGGCGCCAGAACCAGAAACTCGATATCGACCGCGACACCGCCATCGAGTACCTCACCGCCACTTTCGGCTTCTGCAACCAGGCCATTCAGTCGGCCACATGGGAAAAGCTCGACGCCAAAGTCGGGAACACCCCGCTCACCGGGTTCGAACGGCTGTGGAGCTATTTCACCCACACCGCCCATCACCGCGGCCAGGCTGAAGTGTACCTGCGGCTGAAAGGAATCAAGCCCCCGGAGTACACGTTCTAACCCGCGAAGGGCGTCTCCGCGTCCGCCACCCACCAGCGCCGATACCTCATCCACGGTTCCCTTCAGCGTCTCGGATTGCTGCCGCAGTTCCCATTCGACGGCCGGCAGGCGCTGCGCACCGGCCCCGCCGGGCCTATACTGGAATTTTGAGATTCCAAGCCCACCGTTGTGCATCCGCGCGAAAGGATGCTACAAGGACATCTTCATGAGTACTGCGGCGTTCACACCCATTCACCGGACCGTGCGCTTCTACGAAGCCCCCGTCGGTAAGAAGGCCGTCATGGCCGCTACCGGACTGATCCTGTTCGGCTACGTGGTGGCCCACCTGCTCGGCAACCTTCAGATCTACTCGGCCGACAAGAACCAGATCAACCACTACGCGGCCTTCCTCCACAACCCGGCCAATACCGGCCTGCTCTGGGGCGCGCGCCTCTTCCTGCTCGCCGCCGTCGTCCTGCACGTTTTCGCATCCCTGCAACTGTGGAAGATGAAGCGCGACGCCCGCCCCCAGGCCTACGTGAAGAAGGACGACCCCGCCGCCAGCTATGCCTCCCGCACCATGATGTGGAGCGGCCCCATCGTCGCCGCCTTCATCGTCTTCCATATCCTGCACCTCACCGCCGGCGCCGTCGTGCCGCTCAAGGATATCGCCGAGAACCAGCCCGACGTCCGCGCCAACGTCATCGCCGGTTTCAGCAACCCCGCCATCAGCGGGTTCTACATCCTGGCCATGATCCTGCTCTGCATGCACCTCTATCACGGCGTGTGGAGCATGTTCCAATCGCTCGGCTTCAACCACCCGCGCTACACCCCCAGGGTCAAACTCGGCGCCAAAATCTTCGCCATCCTGATCGCCATCGGCAACTGCTCTATCCCGCTCGCCGTGATGGCCGGCCTGATCACCAAATAAGAGACGCGCTCATGGAACTGACTTCGAAATCCCCCGACGGACCGATCGAGACCCGATGGGAGCGCCACCGCTTCCATCTCAAGCTGGTCAATCCCGCCAATAAACGCAAATACACCATCATCGTGGTCGGCACCGGACTCGCCGGCGGCAGCGCCGCGGCCAGCCTCGGCGAGTTGGGCTACAACGTCGACTGCTTCTGCTTCCAGGACTCCCCCCGCCGCGCTCATTCCATCGCCGCGCAGGGCGGCATCAACGCCGCCAAGAACTATCACAACGACGGCGACAGCATCTACCGCCTGTTCTACGACACCGTCAAGGGCGGCGACTTCCGCGCCCGCGAATCCAACGTCTACCGCCTCGCCCAAATCTCCGTCGGCATCATCGACCAGTGCGTCTCCCAGGGCGTTCCCTTCGCCCGCGAATACTCCGGCTACCTCGACAACCGCTCCTTCGGCGGCGCCCAGGTCTCGCGCACTTTTTATGCCCGCGGTCAGACCGGCCAGCAACTCCTCCTCGGCGCCTACCAGGCCCTCCAGCGGCAGGTCGGCGCCGGACAGGTCCGCATGCATCCCCGCACCGAGATGCTCGACCTCATCGTCATCGACGGCCGCGCCCGCGGTATCGTCACCCGCGATCTCCGCTCCGGCCGCATCGAGTCCCATATCGCCGACGCCGTCGTCCTCGGCACCGGAGGCTATGGCAACGTTTTCTACCTCTCCACCAACGCCAAGGGCTCCAACACCACCGCCATCTGGCGCGCCCACCGGCGCGGCGCCCTCTTCGCCAACCCCTGCTTCACCCAGATCCACCCCACCTGCATCCCGGTCTCCGGCGACTACCAGAGCAAGCTCACCCTGATGAGCGAATCGCTGCGCAACGACGGCCGCGTCTGGGTCCCCAAACAGGCCGGCGATAAGCGCCCGCCCGAATCCATCCCCGAAGGCGACCGCGATTACTACCTGGAACGCCGCTACCCGAGTTTCGGCAACCTCGTTCCCCGCGACGTCGCCAGCCGCAACGCTAAAAACGTCTGCGATGAGGGCCGCGGCGTCGGCGAAACCAAACTCGCCGTCTATCTCGACTTCCGCGACGCCATCCAGCGCCTGGGCGCCCACACCATCAAGGAGCGCTACGGCAACCTGTTCGATATGTACGAGC
>JBBIQR010000061.1:17056-20406 GCA_037442245.1 Candidatus Solibacter sp. | reverse complement strand
ACTTCCGGGTGCGGTCGCAATCGACCGTGGTGAACGGCAGAATCTCGCCGTCCGTAATGCTGGTGAAGCCCAGGGTGCGGGCGCCGGAGACGGGTTCGAGGGGTGCGGAGAGATCGCAGGAACCGCGAAACGTCACGACGGCGAGTTCCACGGCGGTACCGGCTTCGGCTGCCGCGGGAATGTCGCGCCAATCGAAGCGGAAGCCGCCGGGGGCGAGGACGCCTTCCACTTCGGCGCGCAGGGTTTCGAAGACGGATTGCGCCGCGGGCTTTTCAAATCGGGTATAGAGGGTGATCGGGGCCAGTTGCAGGCTCCGCGGCGGACTGTCCGCGTAACAAAGCACGGCCAGCGCGCCGAAAGCAAAGAGCTTCATGGCTCGGACTGAATGTGTCGCCGAACTTCCTGCGGCGTCAGGAGCCAACCAGTCTTCTTGCCGGGACGGCGCCGGGGAAAGGGCCTAGTTGGAGGGCCGGTGACGATCGACCACAAGATCCGGATGCTCGCGGACCATGGTCATCGCGGTGTGACACGCGTAACAGACCGGCAGGGAAATGGCTAAGACCTCGTAGATTCGATCGGCGGGAACGTCCCGCCACTCCACGCTCTTTTTATCCGTTCCGAGAAGGGCGGGCGGGCTGCCGGCCCAGGCGATTTCGCCGAAGGCACGTCCGCAACTCGAACACTTCTTATCCGCGAACCAGCGGGTAACGATATTGCGCACCAGGCAGTCTTCCGGTGCGTCGTGGATTTGGGACAGGCACTGCTGCCCGCAGCCGGCGCGTTCCGGCCAGCGGGAGCAGGAGGACAGGCGCAGTTGGGGCGATCCGCCGATGCCGGAGGCCGAGGCGTGTCCGGCGTCCACGGTCACGCCGGCAGGAGTGTGATTCTCCGGACAGACGACGACCCGATTGCCCCGGTACTTCCACCAAGTGCTACTCAAGCGCCAGACGGCGGCGGCGGCCAGCGCGACGATGAGGACCCATACCCAAACCGGCATATCGCACTCCGAAATTCAGTGTGCACGTTTCGCGCCAGTTCTGTATGTATATATTGTTAAAGAATATTGTGTTGGGGCCGGTGCGCGGTCCTTGGGGAAGTTTGCCGCAGCAGTGGGTGAATTCACCCGGCTTGGGCAACGCGCCAAAACCGGCTGACGTCTACCGTATCGTGACGAAAGGAAAGTGGGCCATTCCGCTCCTGTTCGCCGCTGCCGGCGCGGCTGCGTATTCGGACTACAGCTCCGTCCGGCTGAAAATCGGCGAGATCGAGTCCGGGCGGCTGCGCGCCGGTTCGCGGGTTCAACTCACGTATCCGGAACTGGCGGCGTGGGTGATGCAAGAAGGTCCGGCCGGCGTGCGCAATCCCCGGATTCAGGTTTCGAGCCCCGGGGTCGCGACGGGGACGGCGATGGTGGACTTTGTGAAACTGCGGCGCGCGCAGGGCGTGGAACCGGGCTGGCTGATGTCGCACCTGCTGGACGGCGAGCGCCCGGTGAAGGTGACGGCCCGCATCCGCTCGGGCAACGGGCGCGCCACGGTGGACGTGCAGCGGGTCGAAGTCAGCGGGATGGCGATGGAAGGCTCGACGCTGGACTTTCTGATCCGCAACGTGCTGCTGCCGCTGTATCCGAACGCGGCGATCGGGCGGCCCTTCGAACTCGGCAACCGTATCGAGCGGTTCGACGTGCAACCGGCGGGCGTAGGGGTGGTGATCGGGCGTTAGCGCGTTATTCCGCGCATTCGGGTTTCACGGGCTGGAAGGCGTGGGCCTTGAGCCAGGCGGCGGCGAGCGCCTTGGCGTGTTCGAACTGCTGGGAATCGAGGCGCGCCGCGGGTTTGGCGGGCAGGTATTCGAGTTCGCTCAGGGTGGCCAGGGCGCGTTCCCCGGCGGGCGGATGGGTGCGGAAGAAGCTGGCGGTGGCGGCGTGATTGGCCTCGCCGGCGAGCCGGTCGTAGAAGCGGACGAAGCCGCGGGGATCGTAACCGGCCTGCCAGAGGTATTGGGTGCCGAGTTGCCCGGCTTCGCCTTCGGTCTCCTTGCTGACGCCGAGCAAAGACAGGTTCAGCCGCACTCCGAGACCGAGGTAATCGTGGGCCGCGCTGCGGGCCTCGCCGACGGCGCCGCCGGTGAAGGCGTCGGCGGCCATGGAGATGCCCTGGAAGAGCATGCGGCTGACGCTGCCGGTGGGGCGGGTGAGGCGGTCGCCGTGCCGGGCGGCGATGTGGGCGATTTCGTGGGCCAGCACGCCGGCCAGTTCGGATTCGTTGGCCGCGCTCTGGATGAGGCCGGCATCCACCAGCAGGCGTCCGCCGGGCAATCCGAAGGCGTTGATCTCGTTGGTATCGAGCACCTCCGGGCGCACCTGGACGCGCAGGTCGCTGGCCGCGGCGACGCGCTGGGCGACTTCCCGCAGGTAAGCCTGGAGGGGGCGCGAGTCCACGTCGGGCGGCATGAGGCGCCAGGCGCGCAATTCGGTGACGGCGTCCTCCCCGAGTTTCACGTCGCCTTCCTGGCCGGCTCCCAGGCGGCGGTAGCCGATGTCGTCGATATCGCCCCAGTGGCGGGCGCGCGCGTGGCCGGCGGCGATGGCGGCGTCGATCTCCTTCTTCCTGGCGGGCCACTGTTCGAGGATGTCCAGTTTGCTGAGCCGGTGATCGTAGGTTACGGGGACGGAGATGGCGCGCTCGGTGTGGGATTGGCTCAGCTCGATGCGGTCGCGCATCAGCTTGCAGTGGAGGTCGAGGCGGCGCCTGGCCATGGCGGGGTCGTCGTGCGAGGCCGCGGCGTTGATCTCGTCGAGCTGGCGGTGCAGGTCCGTAGTTTCCGCCTGGAGGCGCTTCTTTTCGGCGTCGAGGCCGTCGACGTCTTCCTTGCGCTGCACCTCGATCTGTTTGCGGTAATCGTCGATGCTCTTTCGCGGCAGGTTCAAGCCGGGTGCGAGTTCGACGAGATCGAGGTAGCTCTTCCTGACGAGCGAACCGAGGGGAGAATCCGCGGTCTCCGCCGCGGCGGCGAAGGCTAGCAGGATGATGGCGGCCGGCTTCATGAATGTTTTGCGTCCCCCTGGGACTATGCTGGAGTGTACCCCACTGGCGGGAGGAATGGACATGACGAGACGGACACTTCTGGCCGCGGGCGCCGGCGCGGTGCTGGCGCGCGCCGCCGGGACACGGGTCAGGCTGGGCGGACCGATCTTCCTGAACTCGGGCGACCCCGCGGAACTTGCGCGCGAGCACCGGCGCCTGGGCTACAGCGCTGCCTACTGTCCGGCGATGGCGGACCTGAAGGACGCCGCGCGGCTGCGCGATATCGCAGCCGCCTATGCGAAAGAGAACGTGGTGATAGCCGAA
>JBBIQR010000061.1:0-17046 GCA_037442245.1 Candidatus Solibacter sp. | reverse complement strand
GGCGCGTGGAAGAACATGCTGGACCCGGACCCGGTGAAGCGCAAGGCAAACATCGAGTACGTCACCGCGCGCTGCGCGCTGGCGGAGGCGATCGGGGCGCGCTGCTGCGTGGACATCGCGGGCAGTTTCCACCCGGATATCTGGTACGGGATGAATCCGCGGAACCTCTCGCGCGAATTTCTGGACGCGACGGTGGAGAACTGCCGCAAGGTGATCGACGCGGTGAAGCCGCGGCGCACGAAGTTCACGATTGAGATGATGCCGTGGAGTTTGCCGGACGGTCCGGATGCGTACGTGGAAATGATCCGCGCGGTGGGGCGTCCGGGGTTCGCGGTGCACCTGGACGTCTGCAACGTGATCAACAGCCCGCGGCGGTTTTACGAAAGCGGGGATGTGATCCGGGAGTGTTTCCGCAAACTCGGCGCGTGGATCACGTCGTGCCATGCGAAGGACCTGGCCTGGGTACCGGAGTACAACGTGCACTTCGCCGAGGTCGTGCCGGGGCGCGGGCAGGTGGATTACCGCGCGTATCTGGGCGAGTTGGGCAAGCTGGAGCGCGACGCCCCGCTGATGCTGGAGCACCTGAAGAGCGCCGCCGAATACGACGAAGGGCGGGCGTACATTCAGAAGACGGCGGCGGCGATCGGGGTCGAGTTCGCCTGAGGCGGGCGGCGCGGGTCAGTGGGTCATGGAGTAGACGACGTAGTTGACGCCGATGCGGATGCCGAGGGCGGAGAACTGCTGCGGGTATTCGGGATTATCGGCGTGCTCCCAGGAATCGCCCAGGTCCATGTTGTGGCAGATGGCGACCATGAGGCGGCCCTTGTCGTCGTAGATGCCGCGCCAGGTGGCCTTGTAGCCGTCCTTTTCGTAGGTGCGTCCGCTGCGGATGAACTGGGCGCCGGGCACCTGGTAGCGGCCGTCGAGATCGTAGATGGTGTGGAAGATGGGGTCCTTGTCGTCGAGGTCGACGATTTCGCGGTCGGGGAAGACGCGGCTCATGCTGGCGAGGAAGACGGCGTATTCCTGGGTGCCGTGGAAGTCGTCGCACATGAAGAAGCCGCCGCGGAGGAGGAATTCGCGGAGCGCCCTGGCCTGATCGTCGGTGAGGTTCCAGTGGCCGACTTCGACGCCGTAGAGGAAGGGCCAGTCGTAGGCGTCGCCGAGATCGAGATTGACGGGCTGTTCGACGCTGCGGCTGGAGACGCGGGTGAGGCGGCGCATGGCCTGGGAGAAGTGGCGGTCGCTGCGCGGGTAGTCGATGGTCCAGTTGGAGCGGCCGTCGCGCCAGTCGCCGGAGAAGCGGCGTCCCCAGCCGCGTCCGCCGTAACCGAGGTAGGCAGGCGGGTACATGAGGCGGGCGAAGGTCCACTCGGCCTTGTCGCGCCAGTCCGGCGGGACGGGAAAATCGTTGTACTCGACACCGGGGTATTCGCGGAAGGGACGCTGCGCGGAGAGGACTCCGAGAAACAGGAGGACTCCGGTAAGGAGGCGGCGCCAATGACGGACCGAGCGCATCGCGTCTTCCGTGAGCATATCACCGAAGGCGGATCGAAGCGCCGGATTGTTACCGCCCGGGCTCGGGTTCCTGCGGCGGCTTAGGGGGCGGAGGCGCCGCGGCGGCGCTGTTGCCGTGGTTGGGGCCGAGACCGAGCGCGATCAGGGAGAGCGAATTGATCTTGCCGTTGGATTCGATGTTCTGGTCGGTCTGGAAGCGCTTCAGGGCGCTGATGGAGTTCGGACCCCAGGCGCCGTTGGCCTCCTCGGCGGACAGGTAGCCGCGGGTGACGAGGGCGCCCTGGATCTCCTTATAGCGTTCCGTGCTGGGCGCGGTCTGGCGATTGCGCCAGGTGGTGGCGGGACGGCGGGTGGTGCGCCGGTTGCGCGCGGAGGCGGCGGTGCGGGAGGAGGAGGCGGGGCTTTTCCTGGCGGCAGTGGAGCGGTGGACGGTTGCGGCGGCGGGTTTGTGCGCGCCAGCCGTGCTCTTCCGTGCGGGGGATTTGGCAGGCGCTTTGGCGGGCGCCTTGGCCACGGTTTTGGCGGGGGCCTTGGATGGCGTGCTCTTGCGGGTTTGCGCGCCGGCGGCTCCGAACCAGAACAGCGCCGCGGCCGTGGCGGCAGTCAGAATGCTCCTCATGGTTGAAACTCCAGTTTAACAATGCGGGGCACCCCATGGGCTCCGGCTGCCGCTACTGTAAACTGGCCGGGATGACGCACAATGTGACGGCGGTGTATGAAAACGGGGTTCTCAGGCCCTTGGAGCCGCTTCCGTTGAAGGAGCACCAACGGGTCACCGTTACGGTCTCCGATCCTGCCGAGCAGTGGTTGGATCAGGAATACATAGAAAAGGTCAGGAGAGGCGTCGCTGCGGCGGCACCCGCGAGGAGCCTCGACGAGATCCGGCAGGCGCTCTCCAAGATACCTGGGAATCTCTCCGACGATATCAGGGCGGAGCGGGACATCCGTTAGTGGCAGGCCGATTCCTGGATTCGAGCGCCGTTGCCAAGTTCTATCACTCTGAGTCAGGCTCTGCGGCCGTCGAGCGGATGTTGCTGGAACCAGGCACAAAGACTCTTATTTCGCGGCTCTCGGTGGTCGAAGTTCAGTCCGTCTTCGCCGGCAAGGCTCGGTCCGGTGTGATTGCGGCGGCGGACGTGGCGGATCTTCGGCGCCGGTTTTTCGAAGACATCGCGACGCCAGAGACCACTACGAGAAGGCCGGTCAACTCATCGAATTGTACGGTTCACCGCACGGCCACGTTCGAAGGCATGACCGTGTTCAATCCAGAGTCCGGCGTTCTGCCCTGACGGGATTCCACCTGCCGGAGGCACACAAAAGGGCGGCCGGAGGTGCCCGGCCGCCCAGAGTTCAAGGAGGTGGAAAGGTTACTGGTTTAGTGGGTGGTAGGCAGCGTGCCGGCGAGGTACGCTCCCTGCCAGTCGGTACCGCGCGGACTGGTGCGGCGCAGCACCTTCACCTGGACGGCGTCGCCCGGCTTCAGGGTCTGCTGGACGCGCTTCAGATCGGAGGTGCTGGCGACCGGAGTCCGGTTGATGGCGACGATGACATCGCCCGGCAGCAGGCTGATATCGTCGGCGAAGGAGCCGGGATCGACGGCGACTACCTGCACGCCCTTTTCCTTGAGGCCCAGGTTATCCAGCATGGACGCGGTGAGATCCTTCACCTGCATGCCGAAGCTGACGCTGGTGCCTTCGCCGGGACCGGACGGGGCAGCGTTGTCCTTGCCGTAGGTCTCGGGGAAGATCTGGGACAGGTCGCCGACGACGATCTTCATGTCGCGCGCCTTGCCATCGCGGAGCACGTTAACGTTGAGCGCATTGCCGACGGGAGTCTGGGTCACGCTGTCGACCAACTGGTTGCCGTCGTGGACCGGCTTGCCGTTGATGGCGGTGATGACGTCGCCTTCCTTGAGGCCGGCCTTCTCGCTGGGACCGCCGGGGACGACCTGCTCGATGAAGACGCCTTCCTTGACGCCGGCGACTTTGAGGTTGGCCTGGGCGCGGTCGGTGTCGCTGGGAGTGAAGCGCACCCCGATGCTGCCGCGGGTCACCTTGCCGGTGCGGATGATGTCGTTATAGACCTTGACGGCGGTGTTGATGGGGAGGGCGAAACCGATTCCCTGGTAGCCGCCGGAGCGCGAGGCGATGGCGGTATTGATGCCGATGACCTCGCCGCGGATGTTGAGCAGCGGGCCGCCGGAGTTACCGGGGTTGATGGCGGCGTCGGTCTGCAGGAAGTGCTGGAACTGCATGGTGGGATCGATGTCCCGCGATTTGGCGCTGATGATGCCGGCGGTGACGGTGGCCTCATAGCCGAACGGAGAGCCGATGGCGACGGACCAGTCGCCCACCTGGACGGCGTCGGAGTTGCCGATCTTCGCGGCGGCGAGGTCGCGCTTGCCTTCCACGCGGATGACGGCCAGATCGGTCGGGACGTCGACGCCGATGACCTTGGCGTCGTACTCGGTGGGGTCGCCGTTGAACTTGACCTTGATGATGTCGGCTTTATCGACGACGTGGTTGTTGGTCAGGATGTAGCCGGCCCTATCCACGACGACGCCGGAGCCGAGTGCGGAACTCTTGCGTCCGCCGCCGCCATCGGGCGAACCGGAGAAGGGGTTGCCGCCGAAGAAGCGGAAGAGAAAATCGTTGGGGTCGTCGCTGCCCTGATCGCCGTCATCGGGCTGCTGCTGCTGGAAGCGATGCGGGTTGGCGCGGGTGCGGGCTGGGGCCTTGGGCAGATAGGTGGTGGAGATATTGACCACGCTGGGCTCCATCTGCCTGGCGATCTGGCTGAAGGAATTCGACAAGGCGACCGGGTCGGGGATGACCAGCGGGGTAGCGCCTGGGGCGGCGGTCGAGTGGTCGTCGTGCGCGGCTTTGACCCCTTGATTAATGAGGGTGCCGATGACGATCCCGATGCTCAACGTAAACAGAACCATGGTGAACGCAAGCACCTTCTGGGTGCGCATTTTTTCCAAGAGACTCACTGTACCTTCTCCTTCGGTGCGCGCCGGATTGGTTCCAGGCGGCGCCTGTTTCAACTACTAAGATGGATGTAAATTCGTCTGGAAGGGTTTCAATTCGACCAGCAATACGCCGGCCAGAATCAACACCGCTCCCCCTGCTGCACGGCCCGACAGGCTCTCGCCCAGGATCATAAAGCTCGTCACCCAGGCGAAGACCGGCTCCAAAGCGTAAATCAGGGCGGTCCGGGTAGAACTCGTGTACCGCTGCGCCCAGGCCTGAACCGTAAAGGCCAAGGCGGTGCACAGCAGGCCAGTGATCAGTATCGCCCAGAACACCAGCGGCTGGGGGTCCAGGCGGACCGGTTCCACCCACCAGAAGAGCAGCAGCGCGCCGAGAGCGGACGCGCCGACCTGTGCAACACTGAGCAACTCGAATCCCATCGACAGAGAAAAATGCCCGAGGGTCACGATGTGCGCGGCGAACGCTGCCGCTCCCAGAAGCGTCAGCAGATCGCCGCGGCGGATGGAACCGAATGGGCCTTCCAACGTCAAGAGTCCCATCCCAACCGTGGCCACCAGGATCCCAACCAGCTCCGAAATGCGGGGCCTGTTCTGATAGACGATGGCGGCGAAAAAAGGTACCAAGACGGTGGTCAATCCCGTAATGAACGCCGATTTTGTGGGCGAAGTGTATTGAAGTCCAACAGTCTGGAAAAAATATCCGAGGAAGAGGAAGAATCCGGTCAACGCGCCGCCGCCGAGCATGGTACGGGTGAGCGGGGTCGCGCGCAGGACCGGGTGGAACAGGACCAGCAGGGCGATAGTGGCGAGGCTGAAGCGTGCGGCGATGAACAGCAGCGGGGAGACGTGGGCGAGTGCCGCCTTGACCAGTACAAAGGTACAACCCCAGACCAGGGTATTGGCCGCGAGGGCGGCTTCGGCGCGGCCGCGGCTCACTGCGCGATCCCGTCCCAGCCGTTGCGGAGCATCAGCAGCAGGGTGAGGAAGATGCGTTTCAGCCCGAGATCGCGGCCGTCGGGGCTGAACCATTCCTGGGTGGTATGGGCGCCGCCGCCGACACCGCCGGCGCCGAGCGCGACCGCCGGAATGCCCATGGAGAGGGGAATATTGGCGTCGGTGGACGAGGTATCGATGTGGGCGCGGATGCCGAGGTGGGCGTCGACGGCGCGGAGGTAGGCGAGCAGCGGCGCGTCGTCGGGGAGGGCGGCGGCGGGACGGGAGCCGATCTCCTTGAGGCGGGCGGTCACGCGTCCGGAGGTGGCGCGCTGATTTTCGGCGTCGCGCGCGCGGTCGACGGCGGAGAACAGGGCTTCGACCAGGAACTCGATGCGCTCGTTGCTCTCGGAGCGGATGTCGACCTTGGCGCGGGCCGATTGGGCAATGGCGTTGACGCCGCTGCCGCCTTCGATCAGACCGACGTTGATGCTGGATTTCGGCGAGCCTTCGAGGCGCGTCTCGGCGAACAGGGCGACGGCACGGCAGAGCGCGTGCAGCGGATTGCCGGCGCCGTAATCGCTCCAGCTATGGCCGCCGGGGCCGGCGAAGGCGACTTCGAAACGGCGGCTGCCCAGTCCGCGGGTGGTGATGTGGTCGATGTTGGCGCCGTCGACTACGACGAACCCCTTGATATGGCGGGCAATCGGCGATTGCCGGCAGAGGTGGCGCATGCCGAGCAGGTTGCCTTCGCCCTCCTCGCCGGTATTGGCCACCAGCAGCGGAGTGGCCGGGAAATCCGGGAGGCGCGCCGATTTCCAGGCCCGCGCAAGGGCCAGCAGAGCGGCCAAGCCGGCGCCGTTGTCGCTCACTCCGGGACCGCGGAAACGGCCGTCGGAATCGACCGAGATATCGTCCTTGGAGCGCGGCGCGAGCACGGTATCGAGGTGGGCGGTGACGGCCACGTAGGGTCCGGGACCGAGGGAGGCGATCACGTTGCCGGCGCGGTCCAGCGCGGCGTCCCAACCGAGGGCGCGGAAGCGCTCGACGAACCACGCGGCGCGCTCCCCTTCCATAAAGGTTGGGGCCGGAACCCGGCAGAACTCGAGGTGCGACTCGTTGATCCACTGCTTTTCGCGGGTGAAGACCTGCAGGCACTCGCGCACTCCGGGCATTAGCGTGATTTCGTTGACGTTAATCGCCAAATCACCCTTCGTGCCGGTTGCCGGAGCCGGACCGCCGCGGTCGCGAAACCCGGCTGCCGCCTTGTCGCCTGCCATCAGAAGCCAGTTTATCAGCCGCCGGGGAAGGGTTAGGCGGGGCTGGGACCGAACGGTAGGGCGGCAGTCCGCCTCCCCGCAAAAAAGTGGGTGAAAATCGTGCGGTTGGATGTTGCGATTCGGGGATACTCCTGATTAGGATTGTAAAAGTGTGTAAGACGCCGCACGGATTCGGAGCGCGGCGGAAGGGTTCCCATGGTGTCCCGATCGGTTTTGGGTTGCTTCGCCGGGTTTGCGTTGGCGGTCTGCGCCGCGGCTCAGGTCGCCGCCGGTGGCGGTAGTTTGAAAATTTCGGTGGATCCCGGCGGCGGGTATGGCGTGGATGCGCCGGCGCTCGGCTGGCAATTCCACGGCGATATCGGTGCGCCGCTCTCGAATCTGGCTCTGGGCACGGGTGTGGATGGGGCCGGGGCGTACCAGGAGATCGGCTTCGATTTCGTCACCGACGCTCCGCGGCACGCGGCGGTGCGCGCCTATACGGATCGTCCGGCGGTGCTGTTTATCGCGCAGGCGCCGGCGGGAGCGGCCAACACGTTTTCCTTCCCGGCATGGTCGCAGTATCCGGGCGGGATGAGCCACGTGACGTACTCGGGGATTTTCGCGCCGCCCTCGTTCCATAACCTGCCCGAGGACAGCCCGTGGATTTTTTTCGACGCCGCATACCGCACGTTCATTCTTTCTCCGGCGGCGAACTTCATGACGGCGGGGACGCGCTGGAGCACGAAGGGCGAAATGTCCAGCGGCATCTCGACACAGATTACGGCGCTGCCGCCGGGTTTCGAGCATCGCACGCTGCTGGTCGCCGAGCAGGGAATCAACCGGGCGTTTGACCGGTGGGGGGAGACGCTGACGGCGCTGGGCGGCAAGACGCGTCCCGCCAACGATGCCGACGCCAGCCTGAACCGCATCGGCTACTGGACGGATAACGGCGCGACCTATTATTACCAGACCGCGCCCTCGATGACGTACGAACAGACGCTGCAATCGGTGAAGGCGAACTTCGACGGTATGGGGATCGGGCTGGGCTACGTGCAGCTCGACAGTTGGTTCTACCCGAAGGGCGCGGGCGCGTCGTGGAGCAGTAACGGGCAGGGCATTTACGAATACGTCGCGGCCGATCCTCCGTTCACCGACGGGTTGGGGGGCTTCCAGGGGCAGTTGGGCGTGCCGCTGGTCACGCACGCGCGCTGGATCGATTCCTCGAGCCCGTACCGGCAGAGCTACCGCATGTCCGGCAACGTGGTGCTGGACCCGGCGTATTGGGATGCGACCGCCGGGTACCTGGCGAATTCCGGTGTCGCCACTTATGAGCAGGACTGGCTGGCGGATAAGGCCCAGACGGCGTTCAATCTGACGGACGGCGCGCAATTCCTGGACAACATGGCCGCGGCCATGGCGCGGCGCGGTCTGACGATGCAGTATTGCATGGCGTCGCCGCGCCACTTCCTGCAAGGCTCGCGCTACAGCAACCTGACCACGATCCGCACCAGCGCGGACCGGCTGGGGCGCTCGCGGTGGAACGATTTTCTGTACACGTCGCGGCTGGCCAGCGCGCTCGGCATGTGGCCGTTCACCGACAATTTCTGCAGCAGCGAAACGACTCACCTGCTGATCGCCACACTTTCGGCGGGACCGGTGGGACTGGGCGATGCGCTGGGCAGTTTCAACGCAGCCAACGTGCTGCGCGCCGCGCGCCGGGACGGGGTGATCGTGAAGCCGGATGTTCCGCTGACCCCGATCGACGCGGCGTACGTGAACATGGCGCAGGCCGCCGATACCCCGCAGATCGACGCGGCGTACTCCGATTTCGGCGCGCTACGCACCTGGTACGTATTCGGCTATACGCAGGGCGGCAATGCGGCGGTGCACCTGCGTCCGGCGGACTTTGGCGCATCCGGGCGCGTGTACCTGTACGATTACTTCGCGGGCACGGGGCGGCTGGTAGACGCCGCCGATGCGGTGGACGGTGCGGTGACGGGCGACGCGCTGTACTGGATCGCGGCGCCGGTGGGTCCCTCGGGCATGGCGGTGCTGGGCGACCTGGATCAGTTCGCGACGATGGGGAAGAAGCGGGTGACGGCACTGAGCGACGATGGGCGGGTGCATCTCACGGTTGCCTTCGCGGCCGGCGAGAGCGCGCGCACCATTCGAGGCTATTCACCGGTCGCGCCGGAGGTGCAGGCGGTGGAGGGGACGGTCGCCGGCGTGACGTGGGATAGGGCGACGCGCCGGTTCGCGGTGACGCTGGCTCCGGGCGAGTCGGGCACGGCGGCGGTCGAGATCCGCCGGTCGCTGCCGCGTTCCCGCTTTCAGTAGCGCGCGGTTTACTGCGGCGCGGCAACCGACATCGTGATGGTCTGCTGGCTGCTGGCTCCACCGATCTGCAGTTGGACCGGGACCGCATTACCGGCCGCCGCGCCGGCGGGCACCTGCAGGTTCACTTGCAGGACGCCCTCGACCATTCCCGGCGCGCCGCCGGCGTAGAGCACCTGCGCGGGCTGATTGCCGATGAGGGCGCCGAACGGCAAGGTCACCTGGGGGAGCGAGGAAGAATCGACGATGCTGCCGTCGGGGGCCAGCGGCGTCAGCAACCCGGCGCCGGTGGCGTAGAGTGTGATCGCCGAGCCGGGTGCGGCGGGGTTCGCCGCCGAGTTGACGCTGCCGTCCTGGTTGACCACGATTCCCTGCCCCGCGCCGGAGCCGTCGAGGGCGAACACGCCGGGCGTCGATTGCGCGACATTGAGCGCCACGGGCTGAGAAACCTGACCCTGGTATTGCAGGGTGATCTGGGTCGATCCGGCGGCAAGGCCAAAGGGCACGACGGCGTTCACCTGGGTGGGGCTGACGTAAGTCAGGGGCGCGGCGGCGCCGTTGAAGGATACCTGGACACCGCCCAGCGATGCCGCCACCAATCCGCTGGCGTCGAGCGCGGTGCCGAGACCGCCGGCGGGTCCGAGATTCGTGCCGAAGATCGTGACCATCTCGCCCGGTGAGACCGTGCCCGCCGCGAAACTCGCCGCGTTGGTTACGGCGCTGACGGCGGGCGGCGCGGCGGCGGAGGCGGGCAGCAGCCCGTACACGTCCACCACGCCATCGAAGGTCGGGACGAACACCTGCCCATTGACGACGGTGGGTGAGGCGAACTTGCTGATCGAGCCCATGCCGTCGCGCGCGGAGTTCACGCTGCTATCCCAGAGCACGACCGAGAGGTCGCTGGCTTTGTAGGCGCGGATGGCGCCGGGCGTGCCGTCGTTGTAATCGCCGGAGGTCTCCCAGAGGATGCCGGAGTTGGGGTCGCTGCCGTTGGCGGAGACGGTGAGCCCGATTCTTTCCCAGGGCAGCGGATCGCTGGCGGCGGTGACCGGCACGGCGTCCACCGCGGTCCCGGTGACGCGGAACGCCTTCAGGGTATCCTGGCTGCCCTGCACGTAGACGAGGGCGCTGGATCCCTGACTCCACACCGCGAGGTTGAAGATGCTGCCGGTGGAGACCTGGGTGATGTTCGCCGCGGCAAGCGCGGGCGCGGCGGTGTGTCCCATGGCGTCGCCGTCGATCACATAGAGGTTGCCGCCCTTGTCGGCGCCGACGATGGTGTGGGTGCCGGTGATGAGCGCGGGCCCGCCGGAAAGATCGAAATCGTTATCGACCATGGATTTCCAGTTTGTGGGAGTCGCCCAGCCGGTGAGCGCCGGCTGTGCGCCGGTGAAGCGCAGGAAGCTCTGCGAGAAGTTCTGCTGCCCGTCGTAATCGCCGTTGCCGCTGATGGCGTACATGGTTCCGGCGGAGTCGGCGGCGATCCCATGTCCCGACTGCCAGAAGCTGCCGCCGTTGCCGTTCGGCGTGGCGAGGAAGACGCCGCTCTGCTGCGTCAGGTCGGAGGCGTTGTAGCTGACGATCCAGCCGTGCCAGGGGGCCTGGTCGCCGTGGGAGCCGAAGCCGATGTAGACGCTGCCGTTGGCCAGCAGCAGTCCGGGGCGCTGGATGTGCTGCAGGGGATCGAACGCGACGGGCCCGGCGGTTCCGGTGGCGGACGCGGCGATGGTTGCCGGTCCGTTCAAGCGCTCCGCGCCGGTGCCGAGGTCGAGCGCGTGCAGGGTGAAGACGGGAGCGCCGTTGACGAGCGTATCGGCGACGGCGTAGAGTACGCCCTGGCTCAGATCGATCGCGGGAGTGCCCAGCACGCCCACTTCGCCGGTGATGTCGTCATAAGGCGTGCCATAGAGGAGTTGGCTTGGGACGGAGGCGCCGAGGCTCACGTGCCAGAGCGGCGCAGCCAGAGTGCCCGCCGAAAATGCGTTCGCGTCGAAGGCGTACACGGTATCGTGCATGGTGGCGATGTAGACCACGTTGCGCGTGCCCAGACCGGGGATGGCCACGTTGGCGGCGTAGAGCGGTTGCGCGTACACCTGCCCATCCACCTGATAGGCTCCCAGTTTTCCGAAGGTCGAGGCGCTCACCGTGGCTGGAGAAAGTTGCGTCTCCTGCAGATTGGCGTTGGTGCGGTCGTTATTTCCGTTGACGGTGAGAATATTGGTCTGAGCGGGTGCGATTGTGGCGCTCACCAAGAGCAAGGCGTAGACCCTCATGCAAGGAAAGATGCTCGCGAATTGAATAAGATTACGCCGGCGAACAATGAATTTTCTCTTTATGTGTCAACATTTAATGGAACTTGTAAAGCGGCGTAAAGGAATGAAAAGAGGTGAAACTTTTTGGCGAATTCCTGGTTGATATTTCGCGCGCCGGGCGGCGCGATTTGCGCTCGGCTTCGGTCTGGCGTACAGTGAGGGGCTGTGGAGAATAGCCGATGCCTTTCTGCTCAAGCTGTGGCGCGGAGATAACGGGCGCCTTCTGTACTCGATGCGGGAACGCGGCAGCCGCCGCGGCGCCGCGTCCCGCCGCCCCGATGAGCCCGCCGCCGCCCCCGTCCGCGGCGCCGGTCGCGGTTCCGATGCCCTCGCCGCAGGCGCGCCCTGCTTCGAGCGGGCTCAAGATCCTGTTATGGGTCCTGGGCGGCATCATGGTGCTGGTGATGTTGGCCGTCCTCGGGGTGGTGGCGGTGGGCTACTGGTTTGTGCGCAATCCGGGAGTCGCCATCACCAAGATGATCAATGCGGCGAATCCGAACGTGGAAGTGGTCAATGTGGATAACGCGGGCAAGCGGGTGACGATCCGCGACCGCCGCGACGGCAAGGAAGTCACGCTATCGTTCGACGACGTGAAGAACGGGCGCCTGACGCTTTCCGCGGTGGATGAGAACGGCAAGGCCGCGCGGGTGGAACTCGGCGAAGGCACGGGTAAACTGCCGGGTTGGGTTCCGGTTTATCCGGGCGCCAAGGTGGAGAGCCACCTGACGGGAACCGGCGACGACGGAAACCACGCCGGTGAAGGGGGTCTGTACAGCTTCACCGCGACCGATGCGCCCGACAAGGTGATGAAGTTTTACCAGGACAAGGCCACCGAACTCGGGATGAAGGTGAACCTCACGACCGCTACTTCCGAGGGCGGACAAATCGCGGCCGCCGATGAAAACGATACGCGCTCGCTGGCCGTAATCGTCAGCACGGGATCGGGCGGCGGCACCAGCGGTACGGTCACGTTCAACCGGAAACAGTAGCCGCGGCGTGCGGCGGGTTAACGGGCCTTCCAGACGACTTCGCGCATCGGGCCGACGCCGGCCACGAAGTTCAGCGATCCGCACAGCGCGAAACCTGCGGCGACGACGAACGCCACCGCGAAGTGCCCGGTGCGGTCCACGACGACGCCGGTCAGCCAGGGCGCGAGTACTCCGGCGAAGTTGCCGAAACCGTTCTGAAAACTGGTCCACTTGCCGGCGGCGCGGGGTCCGGCGAGCGTCTGGGTAATGGCGAACAGGTTCGAGGTGTAGATGCCGAACGCCAGGCACGCCGCGACCAGCAGCAGCATGGCAGCGTTGGTGTCCTGGATGAAGGTGACGGGCAGGAGGATGGTGGCCAGCGCCAGTCCGGTCCCGGCGAATGCCTTGCGCACCTTGGCGGCGGAACGGCCGGCTGCGATGAGGCGATCGCTCAACCAGCCGGAGACGACGCAGGAAATCGCGATCGCCAGAAAGGGGAGCCATCCGAAGAGCGCCATTTTTTCTTTGGGAAAGTGCCGCTCTTTCTCGAGGTAAGCCGGCAGCCAGGTGATGAGGAAATACCAGTAATAGTTGCCGCAGAACAGGCCGAACGCGGTGAACCAGGCGGAACGCTGGCTGAGGATTTCGCGGATCGGCGGCGTGCCGTGGGCCTCTTTGCGCGCGGCCGCTCCGCCGCGCGGCATCCAGACGAGCCAGGGCACGAGCCACAACATGCAGCCGCCGCCGAGCACGAAAAAGAAGGGCCGCCATCCGATGCCGCCGACGAGCAATCCGCCGATCAGGATGCCCATGGCGGGACCCGCTTTCGTGCCGGCGTCGATCAGCGCGTTGGCGAAGCCGCGGTGGTGCTCCGGGTATTCGCTGGCCAGGATGCGGGAGTAGCACGGGTAGGAGACACTCTCCCCCATGCCGAGCAGCAGGCGAAGCGCGAAAATCATGGTGAAGGCGGTGGCCACTCCGGTTGCGGCGGTGGCGCCGCTCCAGAGAAAGAAGCCGATGGCGAGGACCCAGCCGGTGGGAAAACGGCCGGCCACCCAGCCGGCGGCGAAGGAGACCTGGGAGAACGCGTAGGTGGCGAAGAATGCCGATTGCAGGGAGCCGAGCTGGGTGTTGGTCAAGCCCAGTTCGCTCTGGATATTGGTAGCCGCGACGGAGAGCGTCGTGCGGTCGATATAATTGATGGCCCCCGAAAGCGCAAGCAGGATCAGGATGCGCCACTCTTTGGCGGATAGCGCCGCGCGCGGCGGAGCGTTGAGACCGGTCACCGGGGTATTGTATACCCTGGTGCTCGCCGCCGCCCTGTTCGCGGCGCGCACGTACCGTCTGGAAGGGACGATCGAGCCGGAGGCGCAAGCCAGCGTGACCCTCTTCGGCGCGACCACGCCTTTCACGACATCGGTATTGACCGGGGCGGACGGCCGTTTCTCGATTCGCAACCTGCCGGCGGGGACGTATACCCTCTCGGTATTCGTCCCCGGCAGCGGCGAAGCGCGCCGCACGATCGAGATCGGTCCGGGGACCGCGGATTCGCGCGGGCGTGTGCGGCTGGCGATGCGGATCCAGGATGCCGACTTCAATCGCGATCCCTTGCGGCGGCAGCACGCGGTGAGCACGCGCCAACTCGCCATCCCGGAATCGGCCGAACGCGAGTATCAGGCGGCGCAGAAGGATCTGCAGAAGCGCGACACGGGGAGCGCGGTGCGCCACCTGGAGCGCGCCGTCGAAATCGCGCCCGGCTTCGCCACCGCCTGGAACAACCTGGGCACCGTTTCCTATCAGACGCAGAACTACGCGCGGGCCGAGGAATGTTTCCGCGAGGCGCTACGGCAGGACCCCACCGCGTTCGAGCCGCTGGTGAACCTGGGCGGCGTACTGATCAACCTGAACAAAATGGACGAGGCGCTCGACCTGAATGTTTACGCGGTGCTGACGCGTCCCAACGACGCGCTGGCCAACGCGCAACTGGGCATGGCCTATTTTCACGTGGGTAACTTCGGAGCGGCCATCAAGTACCTTGAGCTGGCGCGCAAGATCGATCCGGCCCACTTCTCGCATCCCCAGATTTTCCTGGCCGAGATTCATCTGAGGCGCGGCGAACCGCGGCTGGCGGCCGACGATCTGGAGGACTTCGTCGCGCACCATCCGGACGATCCGGCTGCCGCGAAGATGCGCGAGAAGATCGCCGAGTGGCGCAAGTAGGGGGCGTCAGACTCCCTTGGCGAGGAAGCCGCCATCGACCGGAATGGTCTGGCCGGTGATGAAGGCGGAAGCGTCGCTGGCGAGGAAGATGGCGGCGCCCTGCAACTCGTCGACCTGTCCGACGCGGCCCATCGGGGTACGGCCGACGATGGCGGAGTAGCGCTCCGGGATGTCGAGCGCCTTGGTGTTGAGCGGCGTGCGGAAGACGCCGGGCGCGATGGCGTTGACGCGGACGCCCTGGGTGGCCCACTCGCAGGCCAGCGACTTGGTGAGCATATGGACGCCGGCCTTGCTGGCGGAGTACACGGCGACTTCGCCGAAGCTGACGAAGGTGGTCATGGAGCAGGTATTGATGATGGAGCCATGCTTCTGCCGGATCATCTGGCGGCCGAAGATCTGGTTGGCGCGGAAGGTGCCGCTCAGGTTGACGTCGATCACGCGATCCCAGTCCTCCTCGGTCAGGTCGACGGAGGGGATCTTCTTCATGGCGCCGGAAGCGACCATGAGGACATCGACCTTGCCGAAGGCCTGCACGGTTTCATCGCAGACGCGCTGGAGGCTGGCGCGGTCCTGCACGTCGCTGGTGACGCGCAAGGTCCGGGTGCCCATGGCCTCGAACTCATCGGCCATCTGGTTGACGCGTTCCTGATCGCGGCTGCTGGCGATGGTGATGGCGCCGGCCTGGGCGAATCCGCGGGCGACGGCCTGGCCGATGCCGCTGGTGCCGCCCAACACTACGGCCACACGATTCTTCAGGGAAAACGTTTCGAGTGCATTCATTGGGGTTACACTCAATATACAACGCTCAAGAAGAGACACGGAGAATGCGGTGCGATTCGTAACCCTGCACAGAGAAGGCTACACGGAGCCGGCGGCGATCGCCGAAGGAGAGATGATCGGCCTGCGCGGAGCGGGCTTTGAGAGCATGCTGGCGGTGATTGGCGGCGGAGAGGACGCGCTGGACCGCGTGCGGCGCTGGGTGTACGCGCCTCCGGGCAGCGACCGGCACAATCCGAAGCACGTGACGCTGGCGGCGCCGGTGCCGCGTCCGCACAAGATTATCTGCATCGGCCTGAACTACCGGGATCACGCCGAGGAATCGAAGATGGCGATTCCGGAGGTGCCGACGGTGTTCTCGAAGTATGCGACCAGCGTGATCGGACCGGGCGCGCCGATCGTGCTGCCGCGGAATTCGGAGAAGCCGGATTACGAAGCCGAGTTCGCGGTGGTGGTCGGCAAGGGCGGCCGGAATATCGCGGAATCGGATTGGAGGGAGCACGTTTTCGGGTACACGATCGTCAACGACGTGAGCGCGCGCGATTTCCAGATGGCGACGAGCCAGTGGATGATGGGGAAGACGTTCGACACGTTCTGCCCGATGGGACCGGAGATCGTGACCGCGGACGAGATCGAGGATCCGCACAAGCTGAGGATTTCGCTGACCATCAACGGGGAGAAGTTGCAGGATTCGAACACGAGCAACCTGATTTTCGGGGTGCCGAAGCTGATCGCGTATCTGTCGAGCGTATTCACGCTGGAGCCGGGCGATATCATCTCGACGGGGACGCCGTCGGGCGTGGGCTTCGCGCGCAAGCCGCCGCGCTGGCTGCGGAGCGGGGACGAAGTGGCGGTGACGGTGGAAGGGATCGGCACGCTGGTGAATCCGGTGGTGGCGGAGAGGTAGGCGGGTTGCGCCGGCGGGGGCAATTGCCGGAAACTGGGATAGACGCGCGCCCGTAGCTCAGGTGGATAGAGCGGCTGGCTTCGAACCAGTAGGTCGGGAGTTCGAGTCTCTCCGGGCGCGCCAGAAACCTCCCCGCAACTCCCAAAAACCAATAAAGCACCACGATCATCTACTGCACTAACTCGACTACCGGGGTGGCTCGAGTGGCGGCAACTGGCCCGACTTGCGCGACGATGGCGGCTCTCCTGGCGCGTCGGGGTGCCACGTGCGCGGCGGGGCGTAGCAACCTGGGTTGATACAATGGAAGTACGAGGGAACTATGGTCAAAAGGCTTACGAAGCACGGAAACAGTCTGGCGCTGGTGATCGACAGGCCGATTCTCGACCTGCTGAAGATTGACACTGAGACGCCACTGGACCTCAGTACGGACGGGCACCGGTTGATCGTCGCGCCTGCCGAGCAGTCCGCAAGACGCCAGAAATTCGAGGCTGCGCAGCGCACCGCGCACAAGCGTTACGGGAAAGCATTCAAGAGAGTCGCTGAGTAATCGCCGGCACGGACCCACTCTTCTTGACGTTGGACGAGGTGCTGGAAATGCACACCCAACAGGTCGACTGTACGGTGGGTCGGACGGCGTTCGCGATCCTGCCGGTTTGGAGCCGGCGGTCGCAACCCCAATGGCGACCTTCGGCGGGGACTTCCTGCACCCGACGATTCCGTCTATGGCTGCCGCCTACCTTTTCCACATCTGCCAGAAGCGTGGGTTGTCCCGCAGACCGTTCACGTAGCTGACGCCGCCGGCGATGTCGTCCCGGTCCGCCCACAG
>JBBIQR010000060.1:0-20566 GCA_037442245.1 Candidatus Solibacter sp. | reverse complement strand
GTGATCGCGCGGTCCTGCCCCCACACGGCGTTGAGCAGTTGTTCGCGGCTGAAGACCACGCCCGGACGGTTCATCAGGAATTCGAGCAGGCGGAATTCGGTGGCGGTCAGCGCCAGCGGTTGGCCGTTGACGCGCGCCTGGCAACTGGTCCGGTCCAGTTCCACGCCGCCGGCCTCGAGTACCCGCGGCGGAGCGGACTGGTTGCGGAACTGCAGCTTGATGCGCGCGATCAGCTCGCGCACGAAGAACGGCTTGACGACGTAATCGTTGGCGCCGAGTTCCAGCCCCACAATACGGTCGGTCTCACTGGCGCGCGCGGTCAGGAAAATGACCGGGACCGCGGCCAGATCGGGGTCTTTGCGAATGGCCTTGCAGATGTCCAGCCCGTCGGAATCGGGCAGCATGATGTCCAGCAGAACCAGGTCTGGCTTCACCTGCCGGCAAAGTTCCAGTGCGCCCTTTCCGGTCTGTTGTCCGGTCAGGGAGAATCCTTCCTTCTCCAGGTTGTACTTGAGCAACGCGAAAAGGTCGGAGTCGTCTTCGATGAGCAGGATCTTCTTCATTGCCGTCCCATGGCAAGCGTACCAGCGCCATGGTTACAGCAGCGTTAAGGAGCGGTAAAGCGGAAATGAAACCTGCGCTACCGGGCGGCGGAATTGAGCAGCCCGCGCACCCGCAGCCAATCCGCCAGGCGCTGCGGCCAGGAGGAAAGCGCCTCGTCCGTGGGCGCCAGCCCCACCCCGTGAGGTCCGCGTTCGTAGATATGCATCTCGGCGGGCACTCCGGCCTTACGCAGCGCCAGGTAAAAGAGGATGCTGTTCTCCACCGGCACGGTGGCGTCGGTGGTGGTGTGGAAAAGGAACGTGGGCGGCGTTTCCGGGGTGACCGCGAGTTCGCTCGACATGGTCTCCACCAGTTTCGGATCCGGGTTCGGCCCAAGCAGGTTGTTTTTCGATCCCTGGTGCGCGTACTGTCCGAAGGAGATTACCGGGTAGCCCAGAATCAGGAAATCGGGACGGCTTCCCACGCGGTCGATCGGGTCCGCGGCCGCGGCATTGCCGGAATCGAAGTGCGTGCCGGCGCTGGATGCCAGGTGCCCCCCGGCGGAGAATCCCATGATGCCGACGCGGTCTGGACTGATGCGGTACTCGGCGGAGCGGGAGCGCACGATGCGGATGGCGCGCTGCGCATCGCCGAGTTCGATCGGATGATGATACCTGGGGCCGAGGCGGTATTGCAGAACAAACGCGCTCACCCCGAGCGAATTCAGCCAGCGCGCGATGTCGCTGCCTTCCTTTTCCATGGCGAGGTGGACGTATCCGCCTCCGGGACAGACCACGACCGCCGTGCCCACCCCGCGTCCCGCGGGCGCCACGAAGGGGTACAGCATCGGCCGGTCGGCTGCTTCGTCGCCCTGTGCGCCGGGGGCTCCATTGGGCCACAGCGGTTCGCCCTTGGGCAGGCTGGAGGGAGGTTGGGCGAAGAGCACGCCCGCCGCGAGAAACGCAAATACCGCACCTTTTCGCATCATGCTGGATACGGTATCACCGCGGGGCGGGCAAGTGAAAGATCCGGCCGGCTGAAGCCAGACCAGGAGAGCGCTTACTCCTTCGGGCCGTTCCCGTTCGTCATCTTGCGCGCGATCAGGAACGCCAGTTCCATGGCCTGCTCGTAGTTCAGCCGCGGATCGACTTCGCTCTCGTAGGCCCGCGCCAGGTCGTCTTCGCTTGGCCCGCGCGCTCCGCCGACGCACTCGGTTACATTTTCTCCGGTAAGCTCCACGTGGACGCCGCCGAGTTTGTGCCCCATGGCGGCGTGGATGTCGAATGCCTGCTCGACCTCGCCGTATATGTCCTCGAAGTTGCGGGTCTTGATGCCGCTTGCCGTGGTCTGCGTGTTGCCGTGCATGGGATCGCAGATCCAGACCACTTTGCCGCCTTCGGCGCGCACCGATTCGATGATCCGCGGCAGCGCGCCGGCAATCCGGCCGACGCCGAACCGGTGGATGAAGGTCAGCCGCCCGGGCTCGCGCTCGGGGTCGAGCGTATCCAGCCAGCGCGCGATCTGATCCCGCGTCGCCGATTGCCCGATCTTGATGCCGATCGGATTCTCGATGCCGCGCATGTACTCGATGTGCGCGCCATCGGGATCGTTGGTGCGCAGCCCGACCCACGGGAAGTGGGTCAGCAGGTTGAAGTAGCCGGGACGCCGGGGCACGCGCCGCGTCTGCGCCGATTCATAGCCCAGGTGGAGCGCTTCGTGCGCGGTGAAGAAGTCGATTTTGTCCGTGTCGCCGGCCCGCACTCCGAGCACGTTCTCGACGAATTGGAGCGAGTCCTTGATGGTCTGCACCATCCGGTGATACTCGTTGGAAAGCGGCGAATGGCGCGCCCAATCGAGATCGAAATACTCGGGGTGATGGAGATCGGCGAAGCCGCCTTTGACCAGCGCGCGCACGAAATTGAGCATCATGGCCGCGCGCTCGAATCCGCGCAGCAGCAGTTGCGGATCCGGACGGCGCGCCTCGGGGCTGAACTCGGCGTGGTTGATGTTGTCCCCGCGGTAGGAGGGCAGGCTCTCGCCCTCGCGCGTCTCCAGGTTCGCCGAGCGCGGCTTGGCGTACTGTCCGGCGAAGCGGCCGATGCGGATCACCGGGCGGCGGGCGCCGATCACCAGCACCAGCGACATCTGCAACAGCACCTTCACGGTGTTGGTGATGCGGGCCGGGGTGCAGTCGACGAACCGCTCGGCGCAATCGCCGCCCTGCAAGACGAACTGGCGTCCTTCGGCTGCCTCGGCGAGCAACTCGCGCAGCCGGACAATCTCCCAACTGGTCACCAGCGGCGGCAAAACGCGAAGTTCGCCCAGCACGCGGGCGAGCTCGGCGGAATCGGGATATTCGGGCTGCTGCTGCGCAGGTTTATTGCGCCAGGAATCGGGTGACCACATCGGGGAAATTTCAGGGTAGCACGCGGCCGGGGCGGTTCCCGAGCGAGGCGGGCGCGGTCCACGACGGAACCGGCCGCCCCGCCCTCCTCATGCGGCCCGCGAAGGCCTCCGACCTCCGCGTGCCGCACCCGGTTTCCATATCGTCGCGGGCGCGGCATCCTTGAGCCGCACAGCGGTTATACTGCCATGCGGGGGCGCAATGACCTTAAATCGGCGGCGGGTTTTGCATGGACTCATCGGTCTGCCCTGGGGCCGGGCTCTTGCCGCCGCGCCACTCCTCGAAAAGACCGTTCTCTGGGAGCGCGATACCGCAGGGTACGCCCTCTTCCGCATCCCCGGCGTGGTGGTCACCCGCGCCGGCAGCGTGCTCGCCTATGCCGAAGCCCGCAAGACCGATCATAGCGATTGGGCGGAGATCGACCTGCTTTTGCGCCGCTCCACCGACGGCGGACATACGTTCTCGTCTCCCTTGCGCCTCGGCCACATGGACCAGCCATTCCCCAAGAATCCGGTGGCTCTCGCGCGCCATCAGGGCATCGGCCTGGGTACGACGTACAACAACCCGGTCGCCATCGCGGCGCGCGACGGTACCGTGCATTTCCTCTTCTGCGTCGAGTACATGCGGGCGTTTTACATGCGGAGCACCGACGATGGCCGCACCTTCTCCGCGCCCACCGAGATCACCGCTGCTTTCGAGGCTTTTCGCGCCGGATACCCATGGAAGGTTCTGGCGACCGGTCCCGGCCACGGGATTCAACTCGCCAACGGGCGGTTGCTGGTACCCGTCTGGCTGGCTCTCGGTACGCAGGGCAACGGCCACGGACCCAGTGTCGCCGCCACCATCTACAGCGACGACGATGGCCGCTCCTGGCAGGCTGGCGCCATCGCCGCGCCGGATACCCCAGGGACGCCGTCGCCGAACGAGACCGAGGCGGTGCAACTCGCCGGCGGACGCGTCATGCTCAACATCCGGACGCCGTCGGCCCGGCAACGGCGGCTGGTGACTTACAGCCCCGACGGAGCCGCGCGCTGGACGGCGCCTGCGTTCGACGACGCCCTCTTCGACCCTGTCTGCTTTGCCGCCATCGTGCGTGCCGGGCGCCACCGGCTCATCTTCGTCAACCCCGACAGCGCCAACCGCGAACGCCGCAACCTCACCGTGCGGGTGAGCGAAGACGACGGCCGCACCTGGCGCACGAAGCGAGTGCTGGAACCGGGTCCGGGCGCATACGCCGATCTCGCGGTGCTGCGGGGAGGCTCGATTCTCTGCTTTTACGAGAGCGGAACGAAGACGCCGTACGACCGGTTGACCCTGGCGCGATTTAGCCTGGAGTGGATTCGCACAGGCCGGGACGCATAAGTCGCAAAGGTTTACTTACGTACAATCATGAGGCGGCCTTCCCAGGAGTATCCCGGAGCCGATGTTATACTTTGATCGGCAGCCCTGTGCCGGCCGCTAACTTGGCTCCGGCGCCGGGGGAGTGTCTGAATATGTCCAAACCTACTCTTCGAATTCTGGTTGTTCTCGCGGCTCTGACGGTTGTGTGCGGCCTGGCGCCGGCGGTAGAGCGGCGGCACGGCGTTCTGGTGGGACAGGTGATGAAACTGGATGCCGGCGCGAAGACCGCAGTCGTCAAACTCGCCGACGGCACCGAGCACACCCTTCATTTCGTGGGACGCACGATGGTGCACGGGGCAGACCAAACAGCCGCGGGCGCAAAAGACGCTTTTCATGGACTGAAAGAAGGCAGCCAGGTCGCGGTCCATTACACCGCCGAAGGCGCGGTCGAAACGGCTGACGAAGTGGACCATGTCGGCGAAGGCGGCCTGAAAGCCACCGAGGCCACCGTTACCAAAATCGACCGGGGCGCGAAGACGCTCACGGTGAAGACCGCCAACGGAGCGGAGGAAACCTACAAACTCACCGGCAATGCCGCCAGGTATTCCGGCAAGGAGATCGCCGCCGGTTCGGAAAAATCGGAGAAAGTTACCGTATATTATACGGAGGAAGCCGGCCACAAGATCGCGCACTTTTTCAAGCGCGCCATCTAGTTAGTGCGGTTACCCAGAGATCTAACTTGCGATGGTCACCCGTGCGGCGTCCAGCGCATAGCCCTCGTCACGGGCGGTCGCGACGGCGAGTTCGCGAAGGGTGCTGTCGTCCGCGTCGCGCGGTGTTTTCACGCACTGCCGGCGGATCACTTCGGCTCCCACATGAATCACAACCTGCCAATGCTTCTTGCCGGGGTTCCACTCGACCCTGGCTTCGCTGGCCTGCATCATGAGGTCCACCTCCGGCCGATAGATTACCCGCAAATCGGGCCGGTGGGAAGGGGCGCCGCACACGCGGCGTGAATGGCCTGCAGCCTGCTCCAGAAGCCGGCCAGCAGATCCAGCCGCAGCGCGTTCGGTCCGTCGGACAAGGCGCGCTCCGGCGCTTCGTGGACCTCCACGAAAATGCCGTTCACTCCCACCGCCACCGCCGCCCGCGCCAGCGGTTCGATGAACTCCGGCTGTCCCAGCGAAGACGAACCCGCGCCGCCGGGCAGTTGGACGCTGTGTGTCGCGTCGAAGACCACGGGCCAACCGGCGTCGCGCATGATCTTCAGCCCGCGCATATCCACCACCAGGTTGTGATAGCCGAAAGTGGACCCCCGCTCCGTCAACACCACCTGCAAATTGCCGGTGGACGCCACTTTTTCGGCCGCGCGAGCGATATCCTGCGGCGCCACGAACTGCCCTTTTTTGATATTGACGATCCGTCCGGTGCGTCCCGCGGCGAGCAGCAGGTCCGTCTGCCGGCAGAGGAATGCGGGAATCTGCAGGATGTCCGCCGCTTCCGCGGCCGCTTCGGCGTGCGACGGTTCATGGATGTCGGTCAGGACGGAGAAACCCTCGCGCCTGACGCCGGCCAGAATCCGCAATCCTTCTTTGAGTCCCGGCCCGCGATAGGACGCGCCGCTGGTCCGGTTCGCCTTGTCGTAGGAAGCTTTAAACACGTAGGGCGTTCCCGCCGGAATCGCCTCCCGGATGGCGCGCGCCAGAGCATGCACGTGATCTTCGCTTTCGATGACGCAGGGTCCGGCGATGAGTACGAGCCGCCGCGGGTCGAGAAAATCGGCGAAGCGTATCGGCGCCGTGCCGGTCGTGGCCATGGAACCATTCTCGCGCAGCGGCGCCGTCGCGAACTACAGGAACTCCACCTTCAGGACGGGATGCAACTCGATCCCGTTGAGCGTGGCCACTCCCGTCTGGCCGTGAACCTTGTCGAAGAAGCCAACCCCGGTGATCCGCGCCCGCGTGGAAGGGATGGCGGTCTTAAACGTGGGGACGGTGGATTCCTTGCCTTCCTCCGGCGTCGTCATCGATTTCGGCAGCGCCTGCGGAAGCGCCTGCACCACCGACAGGGATTCGCGCGGCACCAGGGTCCCGTCGAGCATCGTGAAGTTCTGCGGCTGAAGCATTTTGCCGAATTTTTGATCCACCATCGCGCGTGCGGCCTTGATGTTGGCGAACCACGGACTCGTGCCGACAAAGGGTTTGGTCGGGGTGGGGACCTCGGCGATCATCGTATCGCCGCTGGCGCCCTGCACCACGATGTGGTAATCGCCGTCGTCTTCCAGTTTGAGGAAGATGATCATGCCGGTCACCTGCCAGACGGTGAATTCGACGGGCGCGGCGCGCTTCTGTTCGTACTTCTTGATCTCGCCGGTTACCGGGACCATGTCGCCCGGGCGCGGGATGCGGATGAGTTCCTCCACCGTGACCGGTACGATGCCTTTGCCCTTGGCGACTACCAGGTCGCCGACCTTGGCGACATCGCCATCCTGCCCGGTCTTGATCGACCAGCGCTCGACGCCGGGCTTGGTCACCTTTTCGGGACTCACGAAACGAAGCGCCACCGGTTCGGCCTGCGCCTGCGGTTGCGCGCCGCCGGCGGCCATCGCGGAATTCAGAATCTTGCGCGCGACCGAAGCGTTGACCACCGGTAGCGCGTTCACGTCGGTGAACGGTCCAGCCCCTGTGGCGGGTGCCGCGGGAGCAGCGGGCGTGGCCGGTCCGGCGGGTTCGGTGGGAGCAACGGGGCCGGCCGGAGTGGCGGGAGCGGGGGGCGCCGCTACGTCGGCGGTACGTCCGAAGATCACGAACCGCGGCGTCGCGTCGCGGTCCATGCCGTTGCCCTGGCCCTCCATGGTGTAGCCCGTGGCGGCGAACAGGTTCTCGCGCGGGTAGGCGCGGCGCGCCGTCAGGTAGTCGCCCCACTCGCCCTTGCCGGTGTTCGGATCGAGCGGCCCGCGGGTGCTGGTGGCGACCTCCACGTGGGTGCGCGGGTCGGTCATCATCCCGACCATGTGGGTCGGGAATTTGGGCCCGCCGCCGAGCATGTAGGAGATGCCCACTTCTGCCTTCGCGTTCGTTGCCAGTGCGGGATACGCGGTAGCCGACTGCGTATCGAACAGGTCGATATTCTCGAGCAGCGTGAGGTCGGTGGTGTCGATCCGCGCGATCTGAATGAAGGGAAGGGCGCGCCCGTTCGATCCCTTGTCCACGGTCCAAGCGAACCATGCTTCATGCCCGTTGAGCGTCGCGCCCGTGATGCGCGGGTCCACGCGATCCAGCCACGTGCGTTTGTCCGGGAGTTCGCTGACGTAGCCGTTGCCGCCCTGCCACGTCGTCACCCCGACAGCCTGCTCCGCCGGCGCGTCGTCGGATTCCGGCCAGGAGAAAACGGCCAGGGTGCTGCTGTCCTTGTGGGCCGCGAAATACGCTGTGGCGCCGCTGTTTTGCGTCACGCGGAAGCTGTTGTAATCGAAACTCAGAAAGGTTTTGATCGTGATCTTGCCGCTGGAGATGCCGCTGAACGGAATCCGCACGACGGCGTTGCCCACGCCGTTGGCCGGGAAGACGTTGGTCGTCATGTACAGGCAGCCGGCTCCCACCGCGAGATCGGGGAAATCCATGAACGCGCCTTTCGCGCCGATCGCGGCGGTCGTGATGTCGAACAACTTCCAGCGCTTGGCCGCCACATCGGCGCTCTTGGCGAAGGCCAGCCGCTGAATGTTGTCGCCGGTATCGGGTCCGTACTGCAGCAGCCACACGAAGGTATCGAGGGAGGGGATGTACTGCACCACCTGGTCGCAGCAGAAGGAAGATCCCGGCGGATCGAACTGCTGGAACGCCGTCGCCGGATTCAGGTAGCTGAATGTCTTGCCGGCATCGGTCGACACCGCGGCGTACCAGTTTCCGGTGTAGAACACCACCTGCCCGTTCATGGAGACGCTGGGCTCATCGACGCTCGCCGCCGTATTCTGCGCGCCCGGCGCGGTCAGCGGGGTGTTGGTGTCGAGCGCGATACCCGCGTCCGCCGCTGCCGGCGCTGCGCGGAACAGCGCTAACTCCGGCGTCAGGCTGTGGAACGCCCGCGCCTTCCCCATGCGCACGACCGGCAGGACGCGGCGGGGATGGATCCTTCTCGGCTTGACGAAAGTGGGTGGAGCGGCCAGATGCTCGACGGCCGCATGCTCCGTAACGGCGGATAGAGTAAGTTCGGTGGTGGTGTGCTTAGTTGCCATTTCATCCTCCGGAAAATGAATTGCCGCCTGGGACCTCTGTGACTTACCTGGTCAACGGTCCGATTTCCTGGGTACCGGTGGAAGCGGGCGCCGCGGATGGATGCGCCGCGGTTCGACGTCCGGCACCTCCTCCCGCGCGGGGATCTCCACTTCTCCCCCTGGTTCGACTTCGGCTTCGCGTGTGGTTGCGGGCCGTTCCTCTTCGTGATCCGGCGGGTTCCTGTCGGGTTCCGGCATGTCTAACACCCCGTTCTTCACCCTACCAGTTCCACGCCGGATCTAGCATCCACCATCGTCCGGCCGGGGGCAACCCGAATAACTGGACTTAGTGTGCGGCGCCGCACAGATCGCGGAGCGAGCGCAGGAGCGGCGATTTTCAGTACACTCCAGTTTTAGGGAGGATTGTTTGCGAGTTCGAAAAGCGGTAATCACGGCCGCCGGCCGGAACCAGCGCGCGCTTCCGCTGCAGACCCTGGTGGATCGCGACGGCACGGAAAAGACCCTGCTGTGCATCCTGGCCGAGCAGGCGCTGGCCGCCAAGGTGGAAGAGATCTGCGTGGTCGTCTGGCCCGGCGACGAAGGGCGCTACGCACAGGCGGCGGGAAGGCTGGCGTCGTCGCTCCGTTTCGTCGCGCAGCCTGAGCCGCTCGGTTACGGGAACGCCATCTGGTGCGCGCGGGAGTTTACCGGCGACGAAGCGTTCCTGCACATGGTAGGGGACCACCTGTACGTTTCCTCCGGCGCGCCGGCGAGCACGCAGCGCCTGCTCGAACTCGCCGAGGCCGAGTCCTGCACGGTGAGCGGCGTGCAACCCACCCGCGAGAATCTGCTGCCGCGCTTCGGCGCCGTCGCCGGACGCCGCGTCTCCGGCCGCAGCGATCTCTACCGGGTGGAAACCGTGCTGGAGAAGCCCACCCCCACGGAGGCCGAACAGCGCCTGCTGGTCTCCGGATTGCGCGCCGGCTACTACCTTTGCTTCTTCGGTATGCACGTGCTCACGCCGCGGGTGATGGAGTTGCTCGGCGGCGGCGCGCCGACGCTTTCCGCCGCGCTCGCGGAACTCGCCCGCCACGAACAATACCTGGCGTTGGAAGATGACGGGCGCCGCTACGATCTCGGCCAGCCGTACGGCGTGCTGATCGCGCAACTGGCGCTCGCCCTGAACGGTCCGGACCGCGCGCAGGTGCTGACCCAGATGCTCGAACTGCTGGCTGCCCGCGAACTGGGTGGGAGCCGGCCGTGAGCCGCCTGGTTCCGGTAGTGACCGCGTCCGGCGAGGCGCGGAATCAATCTCTCGACGCCCTATGCCGCGGCCTTTCCCTGGCCGAACTCTCCGCGGAGTGCCAGGCGCTCGACCGCTTCCGCCGCGCCAGCGACAACCTGTACGAGCGGGTCCGCGCGCTCTTCTTTCTGTACGCCATCCATCGCTTCCACGTGCCGCTGCGCCCGGAAGCCGCCACCCGCGCCGCCATTCCCTTCGCCGGCTATACCAGCCTGCTGAAGCGCCGCTTCGAGGAGGCGATCGACCTGTTCCTCGCGGCCCAGGCAAATGACGGCGCCAGCACCGCCATCTCCAGCGCGCTCGCCGCCGCCTACCGTTCGCTGGCTTTCCAGACCCTTGCCGACCAGGTCCGCCGCAGCGTGCGCAGCGTCCGCGGCAACCAGTGGATGTTCCGCGCCGGCCACCCGGCGGATTATCCGCTGCGCCTGCGCCCCGAATTATTCGCCGGCGACCCGGTTTTCCCCGTGCTGCGCGAAACCACTCCGGTGCGCATGGACCTCACCCACAGCGGGTGGAGCGACATCTTCTTCCTGGGGATGGATTTCCCGGAAGGCGCGCGGGTTCTCAACATCTCGATCGATCTCGCGGTGCGCGGCGAGCCCAAGCCGCCGGTTGAAGCGCATCTGCGGGTGATCGATCAGCCGGTGTTGCGGTTGGCCAGCGTGGACCTGGGCGCGACCGCCGATGTCACATCCTTCGCCGAGGTCTTCGACTTCGCGCGCGATTATCTGGGCCTGCTGAAGGCCGCGGTGATCGCCTCCGGCATTGTGCCTCCCGGCATGGAGGGCGCTACCCAGCCGCTGGCGGATCTGCTCGGGCGGCTGACCGGGCATCCCGGCTACGGCATCGAGATCGTCAGCAAGGTCAACGACATTCCGAAAGGCTCGCGTCTCGCGGTTTCCACCAACCTGCTCGCCTGCCTGATTACCGCGTGCATGCGCGCCACCGGCCAGATCCCTTCCCTCACCGGCGGTCTCGCCGAAGAGGACCGGCGCCTGGTCGCGGCGCGTGCAATTCTCGGTGAATGGCTGGGCGGCAGCGGCGGCGGATGGCAGGATTCCGGCGGCGTCTGGCCGGGAATCAAGCTGATTCACGGCGTCGCGGCGGGGGAGGGCGATCCCGAGCACGGCATCAGCCGCGGACGCCTCCTGCCCAACCACAAGATCTTCTCCCCCGCGGAGGTGCCGCAGAGCGCGCGGGACAACCTTGCGGCAAGCCTCGTTCTGGTCCACGGGGGCATGGCGCAGGATGTGGGCCCCATCCTGGAGATGGTCACCGAAAAATATCTGCTACGCTCCGAGACCGAGTGGGCGGGACGGCAGCGCGCCATCGGCATCCTCGATGAAATCGCCGGGTACCTCGAACGCGGCGACATCCGCGGCATCGGCGGCTGCACGCAAAAGAATTTCGACGGCCCGATCCAGACCATCATTCCCTGGGCCGGCAACCTGTATACCGAAACCCTGGTGGGCCGCGCACGCGCGGAGTTCGGCGATGACTTCTGGGGCTTCTGGATGCTCGGCGGGATGAGCGGCGGCGGCATGGGTTTTCTCTTCAGCCCCGCGCGGAGGGAGGAAGCGCGCGAGCGCATGCAGAGCATCATGAGCGAAACCAAGCAGCGCCTGGAACATTCGGTGCCGTTCGCCATGGAGCCCGTGGTCTACCGTTTCCGCATCAATGAGCATGGCACGCGGGGGGCGCTCCTCACCGGCGCCGCGGCGCTCATGCCCGCGCACTACTACACCCTCACGGTGCCCGCGCTGGTGCGCCGCGAATCGCGCGATCTCTCGCCGGCGCGCCGCGCCGAACTCGAGCGCTTCACCGCCGCCTGCCGCAACGGCGGCGAGTTCCACGGCATGGTGGACCACCTCTTCGATCATCTGCTGCCGCGGGCGCAATCGCAGGAGACCGGAGGAACTCTCGCCTCCCTGCTCGAAGCGTACGGCTTCGACCGCATCCAGCACGAACAGATCCAAAGCGACGTGCGCGCGGGGCGCATCGGGCTGGCGCAGAACCGCCTGTCCGTCGCCAGCCTGATCGAAGACGCCCGCCCCGATTCGCTCGATCCGCATCACCGCGACCTCGGCTTGCGCGCGCTGCGCGAGCAACGCGTCGCCGCCGTTTCGCTCGCCGGCGGAGTCGGCAGCCGCTGGACCAAGGGCGCCGGCGTGGTTAAGGCGCTCAACCCTTTTTGCAAACTCGGGGGACGGCATCGCAACTTCATCGAAGTTCACCTGGCCAAGAGCCGCCGCACCAGCCGGACGGCGGACGCGCCTCTGCCGCACGTCATCACCACGAGCTACCTGACGCACGACGCCATCGAGCGCCAGCTTGCCGGGGAGCGGAACTATGGCTATCCCGGCGCGCTCTATCTTTCGCCGGGACGCAGCATCGGCTTGCGCATGGTGCCGATGGAGCGCGATCTCCGCTTCGCCTGGGAGGAGATGCCGCAGCAGTTGCTCGACGAGCAGGCGCAGAAGGTCCGCGAAGGGTTGCATGCCGCGCTCATCGGCTGGGCCCGTTCCGCCGGCGAGGGCGCCGATTATACGGACAATCTCCCGCAGCAGTGCCTTCATCCGGTGGGCCACTGGTTCGAGGTGCCCAACCTGCTGCGCAACGGAGTGTTGGCGCGGCTCCTCGCGGCGCACCCGCGGCTCACCACCCTGATGGTGCACAACATCGATACCGCCGCGGCGGATGTGGATCCCGCGATCCTGGGCCAGCACCTCGCGAGCGGCGCCGCCATGACCACCGAGGTAATCGCGCGCCACCTGGAGGACCGCGGCGGCGGACTGGCGCGCGTGGACGAGCGCACCCGCCTGGTTGAGGGCCTGGCTCTGCCCAACGAGGAGATCGAATCGCGCCTGTCGTACTACAACAGCGCGACCTACTGGATCGATATCGATCAGTTGCTGCGCGTCTTCGGCCTGAGCCGCGAATCGTTGCACGATGCGGCGCGCGTCAACGAAGCCGTGCGCGCGCTCGCCGCCCGCATGCCCACCTACATCACCCTTAAGGACGTGAAGAAGCGCTGGGGCAAGGGACAGGAGGACGTGTTCCCCGTGGCTCAGTTCGAAAAGCTCTGGGGCGACATGACGGCGCTTCCCGAGTTCGACTGCCGCTTCCTGGAAGTGCCGCGCGTGCGCGGCCAGCAACTCAAGGAGCCGGCGCAGATGGATGGATGGCTGCGCGACGGATCGGCGGCATACACCGAATCGCTGTGCGACTGGCCGGACTAGCTCCGCGTCACCGGGCGGGAAGCGGACGCCACTCGATGTTGCGGATCTTCGACGTGGTGTTGTAGGCCGCGATGCCGAACGGCTTCGACAGTTCAATCTCGCCCGGGCGCAACCCGACCTCGCGGTTGGCGATCTGCACGTCGATCACGAGCTCGTCGCCGATCCAGGCGCGCACGCGGTCGACGTTCACCGCGAACCACAACCGGTACCACCGCCCCTGCTGGAAGTCGCGCGAAACCGAGGTGTCGTTTTCGCTCGCGTCGTTGCCGTCCAGGCTGGAGAGACCCACCACGGTGCCGCCCCATCCGCCGTTGATCCACGTCAGGAAGGAATCGTTCACCGGGAAGGTGATGCCGGCGAAGAAATCGCTGCCTTCGGCGCGCTGCGCTTCCATGCGGACTTCGTAATTGGACTTGGGCAGCGTCCCGGTGTAATTGACGCCGGTCATGTACCCCTTGCCGAGCACGATGCAGCCGTCCTCCACCTTCACCGTGCCTTTGCCCGTAAAAGGCGTCGCCGTCCAGTTGCCGAGGGTCTTGCCGTCGAACATCGCGCGCCATGCCGGTTCCTGCTGCGCGGCGCCGGCGGCGGCGAGGACGAAGAGGGACAGGATCGCGCGCGTCATGCGTCCATTATGGCGCGATACACGTCCAGCGTTCGCTCGACGGTGCGCTCCAGCGTGAAGCGCTCCTCGTAGGCGCGGCGTCCGGCCTGGCCGAGCCGCGCGCGAAGCGCCGCATCGGCGATCAGGGCGTCCAGCGACGCGGTGAGCGCGCTCGCGTCCTCCGGCGGAACGAGTAGTCCCGTGACTCCGCTCTCCACCGCTTCAGCCACACCGCCGGTATCGGTGGCGACCACCGGCAGCCCGGCGCGCATCGCCTCCAGCACGCTGCGCGGTAACGCCTCGGAGCGCGTGGACAGCGCGAAGATCTGGCAGGCGGCAAGCGCGGCTTCGGGGTCGGAACGGTACCCGCGAAAAATCACGCGCCCGGCGATCCCCAGCCGCGCGGCCAGCCGCCGCAGGCGCGTATCTTCCGGACCGTCGCCGATCAGTTCGAGCGTCCATTCGCGTTCCCGCAACGCGGCCAGCGCCACCAGCAGGGTGGCGTGATCCTTGGGTGCGGCCAGACGCGCCACGCAGCAAACGGTCACCGGAGCGGAATCCGCCGAAGCACGGAATTCGGGAGGCACGTCGCGGACACCATTGTGGACGACGAAGAGACGCTCCGGCGGCGCCAGGTGCGCGGCCAGCGCCAGTTCCCGTTCGGCCTCCGCCACGCAGATGATTGGCGTGTGCCAACGCGACGCGAAGCGTTCCGCGGCGGCGAACAGCGCGGACCCCGGACCGCGAAACCGCCCTCCTACCGGTAAGCCGTGGGGCGTGTAGACCGCGCGCAATCCCAGCCGCGCCGCGGCGGCGCGCCCCAGCCATCCGGCTTTGGCGGTGTGGGCGGAAACCAGGTCCGGCGCGAACTCCTCGAGCGCGGCGAGGATCTCCCGGTAAGCCAGCAGGTCGCGCCGGGGATGAATCGGGCGGCGCAGATGGCGCAAGGCGCGGAAGGGCACGTTCGCCGCGGAGAACTGCTCCGTGACCGGACCCTCTCCGCCAACCAGGACCAGCACCTCGTGCCCGCGGCCGCGCATCGCGCGCGCCAGGTCGCGCACGTGGATGCTGGCGCCGCCCACCGAGTCCGCGCGGGTGATCGCGTAGGCGATTCTCATGCCGCTACCTTCCGCGACAGGATCACGAAGAAGGCAAGTTTGCGGAAGATTGCGCGCGCCGCCCACGCCGCCGGAGGGAAGCGCAGCGAGGCCGCGATCCATGCGCGCCCGGGGCGGTCCAGCAGGCGGTAGCGAATGTAATCCAGCTCCCGGGTTTCACTGGTGAAGTAGCGGCCGTATGCTGCGAAGATCTCGCGCCGGGTCCGGTAGTGTGTGTAGGTGTCGATCCAGCGCAGCTTGTCGATGGCCCACTGGCGCGACGTGGGCGCCTGTTCCTTCCACGTGCCAAAGCCGAGGGATCGCAGCACCCACGTGTAGTAGAAGCGGACGCGCGAGTTCCTGGGGAACCAGTGGGAAAACGGAATCCCGATGTGACCCTCGCGGAAGACGTCGCGCGACGGGAAGACGCTCAGTACCAGCCCGCCGGGCGCGAGCACGCGATAGAGCTCGCGCAGCGCCGCCTCCAGGTCTTCGACGTGCTCCATCACCTGATTGTTGACGACGAGATGGAACGTTGCCTCGGGGAACGGGAGCCGCCCTCCCTGGATCTCGTGAATCGCTCCACCGCGCGGGTGCGCTTCGGCTCCGGCGTAGAACACGTCCGCTCCGCAAATGCCGATGCCCGCGGCGAGTCCGGCGTCCACCAGCGCACCAGCGCCGCAGCCGAAATCGAGAACCCGCGCGCCCGGATGTGCGGCCGCGTAGCGCCGCGCGAAATCGAGCACGAAGCGGTTGGTCACATCCATGCGGGTCACGCTTCCCCGGCGAGTAGCGCGCGGTAAAGTTGTTCCCACCGCTCCACCACCGTGCGTAGATCGAAGCGCGCGAGGGCCAGCGCCCGCGCCTCCCGGCTCATTGCGGCTCGCTCCGCGCCGGGTACTTCCGCCATCCGGGTCATGGCGGATGTCAGCGCCTCCAGGTCGCCCGCCGGCACGAGGAATCCGGTGCGCTCCGCCAGCACCGCCTCGGGGACGCCGCCCACCGCGGTGGCGACGCACGCCATTCCGCTGGCCGCGGCCTCCAGCAGCACCATGGGCAGCCCTTCCACACTCGACGACAGGACAAACGCATCGGCCGCGTTCATCAAATCGGGCAGGTCCCGGCGCGCGCCGAGGAAGCGCACGTTGGGCGGGGCGGATGCGCGCAACGCGGCTTCATCGGGACCGGAGCCGGCGATCATGAGCACTGCGTCGCGGCGGCCTTCCATCGCCCGCAGCAGCAGCGGGTAGTTTTTCTTCCACATCAGCCGCCCGGCCGCCAGCCAGGCGAATTCGCCATCCAGTCCGAGGGCCGCGCGTGCGCGCTTCCGGCGCCCGGAGTCGGGACGAAAGAGAACGGTATCCACGCCGTTCGGGATCACCCGCATCCGGCGCGCGCGAACGGCACGCGCGGCGGCGTGGCGCTCCGCAGCGGCCGCGGAGACGAATACCGTGGCATCGGCGAGCGAATCGGTGACGCGATACGCGAAGTCGCGCAGGCGGATCGCGCCGGAACTCCGCGGGCTTTCGGCCAGACTGTGTACGGTGGATACGACCACGGGCACCGGCAGGAACAGGCGCAGCAGGCGCGCGGCCAGATTGGCGTGATACAGGTGGGCGTGCAGAATGTGCGGGCGGAAGCGCAGCAGGCGGCGCGGAGAAAATGGGGCCGCGGGTATTCCGGCGGCGGCGAGTTCTTCCGCCAGCGGCCCCATACGCAGCGGGAACACCGCGACGTCCCATCCGCGCTCACGGAGCAGCTTCGCGAGTTGCACCATCTGCGACTCCGCGCCGCCGTGTTCGAGTCCGGTGATTGCGAAAGCCACCCGCATCTACGCGCCCGCCTCCGCGATCTTCTCAAACAGCGCGGCGTAGGAGGCGATCATCCGCGCCGCCGAGAACTCGCGGGCCCGCTCCATCGCGCGTAATCCCATCGCGGAGCGCCGTTCCGCATCCGCCGCCAGCGAGGATAGCGCCGCGGCCAACGCTTCGTGGTCGCGCGGCGCCACCAGCAACCCCGTGCGCTCGTGCTCGACGAGTTCGGGCACGCCGCCCACCGCGGTCGCCACCACCGGCAGTCCCGCGGCCATGGCCTCGATCACCGCCACCGGCAGCCCCTCGTAGTCGGAGGCGAGCGCGAAGAGGTCGCAGGCGCGGAGCAGGTCCGCGATATCGTCGCGCACTCCCAGCAAATGGACGCGGCCGCCCGCCCTCCGCCGCGCCTCCTCTTCGAGTTGGCCCGCGCCCGCCATCACCAGGCGGCAGCGCGGATCGTCCGGCAACGCGCCGATCAACCCCAGCGGGTTCTTCTGCGGGTCCAGGCGGGCCACGCTCGCGATCAGGAGATCGTCTGCGTCGAAGCCGTTCGCGCGCCGCCATTCGTGGCGCGCGAGCCGCGGGGGCGCGAGGTCCACGCCGTTCGGGATAACGGCCGCCGGCCCGGCGCCGTAGGTGTCGCAGAACGATCGCGCGACCTCGCGGCTGATCGCCACGAAATGCGCCCCCCGATGCAGCGCGGCCCGATGCAGCCAGCGCCCGATTCGATCCACCTCCCGCAAGGCGAGGTTGTGCACCGTGTGCACTACCGGCGCTGTGCTTACCGGCCACGCATATCGCAGCACATACGAGTGCGTGTGGATCACCGCGGGGCGGAAACTGCGCATCACGCGCCCCAGCCGCGGGTACATGCGAGGGTCGAAGCCGCGCCGCTTGCCGAGGTGATGCGCCGCGACTCCAGCCGCCTGCAGGCTGGCTTCGAATCCGGAAGGGAAGGCGTCGTACATTGACACCACTTCGCACTCGAAGCGATCGCGGTCGAGTCCCGCGGCAAGTGTGACCACGGTGCGCTCGGCGCCGGCGCGCTGCAACGTCGCCAGGACCTCAAGCACGCGCGTCTTCATCGTTTTCGCCTCGCGTGGGGCGCCACGCGTCCGCCCATCCGGTGGCGATCAGCGCCATCATCAGCCAGGTGGGCTTGTAGTGCTCCCAGGTGAGCGTGCCCACGCCTACCGCCCATGCCGCGCCTACCACCAGCCACAACCAGCGTTCCAAAGTTGGCATGGACCACGCGTACAGGACCAGCGTGCCCACGAGCAGCATGAAGAGGAGGAATCCGGCCGCTCCGCACTCCACCAGCACCGAAACGAAGGTGTTGTGCGCGACGTACTGAAAGCCCGGGACTTGCGGCTTGCCGAGCCACGGCTCGACGGCTTTCGGATACGCGCCCGAGCCGACACCAAACGCTACATGATCGCGGAATGCCTTCAGCCCGCTCTTCCAGATACGGGTGCGGTCGTGCAGGGTGCCTCGCGCAATCTCGCTCGGGATGGTTGCCAGGCGGTTGCGTTGCGGGGCGGGAGCGAAACGCACCAGCGAGAGCGTCAGCGCCGCCAGCAGCGCCAGGCTCACCGTGCGGAACGTCCAATCGGCGGCGCGCCAGGCGAAGACGGAGAATGTGAACGCGACGAAGGTGGCGATCAGCGACGCGCGCGACGCGGTCAGCAGGATCGCCGCCAGCAGCAGCGGCACGATCGCCAGATACATCCAGCGAAGCCCGGACCGCTCTTTCAGGGCGAGGTACAGCGCCAGCGGGACCGCGATCGCGAGCACGAGCCCGAAATCGTTCGGGTCGAAGCCGGAGGCCGCATAGCGCAGGTAATACGTCTGCTCGTGATGCAGGTACCGCCAGAAAGCGATGCCGCACGCCGCCACGGCGCCGAAGAGGTACGCCTGCATCATGTGCCTCTGCCGCCGCGGCCCCCGGCACGAATCCCAGATCAGCCAGAACATCGCGAGCAGTTCGGCGAACGTCCGGATGCGCCGCAGGGTCGCTGCCGGGTCCAGGCTCCAGAACCACGTCGCGGCCGACCATGCGACAAACACCGCGGCGAAGAGGAGCGCCGCGTTGAGCCGCCGCAACGTGCGCGCGCGCAGCGCCGCTACGCCGCCCGCCGCGAACGCCACGATGCCGAGGAACCGCGCGATGCTCCCCACCTCCGGCACCCAGACGCTCTTTTCCCACGGGATGGTGAACACGAACGCGCACAACAGCGCCCACGCGGCTCGCTCGAACGTCTTCAAGATCTCTTCTCCGCGCGGCGGAAAGCGCGCGCCAGGATCGCGAGTTCGCCCGCCACCTGCACGCAGGCGGCGATCGCGAGCGCGGCAGGAGCGCCCATCAATCCCATGCTCGGGACGAGCAGCCAGGATGCCGCCGCGCACGCCGCGGCCACCGCGCAGGAGAGCGGCAACTGCGCATCGAAGGCGCGCACGCTGGTAATCACGTAGCCGAGTGTGCCCGCGATGTAGGCGGGGATGGCCGCCGCCATCACCGCGGCGAGCAAGCCGGCATATTGCCCGAACTCGGGCCGGTAGAGGATGCGCAGCAGCGGCGCGCCCAGCAGGAGCGCCCCCGCAACGCCGGCCGCGCCCAGCGCCGCGGAGAGAACCGTGAGCCGCAGAGTCAACTGGCGGAAGCCGCGCCGGTTCCCGCTGGCGAAGAGGCGCGCCAGCCGTGGAGTCGCGGACTGCCCGAGCGCGTTGACGACGGTGTTGCCGGCGGTGAGGAAACTGGCTACGCCGGCGAACGCGCCGAGTTCGCGCATGCCCAGTTTCTGCTCGATCACGTAGCGCGGCAGGTTCGCGTTCAGGGTCACGAGCATCAGCACCAGGCCGAGCGGCATGGCGGTCCGGAGAATGGCGAGTTGCTCCGCGCGCGTGGTCCGCGCGGCCGGTTCGCCGGTGCGGATGTCGAAGAGGAGCAGGGAAGCGATGCGCGCCGCGGCCAGCGCCGCCGACGCCGCCAGGATGCTGCCGGTCGTCCACAAAGCCACACCGAGCGCCGCCACCGAAATCGCCGCGCGCCCCATCATGGAGAGCGCGATCCGGCCCATGCGTTCGTGCCGCTGAAACGCGCCGTAAAAAGCGTCGCTTACATTTTCCGCGCTCTGCGCCACCCCCACCGCCAGGACCACGGGCATCATGGCGCGCGACGGCGACGCCACGGCGGCGAGAATCGCGATCGCGGCCAGGCCGAGAGCGGTGGCTCCCAAGCGTACCGCGAGGTAATCGCCAAAGGGGTGCCTCGCGGTCACATCGGTGGCGATGACGGCGCGCAGGTTCAGGTGGGAGAGCATGGCGACGGGCGCGGTAATCGCGATCGCCAGGGCGTACTGGCCCAGCATTTCGCTGCCGCCCAGTTTCGCCAGCAGGCTGAGCAATCCCCACTGCCCGGCGGCGTAGACCCCGTTTCCCACGAAGGTCCACACGAAATTTGAGCGTAAGGAGGCCGCCGGAGGCATCGGCAACATTTTAACGCGCGGTTGTTCCTGGGCTACCCGGATTGACGAGCGCAGTGAGAAACGTTGCGCCAAAAGAAGGAAGCGCTGCGGCTGGTGACCCAGATCCGTTTTTGTGACCGAGGCTAACCGAGAACGGGCAGTTCGAGGTAGTTTTCCGGTACGAAGAGGCTGCCCTGCGTGACCCCCTCCGGCGAGTGGCGGCGGAGTTCGCGGGCCAGCCCCGGAGCATCGAAGCGCCCCGCCAGAGCCGCTTGAAAGGCCCGCGCGACGCCCTCAACCTGCGCGGCGGATTCATGGGCGAACTCGAGTCGGAACCGCGAGATGCCCGCGCCGCGCCACGCCTCGAGATGCGCGCTGGCTTCCTGCGCTTCGGCGCCGAAAACGGTATTGCGGCACCCGGTATCGGCAAGCACCGGGTGGGCGCGCCCGGCGGCGTCGCGCAGCGCAACTGTGTGGGTTTCGCAAGGGCGGCCGCAATCGCGATAGCTCGATCCCGTCGAGAGGAACCGCGCGAAGACGCAGT
>JBBIQR010000059.1:0-20728 GCA_037442245.1 Candidatus Solibacter sp. | reverse complement strand
GCCGACGATCCGCTGGTGTTCAAGAAGCTGATTTACGAGATGCGCTTCGATGAGGTGAGCGCGGTGTACGCGCTGTTCGGAACGTTCGTGGTCGGGCTGCGGGTGCCCGCGGCCGGGCTTGCGTCCGTACTGTGAAGATCCATGTAATCGGCGGCGGGCTGGCGGGCTCGGAAGCGGCGTGGCAGGTGGCGCGGCGGGGCCTCGATTGCGTGCTGCACGAGATGCGTCCCCAGCGGCCGACGCCGGCGCATCAGACCGACCGGCTGGCGGAACTGGTGTGCAGCAATTCATTGAAGAGCGAAAGCGAAAACACCGCGCCGTGGCTGCTCAAGGAGGAACTGCGGCGGCTGGATTCGCTGCTGCTGCACGCGGCGAAGAAGGCGCGGGTGCCGGGCGGGCACGCGCTCACGGTGGACCGCGAGGTGTTCGCGCGCGAGGTGACGGAGGCGATCGGCGCCGAGCCGCGCATCGAACTGCGGCGCGAGGAAATCGCGTCCCTCGATGAGGACGCAATCTGGATCGTGGCCAGCGGACCGTTGACGTCGGGAGCGCTGGCGGCCGAGATCGGGCGGCTCACGGGCTCGGAGCGGCTGTATTTCTACGACAGCATCAGCCCGATCGTGGACGCGGAGACGGTGGATACGTCCATCGCATTCTGGGCGTCGCGCTACGGCAAGAGCGCGGATAACACCGACGATTACCTGAATTGTCCGCTGGACCGGGAGCAGTACGAGCGGTTCGTGGATGAACTGCTGGCGGCGGCGGGCGCGACCGCGCACATCGAAGAAGACAGCGCGTGCTACTTCGAGGCGTGCCTGCCGGTCGAGGAACTGGCGCGGCGGGGACGCGATACGCTGCGGTTCGGTCCGATGAAGCCGATGGGGCTGACGGACCCGCGCACGGGGCGGCGTCCGTACGCGTGCGTGCAACTGCGGCAGGAGAATCTGCGGGCCGACAGCTTCAACCTGGTCGGCTTCCAGAACCATATGAAGTTCGGCGAGCAGGCGCGGGTGCTGCGTCTGATCCCGGGTTTGGAGAAGGCGGAGTTTCTGCGCTACGGGCAGATTCACCGCAACACGTACATCAACGCGCCGGCGCTGTTGAGCGCGACGCTGCAACTGCGGTCGCGCCCGCGGGTGCTGTTCGCGGGGCAGATTTCGGGCGTGGAGGGCTACGTGGAATCGATCGCCACCGGGCTGATGGGGGGGATGCACGCGGCGGCGGTGGCGCGCGGCGAGGAGCCGCGTCCTCTGCCGCGGGCGACCGCGCTCGGGTCGCTGTGCCACTACATTTCCGGGGCGGATGCCGCGGATTATCAGCCGGCGAACATCACGTTCGACCTGCTACCGGCGCTGGACGAAGCCGCGCGGCAGGCTCTGCGGCGCGATAAAAAGGCGCGGCACGCGGAGGTCTGCCGGCGCGCGCTGGCGGCGCTCGAGGAGTGGCGCGGATGAGTGCGGCGGAGCCCCCGCTGGCGGCGGAAATCGCGCGGTACTTGGACGAATTGAAGCGCGAGGGCGCTTCCGGCCACACGGTCGCGGCATACGAGAGCGATCTGCGGCAATTCCTCGAGTACCTGTCGCCGCCGGACCTTGCGCCGCCGGAGCCGCGCGCCATCGATATCCTGATCCTGCGCGAGTGGCTGGCGGCTCTGTACCGCGACCAGCTCTCCACCGTCAGCATCCGGCGGAAACTGGCGGCGGTGCGCGGGCTGTTCCGGTTCCTGCTGCGGGAGGGCGTGGTCGCGACCAACGTGGCGCGGCTGGTGCGCACGCCGAAAGCGCCGAAGAAGCTGCCGGAGGTAATGAACGCGGAGCAGGTGAACACGCTGCTCGACGAGATCGGGCGCGGCAAACTGGAGCGTCCGCATCCGGCGCGGGACCGGGCGATCTTCGAGGTGCTGTACGGCTGCGGGCTGCGGGTGAGCGAACTCGCCGGGTTGAACCTGGAGGATCTGGACCGCGCCGGAGGCTGGATGCGGGTGCGCGGCAAGGGGCGCAAGGAGCGGCAGGTGCCGCTGCCGCGGCAGGCGGCGGAGGCGCTGGAACGCTACCTGGGCGAGCGTCCCGTGCTGCGCGAGGAGCACGCCGTGTTCCTGAACCACCGCGGCGGGCGGCTCACGCCGCGCGGTATCGCGCTGATCGTGAAGCTGTACGCCACGCTGCTGGCGGGGGACCCCTCGCTGCATCCGCACAGCTTCCGGCACGCCTACGCGACGCACCTGCTGGCGGCGGGCGCGGACCTGCGCGCGATTCAGGAACTGCTCGGGCACGCGCGCCTTTCGACCACGCAGAAGTACACGCAGGTGACGCTCACGGACCTGATGGCGGTGTACGACAAGGCGCACCCCAAGGCATGATCGCCGCGCTACGCAAGGAAATGCGGCCGATGATCCGGCTGGCGGCTCCGCTGGCGGCGGCGGAACTGGGCTGGATGGCGATGGGGTTCGTGGACGTGGTGATGGCCGGGCGGCTCGGTCCGGCGGCGATGGGCGCGGGCGGCGTGGGGTCGATGCTGTTCTTCCCGATCGTGATCGCAGGGTCCGGTCTCTTGAGCGGGATGGATACGCTGGTTTCGCAGGCGTTCGGCGCGAAGGACGAGGGCGAGTGCCGGCGCACGCTGGCGGCGGGGATGTGGCTTTCGCTGGCGGCGGCGCCGGTGGCGACCGTGCTGCTCCTGGCGACGATTCCGCTGCTGCGCGCGCTGGGCACGAATCCGGAGGTGATGGCGCAGCTCGACCCCTACGTGAAGGCGCTGTCCACGAGCGTGCCGCCGCTGATGGTCTACAGCGTGTTGCGCCGCTATTTGCAGGCGCGCGACGTGGTGCGGCCGATCACGTTCGCGGTGGTGAGCGCGAACCTGATTAACTTCGCCGGCAACTGGCTGCTGATGTACGGCAACTGGGGCGCGCCGCGGCTCGGCCTGACGGGCTCGGGAATTTCCACCGCGGCGGCGCGGGCTTATATCGGGTTGGTGCTGGTAGGGGCGCTGGTAGCGCACGAGCGGCGCGAGGGGTTGCGGCGATTGCGCGGCGAGTGGCGTCCGCGGGCGCGGCGCATCTGGCGGCTGCTGGCGCTGGGAGCGCCCGCGGCGGCGCAGATCGCGGTGGAGGGCGCGGTGTTCGGCATCGTCAGCGTGATGGCGGCGAAGCTGGACGCGGTTTCGCTGGCGGCGCACACGGTGGCGGTCAACGTGATTTCGATCACGTATATGGTGCCGCTCGGAATCAGCGCGGCGGCGGCGGTGCGGGTGGGGCAGGCGACCGGGCGTCGCGATGCGCGGGGCGCGGCGGCGGCGGGCTGGACGGCGCTCGCACTGGGCGCGAGTTTCATGGGGACCGCGGGGGTAGTGCTGTTCGCGGCGCCGCGCGCGGTGGCGCGGTTGTATGCGCCGGAAGCGGCGGTGATCGCGGTGAGCGCGTCGCTATTGTGGATCGCGGCGTTCTTCGAACTGTTCGACGGGTTGCAGGTGGTGGCGACGGGCGCGCTGCGCGGTCTCGGCGACACGCGCACACCGGCGGCGGCGCACTTCGCCGGCTACTGGATCTTCGGGCTGCCCATCGCGTGGGCGCTGTGTTTCCGCTACGGGTGGGGCGTGCGGGGGCTGTGGATCGGGCTCACGGTGGCGTTGATCCTGATCGGCACGGTGCTGATCGTGGCCTGGCGGCGTGCATCGCGATAGACTCTTCGGGAGCCTATGCGCGCGAAACTGTTGAGTGCGATTCTCCTGCTGGGGACCGTCTGTGGCTTGCGTGCCGCGGATCCCGTGTTCCCGTACGGAGCGGTCTATTTCCGCAAGTCGAACCCGCCGGAGGAGGATTGGGCGCGCGACCACCGCACGGCGGCGCGCATCGGAATGAACACGTTCCGGCACTGGTTCATGTGGTCGGCGATCGAGGTGGCGCCGGGCAAGTACGACTGGCGCGATTACGACCGCATGATGGACCTGGCCGCGCAGAACGGCATCAAGGTGGTGATCGCGGAACTGGTGACCGCGGCGCCGGAGTGGGCCTTCCGCAAATACGCGAACGCGCGCTTCGTCGGCAGCGACGGCTCGCTGGTGGATAGCGGGATTTCGGCGAGCAGCGCCACCGGCGGATTCCCCGGACTGTGCCTGGACAATCCGGAGGTGCGGGCGGCGGCGGAGCGGTTTCTGATCGCGCTGGTGGAGCACTACCGCAATCATCCGGCGCTGCTCGGCTACGACCTGTGGAACGAGAACACCTTCAACGGCGGCAATCCGCGGCGCATGTTCTGCTACTGCGAGGCGACGAAGCGCAAGCTGCGCGAGTGGCTGAAGGCGCGCTACGGGACGCTGGAGGCGGCGGGGCGGACGTGGCACCGCTACAGCTACGAAACGTGGGACGACGTGGAGCCGCCGCGCGATTTCGCGGGGTATCCGGAATCGCTGGACTGGCTGGAATTCCGCGTGGACGATGCGTTTGCCCTGCTCGACTGGCGCACCAGCCTGGTGCGGCGGCTCGACCCCAGGCACCTGGTGACGGCGCACGGCGTCGCGGGCACGCTGGAATCGCTGCCTTCGAGCGGGCACGACGAGTGGCGGTCGGCCGCCGCCGTGGACGTGTGGGGCTTTACATTCATCGCCGCGCGCAAGGGCGACGAGCCGTGGAAGCAGTATCAGGCGGTGGACCTGGTGCGCGGGGGCGCGCGCGGCAAGCCGTTCTGGCACGCCGAAGCGCAGGCCGGTCCGCTATGGTTGCAGCCGCAGGTGATCAACCGGGCGCGCGACGACGGGCGCATCGCGGAGCCGGAAGACGTGCGGTTGTGGAACCTGGTGTCGTGCGCGGGCGGCGCCACCGGCATCCTGTATCCGCGGTGGCGTCCGCTGCTGGACGGACCGCTGTTCGGGGCGTTCGGCGCGTTCGGCATGGATGGGAGCGTGACGCCGCGCGCGGAGATGACGGGCACGTTCGCGCGCTGGGCGAATACGCACGCCGAGGTGTGGAAGTCGCCTCCGGTACAGGGCGATATCGGGCTGGTGTTCGTGCCCGAGTCGGAGATGTTCAACTACGTGCAGCAGGGCGACACGAACTTCTATGCGCAGTCGGTCCGCGGGGCGTATCAGGCGTTCTTCGACTCCAACATTCAGGCCGATTTCGTCTCGTTGGAGGACATGGGCAAGTACAAGGTGGTGTACCTGCCGTATCCTGTGATGCTGAAGCGCGCGACCGCGGAACAAACTGCGCGCGTACGTGGAGCAGGGCGGCACGCTCATCAGCGAAGGGCTGCCCGGATACTTCGGCGACCATGGCCGGGTGGGCGCCGTGCAGCCGAACTACGGGCTGGACGCGCTGTTCGGCGTCCGCGAGAGCTACGTGGAATTCACGCCGGACCTGCTGGAGAACCTGTCGCTCAAGGTGGAGGGGCACAACATCCACGGGCGGTACTTCCGGCAGGAGTACACGCTGGCGGGCGGGACGGCGGCGGGCGAGTACGCGAACGGACGCATCGCGGCCGTGGAACATCGGGCGGGGAAGGGGCGGACGCTGGTGATCGGCACGTTCCCTGGGGGCGGATACTACCTGCACCACTCGGCGGAGGCGCGGGCGTTCTTCGCGGGGCTGCCGGCCAAGGCGGGGGTCGTGCCGCGGGTGCGGACGGACAACACGAAGGTGCAGGCGCGGCTGCATGATGGCGCGGGCGGGACGTACCTGTGGGTGACGAATCCGGCGCGCGGCGCGGAGACGGTGAACGTGACGGTGGCCGCGGGCGCCCGCGAGGCGCGGGATGTTTGGGGCGGGCGCGCGGTGGCGGTGCGGGACGGGATGGTCACGGTGACCGTGCCAGCGCGGGACGGGGCGGTGATTCAGTTGAAGTAGCAAAAAGGCAGGCCGGGAGGCCTGCGCTACGAAAACTAAAACGTCCAGAGGAGGCTGGTGTAGCCGGTGTTGGCGTTGAAGTTCTGGTCGTAGGAGAAGATGTGGAACTCCTCGTTGTAGCCGTAGAACTGATAGCCGGCGTTCCAGCGCAGCTTGGGTGTGATGCGTACGCTGAGGCGCGCGAGCGGCGATTGATAGGTGAGGGGGAACGCCTGGACCGCGGTCAGGATCGCGCCGGCCAGCGTGGTGTTGGGGTCGAAGCCCACGCGATTGCCGCCGGTGTCCTTGGTGATGGAGTAACCGAAGTAGAGGTCGGCCCGGCGCCGGATATCGATGCGCATCCCGAGATTGGCGGCGTGCACGTTGCTCACGTAGTAGGAGAGCGCGGATTCCTGGTTCGGGCGGAAGCCGGTGCCGGCGAAGTAGTTGATGCCGGACATGGTGTCGAGGTGTAGCTTCATGTAGGCGGCATCCAGGGAGAACCAGTCGCGGGGCGACCAGGACGCGCTGGCCGAGTAATCGCGCGAGTGGGAGCTGAACGCCGTGAAAGAGACGGGCGCGTTCAGGTTGTAGAACTGCTTGTAGGCGGCCGATAAGCGGAGGCTGCGGGTGCGGTAGTCGATGCGTCCGTCGATGGCGTGGTAGTTGCGGCCGCTGATGGGGGTGAGCGGATTATCGGCGCGTCCGATTTCGCCGCCGAAGTTCGCGGTCAGCGCCTTGAGCGGGCGCAGGCGGATGCCGAAGGTGCCGCTGCGCAGCGTGTTGGAGTTGGCGTAGGAGGCCCCCGTGGAGGAATCGGGAATCGCCGGCAGCGAGAAGTCTTCCACTGTGGTGACCAGGCGGTCGGTGTAGTGGTATCCGCCGTAGACCCCGAGCCAGCGGGTGAGGCGCAGGTCGGCGTCGCTCGAGTTGAGCACGCGGCGCACACCCAGATAGCGGAAGTAGAGCGAGGCGCCGAAGTTGATGCCGTTGGCGATCTCGGTGTAGCTGGAAGGCCCGTCGATGCGCATGCTGTTGACGCTGGTGGTATTGACCAGGGTCAGGCGGCTGGTGGGGTAGAGGCTGAGGGTGAGGTCGCCGGCGGCATACGGGCGGTCGCCGGAGCCGCTGACCAGGATCTGGCGGTTGGCCGCGCCGCCGAAGCGGCTGATGCCGGTGGCCATTTCGCCGAGCGAGAAATCGTTGTAGCCGTGCATGTAGCTGGCGCGCGCGTTGACGGCCCAGCGCTTGTGGTTGGCCAGCAGGTTGCCCATCCAGCCCGGATTGCGTCCGTGCTGCGGGGCGGAGCGGCTGAACGTGTTGAGCACGGTGGGATCGCTGGCCACCCCGATGGAGGGTCCGGAGACCACGCCAAGCCCGGTGTAGACGGGCGTCTCGGTGTAGAAATCCCAGCGGCGCATGAGGGTGAGCTTGAAGCCGGCGAAATCGATATCGCCGCCGACGCGGTACTCGTTCCAGCGCCGCTGGACGTTTTCGAAGACGGGCAAGCCGACGCCGTTGGCGTCGAACTGCTGCGCGGTGGTGAGGGCCGGACCGTCCTGCGTGTTGCGGCTGTAGCCGATGCGCAGGTGGTAGTGCGATTGCGGCAGCAGGAGCAGTTCGTGGTCCTGGAGGCGGTGGACGGTATCGAGCAGGTGGAGTCCGCCGGCGATGGTGAGCCCGGGATTGTAGTAATCGTTGAGCCGCCAGTTCATGTCGTAGCGGTAGAGGCCGTTCTTCTCGACGCGCAGGGTGGCGGACTGGTAGGGATCGTTGCCGAGGCCGGTGGTGTTGAGCACGATCTGGTCGAAGTAGCGGCCGTGGCCGTCCTTGGAAGTCATGGAGAAGGCGGCGGCGAGGACGCGCAGGCCGTTGCGGTAGTTGACGTCGCTGCGGTATTCGCCGGGGTCGCCGTTGACCAGGCTCCAGCGGTAGCCGAACTCGACCGAGTCGGTGATGTTATAGGCGCCGGTATCCTGGCCGCGTGGGGAGCCGGTCTGTTCGGTGGTGGGCGCCACGGTCTGCTGCGCGAGAAGCGCTCCGGTAGCCGCGAGAAGGATCGGGATGGTTTTCATCATGCGGCTCACCTCAGGAAGTACGGATCGCTGTTGGACCCGTGGATCATCACGTGGCACGTGACGCATTTCTGGTACTTGGGGTCGAGCAGGTTGTGCTTGGAGGTTTGCAGCGGGACGCCGTTGTTGCGGGTACCGAAGTCGTCCGCGCCGGTGTGGCATTCGAGGCAGACGGTGAAGACGACCGGGCGGCGCAGCAGTTTCGCGTTCATCGAGCCGTGCGGGGAGTGGCAGGTTTCGCAGCCTTCGACGCGGACGGGAGCGTGTTCGAAGACGAAGGGGCCGCGTTTATCGATGTGGCACTTCAGGCAAGGCTCGTCGGTGCCGGGCGCCTGCTGCATCATGCGCGGGCGCTGGCCCATGGACCACGTGGCGTCGAACGAGCCGTGGGGATTGTGGCAATCGGTGCACTGCATGAAGCCCTCGTCGACGCGGTGTTTGTGGGGCATGGAGAACTGGGCGCGCACCTGGGTGTGGCAGCCGTAGCACATCTCGTTCTGCTGTTTGGCGAGGAGGTATTTGGGGGTGGGAGAGTGGTGGATGGAGTGGCAACTGGTGCAGGCTACGCCGTTGAGCGTATGGGGGCTGTGGCGGATGTTGGCGCGGGAGAGGTCCTTGGCGTGGCAGCCGAGGCAGGTTTCAAGCGCCTGGTCCGGGGTCATGAGGGAGAAGGCGCGCGGGATGGTGTTTTTGCCGCCGTGGGCGGCGATATGGGACTGGGCGGGACCGTGGCATCCTTCGCAGCCGGTATGCTCCGGGGATTCCTTGCCGCTGGCGATGCTCTTGAAGTGCGGGTTCTTATAAAAGTTCATCCAGATGTTGGCGTGGCAGGTTTTACAGGCGTTGCTGCCGGCGTAACCGCCGGGCTGCGGCGGGGAGCCCTGGGTCTGCGCGAGGGCGGCGCCGGCGGCGAACAGCAACAGCAGCGATGTGCGCATGGTGTTTCCCTGGAGCAATTGGATTGCCGCGGGCGGCGCGAGGCGGTCCGCCCATGGGCATACCCGCATGATAGCCGACCGCGGCGGGGAAAAGGGCTTGCCGGGAAGAGTGGCGCCAGGGGCTGCGCCGATTTTACGAGGCTTTTACCTTTCGGGAACAGACTTGCAGCGTGTCGAGAGAAGGGGTGGGCCGGCCCGCCCTCCAGTATTTTTCTGTTGCGGGTTCCCTATCCGTTAGTCCATATTGGAATTAGCGTCGGAAAGCCGTGTAGAGCGCAGATCAGTACCGTCCGAACCGACCCGTTGACCCCGGGGCGCCCTACCTGTTTCCGCGCGGCGGGGCGTTGGCAATGACGGAACAACTGCTCTATTTCACGGAACTGATCTCGATGCCGGTCTACGACCTGAAAGGCCGGCGCATCGGGCGCGTGAAAGACGCCGCCATCGTTCCCCTGGTGCACGCCGCGCGCATCGACCGGTTTCTGGTGGGTGGCGAGTATTCCTGGCTGACCATCCGCTACGATCAGGTGCGCTCGCTCAGCCTGGCGGACGGAATCCGGCTGAGCGACGAGCAACTGGTCCCATACCACGACGACGAGTACATGCTGCGCATCGGGCGGGACCTGCTGGATCAGCAGATCATCGACGTGAACGGGCGCAAAGTGGTGCGGGTGAACGACGTCACGATGACGATCGCGCACGACGGACAGCGCGATACGGTCTCGGTGCTCGAGGTGGACATCGGAATCCGCAGCATCTTCCGCAGGGTGGCGCAGGGATTGATGCCTCCCCGATGGATCCGGCGGCTGCAATGGCGCATCCCGCCGAACTCGATCCGCTGGGATTTCGCCAACGTGGTGGAGCCGGATCCGCAGCGGCGCCTGCGGCTGAACATCTCCTACACCAAGCTGGAGGAGATGCACCCGGCGGACCTGGCGGACATCGTCGAGGAACTGGGTCCGGCGGAGCGCGGGGCGATTTTTGAAACGATCGACAGCGAAGCCGCGGCGGACGCGCTTTCCGAAGTCGAGGACCCGAAGATGCAGGTCAACATCCTGGAGTCGCTCGAACCGGAGAAGGCGGCCGACATCATGGAAGAGATGGCGCCGGACGAGGCGGCGGACCTGCTCAACGAACTCGAGGACGAGACCAGCGAGGAGATCCTCGATGAGATGGATTCCGCGGAAAAGAGCGAGGTGCAGGAACTGCTCGAATTCCGCGAAGACACCGCCGGCGGCATGATGAACACGGAGTACGTGGCGCTGCACGATAACGCCACGGCGAACGACGTCATGGCGGCGCTGCGCGGCAACGAAGACCTCCTGGACGGATTGAACACGCTGTTTCTGATCGACGAAGAGGAGCGCCTGACGGCGGCGGTGCCGCTGGCGCGGGTGCTGATCGCCGCGCCGGAAACCCGCATCAGGGAACTGGCCAGCGACACCCTGATCCAGGTTCCGGTCAACGAAAAAGAGAATCGCATCACCGAAATCTTCGATAAATACAACCTGCTGACCCTTCCGGTCGTGGATGAAGAGGGCAAACTCGCCGGGGTGATCACCGCCGACGACGTCATCTCCGTACTGCGGGCCAGGTGACGGATGAAGGGACTCTTCTGGCGGTTCCGCTACCACCTGGCGGTGTTCTTCGCGGTCATCGGACCGGGATTCGTCACCGCGGTGGTGGACAACGATTCGGGCGGCATCCTGACGTACTCGCAGGCGGGAGCCATGTTCGGCTACCTGCCGCTGTGGACGCTGCTGCCCATCACGCTGCTGCTGATCATCGCGCAGGAGATGTGCTCGCGGATGGGCGCCGTGACGGGCAAGGGGCTGAGCGACCTGATCCGGGAGGAGTTCGGGCTGCGCGCCACGTTCATCATGATGGCGCTGCTGGTGGCGGTGAACCTGACCAACGTGATGAGCGAGTTCGCCGGAGTGGCGAGTTCGCTGGAACTGTTCGGCATCAGCAAGTACATCAGCGTGCCGCTGTGCGCGGTGGCGGTGTGGTTCCTGGTGGTGAAGGGCAACTACCAGAGCGTCGAGAAGATCTTCCTGTTCGCGTGCGTGTTCTATATCACCTACGTGATTAGCGGTTTCCTGGTGAAGCCGGACTGGAAATCGGCCGCGCTTTACAGCGTGAAGCCCGTGCTGCTGCTGGAGCCCTCGTACATCTACATGCTGATCGGGATGGTGGGGACCACGATCGCGCCGTGGATGCAGTTCTATCTGCAGGCTGCGGTGGTGGAGAAGGGGGTCACCGCGAAGGAGTACGGCGAGTCGCGGATCGAAGTGATCGTGGGCTGCTTCATGACCAGCGTGATCGCGTTCTTCATCATCGTGGCGTGCGCCGGGGCGATTTATCACGCCAAGGGGCCGACCGACATCAAGGACGCGGCGGAGGCGGCGCTGGGTCTCAAGCCGTTCGGGCAGTACGCATTCCTGCTCTTCAGCGCGGGGCTGTTCAACGCGTCGATCTTCGCGGCGTGCATCCTGCCGCTCTCGACGGCGTACTCGGTGTGCGAGGGGTTGGGCTTCGAGTCCGGCGTGAACAAGCGGCTGCGCGAAGCGCCGATTTTCTACTTTCTGTACACGGCGCTGATCGTGGTGGGGGCGGGGGTGATCCTGATTCCGAAATTCCCGCTGGTGCAGATGATCCTGCTTTCGCAGGTGCTGAACGGCGCGCTGCTGCCGCTCGTGCTGATCTACATGATCCTGCTCATCAACCGGAAGGAATTGATGGGGGAGTGGACGAATTCCGGGTGGGTCAACGGCGTCTCCTGGTTCATGGTGGTGTTCATGATCGGGCTGACGCTGGCGTATGTGGGGATCACAATCCACAGCCTCTGATACCGGCCGGGCGCGGCTGTAGTACCGTGGTGAATTGCCGACCTTACTCTCCTCGTTAGCGGGCGCACTGATCGCGCTGGGTACGGCGTTTGCGCTCGGCGTGGTGGTGCTGCGCCGCCGCGAAACGCCGTTCGAGATCGTGCTCGCCGTGGGGGCGGTGGTGGAGAGCGCGATCGTCTTCGCGCTGCTTCTCGCCGGTGTGGCGCGCTGGGAGGTGTTCGCCGGGCTCGCGCTGGCCGCGGCCGTAATCGCGTGGAAGACGGGCTGGCGCAGGGCGGCGATGCAGTGGGGGTGGCCGTGGTGGGGCTGGAGCATCCTGGGCGCGTACGGCGTGTGGTACCTGGTGAACGCGCTCGCGCCCGAGATCACGCCGGACGGCATTACGTATCATCTCGGACTGCCGCGCGAATACGTGCGGCTGGGCGGTTTCCCGGAACGCGCCGCGTTCTTCGACCTGGTACCGCAGGGCATGGAGATGCTTTACACCGTGGCCTACGCATTCGGGCGGCACGCCGCGGCGAAGCTGGTCGAGTTCGCGTTCTTCGCCGGCGGCCTGCCGTTGATCGCGCGCCTGGGACGGCGCCTGGGACTGAGCGGCGCGGCGTCGCTCGTGGTGGCCGTCTTCTATTTCAGCGCGCCGGTGATGGGGATCACGGGATCGTCTTCGTATAACGATGCGGCGGGCGTCTTCTTCCTGCTGGCCGCGCTGGACCGGCTGCTCGAAGAGCGCTGGATGGAGGCCGGGCTGTGCGCGGGCTTCTGCTACGCGATCAAGATGCCGGGCGTCCTGGTGGCGGCGTGCGCGGTGGCGTGGCTGCTCGGCCGGCGGCGGTGGAAACCGGCGGCGATGGTGGCGGTGTGCGCGGCGGCGGCGATCGTGCCGTGGATGGCGCGCGCCGCCGCGATGACCGGGAACCCGGTGGCGCCGCTGGCGAATCGCCTGTTCCCGAATCCGTACTTCCACGCGGCGACCGAGACCGGTCTGGCCGAGGGGCTGCGATCGATGCATGGAGTGAGCGCCGTGGAGGTTCCCTGGGAGTTGGCGTTCGGCGACCGGCTGGGCGGGACGTACGGGCCGCTGCTGCTGGCGCTGCCGCTCGGCTTGCTGGCGCTGCGCCGCCGCGAGGGACGCCTGCTGTGGCTAGGGGCATGCGTGCTGGCGCTGCCGTGGTTCAGCAACAGCGGCGCGCGATTTCTGATGCAGGCGGCGGTGGTGGCGATGTTCGCGCTGGCGATGGTGCTGCCGCGTCCGGCGGCGTGGGCGGCGGTGGCGATTCAGGCGGCGCTGTGCTGGCCGCAGGTGCTCGACCGCCTGCAGCCGGCCTACAGTTTCCGCCTGCACGAGTTTCCGGTGGCGGCGGCGCTCGGGATCGAACCCGAGGACGCCTACCTGCGCCGCCACCTGGACGAGTACACGGTGGCGCGGATGATCCAACGGACGACGCCGGCGGATTCGCGCACGCTCGCGCTGCTCAGCGTGGCCAACGCATACCTGGACCGCGATGTGGCCGTCTGGTGGCAATCGGCCGAGAGCGACACGATGCTGGATACGCTGCGGCTGGCGTCGCTGTACTCGACCACGCCGGTGTTCGACTGGAAAGCATCGTGGCCCGAAACCGATGTGCGGGTGCTGCGTTTCCGGATGCCGGTGGGCTACGAAGGCGAGTGGGACATCAACGAGGTGCAGATCTTCGCCGGCGATTATCCGGTGGCGAGCAGCCCGCAGTGGACGTTCTCCGGGCGGCCCAATCCCTGGGAGGGGCGGTTCGCCTTCGACGGCAACCTGGCGACGCGGTGGCGCACTTGGGAGCCGGTACGCGCGGGTATGACGTTCGATGTGGATTTCGGCCACGCGCAGCGCATCACGTCGGCGTCGCTGGTGACGCACACGGCGGTGTACCGCGCGCCGCTGGAAGTGTGGGGGCGCGGCGTCCAGGGCGGATGGCGGCTGCTGACGAAGGACGTCCCCGCCACGCCGCGCGCGCCGCAGGACCTGCGGCTGGACGCCTCGCGCGCGCTGCGTGGGGCGGGGTTCCGCTACCTCCTGGTGTCTACCGGGGAGGACGGGAACGCGCCCATCGGCAATACGATCGTGGGGCACGAAGCCGAGTGGGGGATGGAACGGGCGGCGGACGCCGGGCGCTACTATCTGCTGCGCATCAAGTGATCCGCGGCGCGCGATAATGGAGCCGATGCAGAACATTTTGCCGGTAGTGTGTTTTATCGCCGGCTTTGCCCTGGCGTGGCTCGTGTTGCGGGGACGCCGCGGGACGCGCGAGGCCGCTCTCGAAGCCACGGTGGAGGCCGAGCGCCGCGCGGCAGAGGAAAAACTGGCGCTGATCGAGGACTCGCGCCGGAAACTGGCGGACTCCTTCGCGGCGCTGAGCGCGGAGGCCCTGGCGCGCAATAATCAGGCGTTTCTGCAACTGGCCGGCGCCACGCTGGCGCAGACGCGCGAGGCGGTCCGCGGGGATCTGCAACTGGAGCGGCGCGCCCTCGCGGACGCGGTGAGTCCGGTGCGCGAATCGCTGGAGAAGGTGGACCGCCAGATTCAGGAAATCGAGAAGACGCGGGCGGGCGCCTACGCGTCGCTCACCGAGCAGGTGCGCGGACTGGCGGAGACGCAAACCCAATTGCGCGGCGAAACCGGAAAGCTGGTGACCGCGCTGCGGTCGCCGGCGGCGCGCGGGCGGTGGGGCGAGATTCAATTGCGGCGCGTGGTGGAGATGGCCGGGATGGTGGAGCATTGCGACTTCCAATCGCAGGCCACGCTGTTCGGCGAGGAAGGGCGGCAGCGGCCGGACCTGGTGGTCCATCTGCCCGCGGGCAAGACCGTGGTGGTGGACGCCAAGACGCCGCTCGAAGGGTATCTGCGGGCCATCGAGGCGCCGGACGAGGAAGCGCGGCGGCAGTGCCTGGCCGACCACGCGCGGCAGGTGCGGACGCACCTGGCGGCGCTTTCGCGGAAATCCTACTGGGAGCAGTTCGAGCACGCGCCGGAGTTTGCCGTGCTGTTTCTGCCCGGCGAATGCTTCTTCAGCGCGGCGCTGGAAAGCGATCCGGCGCTGATCGAATCCGGGGTGGAGCAGAACATCATCCTGGCGACGCCGACCACCTTGATCGCGCTCCTCCGTGCCGTGGCCTACGGATGGCGGCAGGAGAACCTGGCGCGGAACGCGGCGGAGATCAGCGCGCTGGGCAAGGACCTGTACAAGCGCCTGGCCGACATGGCCGCGCATTTCGGCAGGGTGGGGGGCGGGTTGGAACGTGCGCTGGACGCCTACAACAGCGCGGTGGGGTCGCTGGAGGGCCGGGTGCTGGTGAGCGCGCGGCGGTTCGCCGAGCTCAAGACGGCGCCGCTTGGGGTGGAGATTCCCGAGTTGGAGCCGATCGAGAAGACGGTGCGGCCGCTGGCCAACGGCGAGCCGGGGTTCGGGGGTTAGTCGGGCTGCTGGATCGTGCGGTATTCCATCTCCGAGGGAGCCGGCGCGAGCACCCACAGGGTGAAGACGCCGAGCGCGGTGCCGAAGGGGAAGTTGAGCAGCACGAGGATGCCGAGGACGATGGCGAGCATCCGCGCCCACGGTCTGCGCTCCACCAGGCCCCATCCGGCGAGAGCCCCGGCGATCCCCGCGATCAGCATGAACGCGCCGACGCCGCGCAACAGGCCGTGGACGAAGAACGGGGCTTGGGCGAAGACCCACCGGTCGGCGTTGACGAAGGAATTGAGGGCCAGGGACTGCAGGACGCGCAGTCCGGCGTAGACCAGCCAAAGGATACCCAGGGTCCGCACGTGGCGCGTGACGCGTCCGCCGGTGTAGGCGCCGGTCGCGCCCGGCGCCGCGGGGGCGAAGTTCCTCCCGCAGGCGGGGCAGAAATTTGCGGAACTCTGAATTTGAGCGCCGCAGCGATCGCAGAACATGGGGTCACCTCCGCACGTCATATATACGGAGGCGACGCCCAAAAGTTCCAGACAGCAGCAGGCGGGCGCGGTTTAGCGGCCTCCGGGCACGTGGATTCCGAATCCGCGCCCGAAGAAGCCGTCGTTGTTGATCGAGTTCAGCTTGGTTTGCTGGTCGGCGGTGAGCAGGGTGTAGAAGGCGGCGTCGGCCTTGGCCGTGTTGGAGACGCGCTGCGCCTCGATGTTGCCGATGGCCGTGGCCTGGGTGGCGATGTCGGCGGTGTTATTGGCTTTCACATCGGCGACCAGGGCGGTTTGGGCGGTGGTTTCCGCGGTATCGAGCGCCTGGTTGGCGGTGATGGCGGCGGTGAAGATGGTAGTCGCCTGGGTCTGCTGGCCGGTGCTCAGGGTCAGCAATTGGGTGAGGAATGCGACTTGGCGGGCTGCCATGGCCGCGGGGTCGGTGGAGGGAGCCGTGCCGGTCGAACCGGTACTGCCGGTGCCGTTGAATGTGTCGCCGCCTCCGGATTCGTGATCGCCGGTCTGCTGTGCGACAGCTCCCACGGTGGAGAGGATCGCGATGGCAGCCGCTGTAAGTAGGGTCTTCTTCATAGTTGCCTCTTGTTTGAATTTGTCGGGCAGGCGGGGAAGTGCACGGGAGGGGCCACACGGGCGACGCTGAAATGACTGGAGTTAAACGAACGGTACGGCGCGAATGGCGGCGGCTTGCCGCGACCTGTCGAAGGATTGGGCGGCAGGGTGTCCACCGCCCTTCCTCTTGCGCGCGGGTTACTGCAATACGCCGGCTTTCTTGAAGTCGCCGGCTTTGACGATGGTAAGCTGCGCCGGATCGACGTACTTGCGCATGGCGGCGGCGATGGCTTCCGGAGTGAGTGCGGCGACTTTGGCCTCCATGGTCTTGTCCCATTCCATGGTGCGGTCGAAGCGAATGCGCACGGCGAGCAGTCCGGCCATCGCGCCGTCCTGCGCACGACCGACCATGCGCTCCTGCAACCAGGCCTTTTTCGCGGCGTCCAACTCGGCGGCGGTGAAGCCATCCTTCAAAGTCTTGACGAGTTCGTCGCGGAAACTGGCCTCCACTTTCGGCGTGTTCTGCGGATTGCTGAAGGCCACCGCGAGGAAGGTGCCGCCATCGTCGTTCTTGATGCCGGCGTTGAACACGGACTGCACGCCGTAGCTCAGACCCTCCTTATCGCGGATGCGCGCGAAGAGGCGCGAGCCGGTGCCGCTGCCTCCGAAAATGTAGTTGGCCATGACGATGGCCGGGTAATCGGGATTCTCGTCGCTGAACTGCACGGTTTCGGCGGCCACGAAGAAGGCGTTCTGCTTGTCCGGCGTTTCGATCTTCTTATCCTCGGCCGCGATCTTGTGGTACGGGCTGAGCACGCGCTGATAGGCTCCCGGACTCTTCCAGTCGCCGATGAGATCGCCGGCGGTCTTTTTAATCAGGTCCGGATTAAATTGCCCGCTGACGGTGAACTCGCCGGCGCTTGCGCCGTAGAAGTCCTGGTGGAACTGACTGACCTCGGCGAGCGTGATCTTCTTCAGGTCCTCGATGGATTCCTGGGGCGTGGAGACGTAGCGCACGTCGCCGCGCGGATAGGGGCTGAGGCGGCGCTGAATTTCGTTGAAGGCGAGCGCCTGCGGATCGTTGCGGCCGGCTTCGGCCCCGGCGATGCGCTGCTGCCGCACGGTTTCGAATTCGCTCTCGGGGAAGACGGGCTCGCGCAGCAGTTCGACCGCGAACTTGAGCGCCGCGGGCAGGTTCGCTTCGATGGTTTCGATGGTCGCGGTGGCGCTGGTGGAACTCCCGGTGACGCTGATCTGCGCCTTGAGCTTATCCATTTCGTCCTGGATCTGCTGGCGGGTATACTGCTTCGATCCGCGCATCAACAGCGAGCCGGCGATGCCGGCGGCCAGGCTCTTGCCGAACAGCGTCTTCTCGGTGCCGAACCGGATGGTGAGGCTGGCGACCACCGTTCCGCCGCGGGTTTTCTTGGGCAGAAAGGCGTACTTGACGCCTCCGGGGAGCACGCCGGCGACCATGCGCTTCTCGATATTCTCCGGTGTAGGCACGAAGGTTTCGCCCTGCGAGATGGTTTCCGTGCTCTTGTAATTGTTGACTTCGGCGGCTACATCCGGAGTCGCGGGAATCTCGGAGCGCGCGGGGTCCTTGGTGGGGACGAAGGTGCCGACGGTCCGGTTGGATTCCTTGAGGTAGGCCTTGGCGACCCGCAGCACGTCGTCCGGGGTGACCGCCTTGATGCGATCGCGCATGAGGAAGAACAGGCGCCAATCGCCCTGCGAGGCCCACTCGCTCAGGTCCACCGCGACGGCCTGGGAATCGGCGAATTCCAGATCGATCTGTTTCAGCAGGCGGGTCTTCACGCGCTCGACTTCTTCCTTCGTGGGCGGCTCGCTGATCACGTTGCCGATGGTCTTGAGCATGGTCTGGGTGGCGTCCTGCAGGTTCTGGTCGCCCTGCAGCCGGACCGAAGCGATCATGAAGCCGGGATCGTGCAGCTCTTCGACCCCCATGTTGGCGCCGACGGCCTTCTTGTTATCGACCAGGGCTTTGTAGAGGCGTCCGGAGGGCGAGTCGCCGAGCACGCCGGTGAGCACTTCGAGCACCGCGGCGTCGGGGTGGGCGCCGGCGGGCACGTGGTACATCACCATGGCGGCGGGATTATCGCCGACGCGGCTCAGGTTCACGGTACGCTCGCCGTCCTGCGTCGGCTCGACGGTCCATTCGGGCTCGATGACGCGCGTGGGCTTGGGAATCTTCCCGAAGTTCTCCGCGATCAGAGCGAGCGTCTTGCCCTCGTCGAACTTGCCGGCGACCGTGAGGAGCGCGTTGTCCGGCTGGTAGAACTTGCGGTAGAAGGCGGCGAGGTGATCGATCGGCACGTGCTCGATATCGCTGCGGTTGCCGATGGGCATGTGGCCGTAGTTGTGCCACGTGTAGCCGGCTTCGAGGACGCGTTGCAGCAGGATGCCCTGCGGCGAGTTTTCGCGCATTTCGAATTCGCTGCGTACCACGGTCATTTCGGTATCCAGCAACTGCTTCTCGACGCGCGCGTGAATCATGCGGTCGGCTTCGAGCCCGATGCCGTACTTGAGGTTCTCGTCGCTGGCGGTCATGGTCTCGAAGTAATTGGTCCGGTCCCAGGACGTGGTGCCGTTATAATCCGCGCCGTGGTCGGTCAATTCCTTCTTGACGTTGTCGCGCGTGGTGGTCTTGAGGAACATGATATGTTCCAGCAGGTGGGCCATGCCGGTCTCGCCGTAGCCTTCGAAGCGGGAGCCGACCATGTAGGTGATGTTCACCGTCACCTTGGCGTTGGACTGGTCCGGAAAGAGAAGGACCTTCAAGCCGTTGGGCAGCGCATATTCCGTGATGCCTTCGACGGTGGTGAGTTTCTGCACGCCGGGCGGCAGCGCCTGGGCGGGCGCGGCGGCGCTCCAGACAAGGAGGGCGAGGAGGGCAAACGCAAGTTTACAGTTCATGGCTGATACTCTTGGACGATTCTAACAGGGAGAGGTTTCGTCCACGCGTTACATTATGGGGATGCTGCCCTCCGCCGCAGAGATCCGGCGCGCCGCGGACGCCGTTTACGAGGCGATGCCGCCGACTCCGCAGTTCCGCTGGCCGCTGCTCGGCGAACGCGCCGGCGCCGAGGTCTGGCTCAAGCACGAGAATCACACGCCGCTCGGGGCCTTCAAGATCCGCAGCGCGCTGGCTTACTTCCGGCGCCTGCGGGAGAGCGGCGCGGCGCCGCAGTGCGCGGTGGCGGCGACGCGCGGGAACTACGGGCAGGCGGTGGCGTTCGCGGCGCGGCGCGAGGGCATCGAGCCGGTGATCTACGTGCCGCACGGCAACAGCGAATCGAAGAATCGCGCGATGCGGGCGCTGGGCGCGCGGCTGGTCGAGTTTGGCGAGGATTTCGAGCAGGCGCGGCAGGAGGCGGTGCGGTGGGCCCGGGCGGGAGGCCATCACGTCGTGCCGTCCTTTCATCCGTGGCTGGTGGAGGGCACGGCGACCCTGTACCAGGAGCTGTTCACCGCAGCCCCGGAACTCGACGTGCTGTACGTGCCGGTCGGGATGGGCAGCGGCATCTGCGGGGCGGCCGCGGCGCGCGCCGCGCTGGGCGTGAGGACCCTGATCGTGGGGGTATGCAGCGCGCATGCCCGCGCGCAATACGATTCCTTCGAGCGCGGCGAATACGTGGTGTCGCCTTCGAGCACGCGCATCGCCGACGGCATGGCGGTGCCGGCGCCGGACCGCGACGCTCTGGCGATCATCCGCGAACAGGCGGCCCGAATCGTGATGGTCACTGACGGCGAAGTGGCCGAGGCCATGCGGGCCATCTACGACGACACCCACAACATCGCCGAAGGGGCCGGCGCGGCGGGAGTGGCGGCCCTGCTGCAGGAGAAAGAGCGCAACGCGGGCAGGCGGGTGGCCGCGGCAATTACCGGTGGAAACGTGGATCGAGCCCTGTTCGCGGAGATCCTTGCGGGCGCGCGGTAACTGGTACCCTTAGGCATGCGGTTCAGCCACTTGTTTGGACTTGCGGCCGTACTTCTGGTACCCGCCGCGCACGCCGATCTCACCATTCACTACAAGACCAGCTACGCATTCGCCTCCGGTCTGCCGGCTCAGATGACCGAGGTGATGAAGCAGCAGATGGCCGGTTCGATGCCGGCCGAGAGCGCGATCCGGATCCACGGCGACCAGGCGGCATCGAGCTTCGGACGCCTCTCCTACGTGGTCGATTACGCGAAACAGCAGATCACCCTGCTGCACGCGCCGAGCAAGCGCTACGCCACGACGCCCTCCGGCGATTTCGCCAAGTTGGTGCGGGCGATGATCCCGGAGCAGGCGCTGGCCATGATGGAGCAGTTGAAGATGGAGGTCACGGCGGCGAAAACCGGGAAAACGGCGATGGTCCACGACGTCCCGGCCGAGGAGGTCCTGATGACCAGGACGATGGACCTGCCGGGTCCGGCGGGCCTCCGCCAGGATATCTTCTATGAATTCCTTGACCCCCCGGTATTTTAGAAAATACTGATCGATCATGGTCTGTGCCTCCCGGTTGGATATCCCCAATTCCCGCGAAAGGCCG